>CAYWZS010000022.1:0-3722 GCA_964462905.1 uncultured Anaerolineaceae bacterium
CAACAACTTTACCAGACAAAGCCCTAAAGCTATAAAAAAGCACAGCCCTTGTAAGGCTCCTTACACAGTACCCGTCAAAGTGACGTTAAGCTAACGTGACCGAGACACGCAAAAAAGAGGAGCATCCCCTTGGAATCCTATGACATCATCTTAATTGGCACCGGCCAGGGTACAGGCACGCTGGTTGGCCCGCTTTTGGAGAAGGGCTTGACGTTGGCAGTCGCCGAAGGCGGTCGCTTTGGTGGGACGTGTGTGAACTACGGCTGCTCGCCGACGAAAACGCTGGTGGCGAGCGCCCGTGCTGCACACATGGCCCGTCGTGGCCCGGACTTCGGGGTCAACACGGACGGCTTCACGATTGACTTTGCAAAGGTCATGAGCCGCCAAAACGACCTCCGCAATAGCTGGAGCAGTGGTATGAAAGCATGGCTGAAGTCCACAGACGGTATCACCCTGTATGAGGGCTATGGGGCATTCACCGGGCCGAACACGGTGCGCGTGGGCGACGACGAAATTCACGGCGAACGCATCATCATCCACACCGGGGCACGTCCACGCCAGATTGACCTGCCCGGTTTAGAGGCTGTACCGTGGATGACGAACCGTGGCTTGCTAGACCTAATGGACCTGCCAGAGCATCTCGTAATCCTGGGCGGGAGCTACATTGGCATCGAGTTCGCGCAGGCTTTCCGGCGGTTTGGCTCGCAGGTAACGATTGTGGAGCGCGGCCCGCAGTTGATGTTCCGCGAGGACGAGGATGTGGCGGAGGAGGCCAAGCGCGTGCTAGAAACCGAGGGCGTCAACGTGGTGCTCAACGCGACGGCGACAGCAGCCGGTGCCGACGGCGACACCCCGCTAACGTTGCACTACACGGTAGATGACGAGGAACACCAGGTCAGCGGCTCGCACCTGTTGGTGGCGGCTGGACGTGTGCCGAACGCGGAGAACCTCAACCTAGCAGCAGCAGGCGTGGAGATGAACGAGCGTGGCTATGTCCCGGTGAATGATGTGGCACAAACCAACGTCCCGCACATCTACGCGGTTGGTGACATCAACGGGCGCGGGGCCTTTACCCACACCTCCGTGAACGACGCGCAGGTGTTCCTCGACCATCTGAACGGCGGCGACCGTAAAATCTCCGACAGGCACATGACCTACGCCATGTACATGGACCCGCCGCTAGGCCGGGTGGGGATGGGCGAGAAGGCGGCCCGTGAGAGTGGCCGTAACATCCTGATGGCGAAACGGCCAATGTCCGAGATCTCCCGCGCACAGGAGCGCGACGAAACCAGCGGGGTCATCAAGCTGTTTGTGGACGCGGACACGGAGCAATTTGTGGGGGCGACGACGTTCGGCATTGGCGGGGACGAGTTGGCCGGCATTATCACCGCCTTTATGTACACGGGCGCGTCCTACAAGACGTTCAAGCGGGCGATGTTCAACCACCCGACCGTGAGCGAGTTGTTGCCCTTTATTCTGGATGACCTCAAGCCGTTGACGTAGCGTTTACCCCGCCTCGGCCCTCAGCCCTCGGGTTCCCGGTGCGGCTGGGGGCAAGCGCCTCAACGGGCAAGCTGTTCGGTGACGGCCTCGCGGGACGGCAGCGCCCCCCAGGTGCCCGGTTGCGTGGTCATACGTGCGCCAACCGCGTTCGCAAAACGGATCGCCGCCTCAGTCGCTTGGCCCTCTGCCAGCGCCACCCCCAGCGCCGCGCTAAAGGCCGCCCCCGCTCCCGTCACATCCACGGCCCGCACCCGGAAACCCGGCACCCGCCCGGATGTCATGTCGCCGCCGTCCGTGGGCTGCTGGAACCACTGTGCGCCCAGTTTACCCAGCGTACACACGGTCAGTTGGCCCGGCACGGCCTCGCGCTGGGCGGCCTGTTGCGCTAACGTCCGTAGTTCGTTCTCGTTGGGGGTTAGCACATCCGCCAGCCGCAACACCTGCTCCGGGACGGTTGCCGTCAACGGGGTTGGCTTGACTACGCGCCGCGTCTGCCCGGCCTGGGCAATCTGCAACGCCCGTTCGACGGCCCCCACCGGGACCGCCAACGACGACACCAGCACGTCCGCCGCCACGATTGCCTCACCCGCTGCCCGCACATGCTGCTCGCGGAGGGTCGCGTTGGCACCCGGCACCTCGGCATACATCGGCTTTACGCCCCCCTCCGCAAAGCCCAACACGATCCCGCTTGGGGTTCCCTCATGGCGGCTGATATGGTGCGTCCCCACGCCGACCGCGCCCAACGCCTGTATGAGATAGTCGCCGATTACATCCGCGCCGACACACCCCACAAACTGCACATCCGCGCCCAGCCGGGCCGCCGCGACCGCCTGGACAACCCCCGTCCCCACCACGGACTGCGCCAAACCGTAACCGGGGACTGTCTGGTGTGGGCGCGGCAGGCGCTCCGTCTGGACGGTGACACGCGCCAGCAGGTCCCCCACGACAACGACCTTAACGCCCATTGTCGTCCGCCTCTGGGGCCGTCAGGGTAACGGGGGTGTCGCCAGTTGGCTCGTCTGGCGGCGGGAATGTCATGGAGATGTAGACCAACGCGACCACTACGAACAACATTGTGCCCACCACCACAATCGTCCCCCGGCGGCGCTGGCCCGTGGTCCCGGCTATCACCTCACGCCGGGGGTTGTCCTCAATCGTGATCGCCTCCAGGTCCGCCGTGCGAACTTCTGGGATGTCCAACCCCTCATACAGGTTCCGCATCGCCCGTTCCAAATCGCTGATAAACGCATTGGTGGAGGCATGACGCTTCGCCGGGGTTTTATCCAGCGCCCGCATAATGATTTTCTCCAGGCTGGCGGGTAACACCCGGTTCACGCGGCGGGGTGGAATAGGGGTTTCGTGTATGTGCCGTTCGATCACCGTCGTGACGCTGCCGTCGGTGCGGTGTGGCGGGCGGCCAGTGGTCAGGTGGTAGAATATGGCTCCCAGGCTGTAGATATTGGCCCGCACGTCAAGCTCGTGCCCCTGGAGGTGTTCCGGCGCGGTGTAAGACGGCAGACGCACCTGCCCCTCGCGTGAACTCACAACATCGTCCCCCAGAAGCCGCTCGGCCAGCCCGAAGTCCGTCAGGAAAGGATGTTGGTTGTCGTCCAGCAGGACCGCCGCCGGATGCAGGTCATAGTGAACAACCCCGCGAGCGTGCGCATGGCCCAACGCCCCGGCAATTCCGATCAGAATGCGTGTTGTCTCGGTGATGTCCTGCATATACGCATCGGCCAGCAGGTCATCCAGCGCCCCGCCCCGGAAGAAGTCATAGGTCACGTAACCGTATTCCCCGCTAATGCCACTCCCACGCAGCGGTAAGATGTTCGGGTGTTGGAGCATCCGCAGCCGTTCAATCTCATAACGAAACTTCATGTTGGCGGTGCTGTCATCCGGGTGGAGCCGCAACACCCGCAGCATCACGTTCTTGTTCTGCCGGGGGACGAAACCACGGTACAACACGGACAGGCCACGCCCGCGCAGCCGTTCCTGGATGATAATATTGTCGATTTCTTTGCCGACGAGGTTTTCCGCCTGCACTGTGTCTGCCTCACCTTTGCTTGCTTGTCGTCGCTGTGGGGAGTATAGGGGATTGGCGGTGGCACCGCAACGAACTCTGAACATCGTCTGAACGAACGCTGAATAGCCACTCAACAGCCGTTCAGCCCCCTTGTAAGTGGGTCGCTAGGCATCTATGTTGAGGGCAAGTTCACATA
>CAYWZS010000022.1:3822-11107 GCA_964462905.1 uncultured Anaerolineaceae bacterium
AGCACGTTGCGCGTGTTGGTTGAGGACACCGGCAGCGACCCCACCTACAACGAGGCCATCAACGCCGTCGCCAAGCTGACGGAGGAAGACCGCGTCACGATGGTGCTTGGCCCCACGTTGAGCAGTGAGGCGTTCGCAGCGGCACCGGTCGCCCAGGAGAACGAAACACCGATTCTGGGCCTGTCCAACGCGGCGGAGGACCTGCCGCAGACCATTGGCGAATATTACTTCCGCGCCCTGATGCCGGAAAGCACGATGATCCCCTACACAGTGCAGGCCGCACGCGCCTACACCGGGCTAGAGAGCGTGGCAATCCTCTACGGGGACGATGATGACTTCACCCTCAGCGGTTACGATGCCTTTATCGACGCACTAGAGGCCGAGGCCATCACCATCACCCGCGAGGAAACCTTTGCCCGTGGCGACACGGACTTCAACGCCCAACTGACGAATCTACTTGCCACCGAGCCAGACGCGCTGGTGCTGGCAGCCTTAGCAGCGGAGGCCGTGCCGATCATCAACCAGGCGCGGACGCTCGGCTTTGACGGGCCGATCCTCGGCGGCAACGGGCTGAACGCCCCCGGCATCGTGGCCGGCACAGGAGAAAATGCCAATGGCCTCATCGCGGGGACCAGTTATCACCCGTCCGCAACGGACGCGCTGACAGCGGCCTTCACCGAGCAGTTCACCGAGCGTTACGGCTACGCGCCGGACCAGTTCGCCGCGCACGCCTACACCGGGGCCTGGGTCGCCGCGCACGCCATCCGCTGTGCGGGCAGCACCGACCAGGACGCTGTGCGCGAGGCACTGACCACAATTGAGGACTTTGCCAGTCCGCTAGGAGCCTTCAGCTTCGACGAAAACCGCGACCCGGTTTACGCCCGGCTGTTGCAGGAAATCCAAGATGGTGTGTTTGTGGTGGTCGCACGGGAGCAGTAGCACTCACGGCTAGGGCCAAGGATAATCGAAAGAGACGGGCTGCGGGTATAGGGTGGCCCGTTTACTCTACCCCGCCGTGACGGTGAATCCCGCAAAGGTTGCCTCAAAGCCGTTGCCCTCTGGCGCGGCGACCATCATCCCAACCTGGATGATCGGCTTTGGTGTGAAATACCCCTGGCGCATCAGAATCAAGTCATCGGTTCTCTGGAGCGCATAGCTTACCTCGATCATCGCACCACTGCGTTTGACCGCGAAAGTCGTCCAGCCGAGGTCATCGCCGGACAGCAACACCACCCCCCAATCGGAAAATTCGCGGGTCAACACAACGCTTGCCAGCAACCCTTGTGTCTCCAACTCAATCCCGGCTTTCAGCCAAACCGTCTCGCTCTCACGGAGCATCAGCCCGGCTTGGTCGTAGCGGGCCGCGTAGCCCCCGCGAAAGCGCACCGTCGCGGTGAAGTCTCCCGTAACCTCCTGGTAGATGAAGTGACCGTTGTGGTTGATTTTGCCAGGAATCCGCCAGAAGTCGGTTTGACCGTCGGCGGTCATCGTGAGGGTGTTGCCGTCCTGGGACCATTGTTTCGGCTCGTTCAACCAATTCATGATGCGTACCTTTTTGCGTGTGAGATGTTAGCCGGAGATTTTACCCTCACGGGGCCTGCGAACCCACCTGAATTGGTTGTCCCCCGTCGAAAATTGTGCAATAGTTAAGGGTGACAGACAAGTAACCAGGGACAGCAAGCCAATGCCATTCGATTTCACCTGCTTGACCTGTGGCGAGAAGCTGGAGGTCAACCTCGACAACGGCCAACTACAATGTGTGGGCTGTGGACGACTGTTGGACGGCAGCCTACCCCCAAAGGCAAACCCGGCCCAGGCGAGCGCGATCAAGTCCTTACGCGAAAACGAAAGCTGGAAGCTGGGGGCCGTTTACTTCGCGGGGGAGCGCACGCGCTGGATCGACACATTGTTGAATCGGCTACGGTTCGAGTTGGACAAGGGAGACCGGGCAGCGGCGATCAAAACCTGTAACGCGCTGATCGACATGGACCGCAACATGGTGGATGCCTACTACTGGCGGGCCAAGCTCGGCAACGACCCCCAGGCGCGACGCAAGGACTTATCCAAGGCGCTGTCCATCCAGCCCAAACACGGCGAGGCGCGACAACTACTCATGGTGCTCAACGGTGAGATCACCGAGGCCGAACTGAAGGCCGCCAGCGACCTCTACCGCGACAACCGCCAACAGGCGGACGGCCCCGCCCCCGCCGCCGTGGAGGTGTTATTGTGCCCGGTGTGCCGGGGAACGCTCACGGTGAACGATGGAGGCGGGGTGGAATGTAACTTCTGTGGCTTCGCGGACGAGGACACCGACCACGCCGTTACACCGACCCCGGCTTCCTCGCTGGTGGTGGCGCTCATCAAACAACGGGCCAAGCCTGTCCGCTGGGAAGTGGGTGAACGGGTGTTGGCCTGTGAGGGCTGCGGGGCTGTCCGCACGATCCCGGCGCGGAAGATGTCACACCAGTGTCCGTTCTGTGGCTCAACCAACGTCGTCACGCAGGACGCGCTGGACACCTTCCGCCAGCCAGACGGCCTGCTCAAGTTCCGGGTGCGCCGAGAGCAAGCTGGCGAACATGTCCACGAGGTGCTGAAGAACCCCCGTGAACGGATCAAAGGGCTGTTCAGCAACAACCGCGTCACACGCACGGACATTGAGGGTATTTTCCTGCCGCATTGGGTGTTCGACGTGTTCGGCACGGCCATCGTCCGGGAGGAACAGCACGACAGTGACGGGCACGTGATCGCGATCAATCGGCTAGAGATGCCCGTCCACAAGTACGACCTCGCCGTCCCCGCGACGAAATCCCCGCCCCCGCACCTGTTGCGGCGGCTTGCGCCGTATGACTTCCGCGAAGTAGCCCCCTACACACCGAAACTGCTGGCCCGCTTCCCGGCGGAACTCTACAGCATCGACTTTGACGCCGCCTCGATGGACGCCCGGACGCTGTTCCGCCAATACACGAAATCCGTGTACAACTCCACGCCAGATACAACGCGCACTGTCACCAACCAGATCGACCACATGGAGATGAAGCTGGTGATGGTCCCGTTGTGGGTGCTGACGCTGCACGAGGCGGACGGAGACCTGCGGCTGGCGCTGGTCAACGGGCAGACGGGGGCGGTTGCGCTAGGCAAGGCGGCCAAGCCGACGGGCTAGTGGGATGCAACGCCGTCAGTCGGCATCTGCGGCTGGCGGCTTAGATGGCGCGTCTTGCTTCGATTCGCCAAGTGCCCCCGCACCCAGGTCGCGCTCCACCGTGTTTGCATCTACGCCCCGGCTGAGGGCATCGGCGGCATTATGATAGTCCTCACCCAGTTGGCTCTTAGACGCCCCCGCGCCAACCTGCTTCATCATCTCACCGACAGCACGGCTGTCCCCACTCTCCAACACAGATAACATCTCGTTGGCGGACATGTCCTTGTAGTTATGGGACTGTGTCGGCTTACCGATATTGACGTGGGTAATGATCCGCGTGAGGTCTGTGCTGCCGCATTGGGTACAGGCGGGGGTGGCGGCGTCATAAGCTGCGAAGGTCTTGTAGACGAGGGTGAGGGTCGCGCCGCAGGTGTTGCAGCGGAAGTCGTAGGCTGGCATTCATCCGTCCTCTCTCGGTGGTGGTCATTCAGAGGAGCAGTGTAGCATGAGGTGCGCTAGAGAGGCGTAAGTATCAAGGCATGTACGTACACCTTCGGGCGACTTTCGGTCGCACAAAAATGCCCCCTCCCACGGAATACACGCCGGAGAGGGGGTGGATATCCTATAGGGTGTGGTGCGGCGGCCTAATAGCCCAACTCCACCACAATTTCCTCTAGCTCCTCGGCCAAATCTGGCAGGACATTCTCGGCGCTGGCGTCCCCGCTGAGTACCCTGTGTAGCGCCGACGCGTAGAGTTGCAACACCTCCCCGTAACGTTCGCGGGACACCGTGGACGGGCGCGTTACCATCCCGTCAGACTCCAACGTTTCTAGCACCTGGCGTAGCTGGGGGCTGGCCTCAGTGACATCCGGGTTTTCGTAGAGTTCGAGGATCGTCGGATTGTAGCCGGCCTGCGCCCGTTCAATCTGACGGCGGGGGGTCGTCAGGTAGCGCACCAGGTCAACGGCTGCACTCTGCTGGTTGGAGTAAGACGACACCGCGAGGCTCCAACCACCCAGGACGGTTGCCGACCCCGCCTCACCAGCGGGCAGGGGGGCTATTTCGAAGTTCCCGGCAATGGCGCTATTGTTCGCCTGGCCGAGCGCGTAGGCGTAGGACCAATTTCGCATGAAGGCAGCATTCCCGGCCTGCCAGATCACGCGTGAGTCCTCCACCCCATGAATGAGCACTTCCGACGGGCTAATGTCGCCGATCCAGTTGGCAGCACGGGTCCAGGCGGCGGCAGTCGCTGCGTTATCCACCTGGACCACGCCATCCGCCGAGATGATGGTGCCGCCCCCTTCAGCTGCCTGCCACTCTAGCCCGTTCACAGTCACAGCCTCGCCCAGCGCCCCCTGAAACAGATACCCGTGGAAGTCCAGGTTGGGGTCGGTCCCGGCGCGGCGGCCCTCGCGCTCGCCGGTCTGAATTTCACGGGCCATCGCCTCTAACGCCGCCCAAGTTGTTGGCGGCTCGGCATCTGCCCCAAAGTAAGCTGCTAACAGGTCCGTGCGGTAGTAAAGCAGGCCCACATCCACATACCACGGCATCGCAACCAGGCGGCCACTAACGGTGTTGTTCTCGATGAGTTCTGGAATGTGATCGGTGATGGCGTTTTCGTCCGGGGCGATAAAGTTGTTAAGGTCCGCCATATCATCCGCCAGGATAAACGTCCAACTCAGGTCTACCGCGTAGACATCCACCGAACTTGACCGGGCGCGGAGGAACTGCTGGTAAAGCGCCAGGCGATCACTGGATGTATCCGGGGTTTCCAGGGCGCTCACAAGCACATTGGGGCACGCCGCCATGTAACTTTCCAGTTGCTCGTTGAGCAGGTCTAGCTCGTTGCCGACTGCCCCGGCTGCAATCACGAGGTTCGGGTTGCCAGGCGGGCAGGTCGCACCATCTCTGTCGCGGTCACCGCCGCCCTGGGCGTAGGCTGCCCCACGGAACGCCAACACAAGACACAAAAATAAGTAGATTAGGGGGAATCGGATGGTCAAAATACGTGCTCCCTCAGCTTATGTTCCTCTTCAGAATAAGTGGCTCTCAACCTGCTACTCGGCGAGTGCCTGCACCAGACGCCGGAAGGCCGCCCGGTAGTCGCTACGGACATCAAAGCGGGAGCTACGCCGCAGGATGTCCGGCGGCGTGGCGGTGTCCACATGAACGATGAATACCGGCTTGCGTTTCTCGCGGAAGAAGGACCAGGCCTGTTGGTTGTCTGGCGCGTGTAGCGCCGTTTCGGACAGCACAACAACCATCCGGGTACAATCCTTGAGCGCCGGGTGAACCCCACCCGCCCAGTTCACATCCTCCGGGGCGGGGTCGTGTAGCCATACGGCCATGCCGACTTTTTGCAAATCGTCCGCGAGTTGTTGCGCGGTTTCCTCGTCTGCCGTTGCGTAGTTGATGTACACACTGTTGGGCGGGAGCTTGGGCTTGGCCCCGCGTGGCCCAATGGTAACGGGCTTAGGCGGTGTGAGGCCAGCATGTAGGTGCGACGCCCCCAACCGAAAAACAGACCCGCCACACTCCGGGCACATCCCACGGGTGCCAGGTTGCCCCCGGCTCGTCCAGACAGGTTCAGGATTTAGCATATCAATTGTCATCTTACAGCGCACACAGTAGCCCTGGATAGCGTTCTCGGTCGTTGAGTCGCTCATGCGTGGCCCCTCCTTGCGGCTTTTCGCTCAATTATAGCCCGTTTTACGGGACGCTGGCGAATTACCCACGAGCGCGGGTAAGCTGCACCATCATCATCAGCCCCAACAACAGCCGATTCTCCACCTCCGGCGCGATGTCCTCCGCCAACAGTTGGATGCTGTACTTGCTCTCGAAGAAGGCGGGTTCCTTCTTGAGTTGCATCAGCGGGGTTTCGGCGCTGTCGTGGGCGGTATAGCTGGGCTGCAAAACGTACCCGGCGAACATCCCCACAAACGGGATACCCTCCACAAGTGCGTCGGCAACCTTCACCCAGGGGTTGTCCTCGGTGATGGCGTGGGTCACGCTGCCGTGGGTGTCCTCCAGGTCATAGTGAGCACTCCAGATCGTCTTGAGGCCGCGCTGTTTGATGCTGCCGAGCGGCTGGTTGGTGATGCTGTTGAAGAAGCTATAACGTGCGCCGAGGTCAATGATACGGTCGGCATTGATGCGGAACACCTCGTCGGCCTTGGTGTCGTCGCGGAAGATGCGCACGTCCTCACGGAGGTTGAGGATCTTCTGGCGCACATAGAGGACGGGCTGGTCGGCGGCGTCGGTGATGTAGATTTGTGGTGCCAGCGCGATGATCTTGAACCGCATCGAAAGGGGATACTGATAGCGCATAGGAATCTCCTGGGTTGGGGTGATATTTGGCCCCCATTCTAGCTCAGGTATGGTGCTTCGGCACCTGTGCGGCGCTAGGCACCGGGTCCGTTCACCCCGGCCTCACCAAAGGTAGACATCTCCTGTAGCGTCCGCATAGCAGCCTCAATGATGGGAAGCGCCAACACCCCACCGCTCCCCTCCCCCAAGCGCATACTCAGCGACAGGACCGGCGTGAGGCCGAGCGCCTGTAACGCGTGACTGTGGCCCGGTTCCACGCCGACATGCCCGGCGATAAAGTAGTTGAGCGCACGCGGCACCAGCTTGGCCGCCACCAACGCCGCTGACGCGGTAATCAACCCATCCAGCACGACAGGCACACGCCGCGCTGCGCTGCCGATCATCAGGCCAACCATCGTCGCAATCTCGTAGCCGCCAAACTTCGCGAGGGGGTCCACATGGACCGGGGCGTGGAGCGCGAGGGCTTTACGGATCAGTGCGATTTTGTTCTCCAGTTGTTCCGGGGTGATGCCCGTTCCGCGCCCGGTAATACGCTCTGGGTCGGTGTTGGTGAGCGCCGCGATAAGCGCGGTGGCGGCGGTGGTGTTGCCGATGCCCATCTCCCCGGCGACGATAACGTTGGCCCCGTTGTCGATCAGGTGGTCGGCGACTTGTAGGCCCAGTTGAACCGCCTTATCGACATGGCCGAGGGACATCGCCGGGCTGGTGGAAAAGTCCGCTGTGCCATAGTTGATCTTCCCGGCGATCAGGCGGTCATGCTCTGGCAGAATCCCCGCAACCCCGGCATCCACCACCACCACCTCCGCGCCGACCTGCCGC
>CAYWZS010000022.1:11207-48681 GCA_964462905.1 uncultured Anaerolineaceae bacterium
CAGAATCCCCGCAACCCCGGCATCCACCACCACCACCTCCGCGCCGACCTGCCGCGCTAACACGTTGATGGCGGCGTTGCCCTCCAAGAAGGTGAGGACCATCTGCTTGGTGACATTGCGCGGGTAGGCGCTGACGCTGTGCTCTGCGATACCGTGGTCCCCGGCGGACACAACAACGACGGGTGTGTGTGGAAGCCAATCCAGGCGGCCTGTCATCCCGGCGATCTGCGTGGAGATGATCTCCAGCTTGCCGAGCGCACCACTGGGCTTGAGCAGTTCATGCTGGCGGCTGAGGGCACGTTGTTGGGCCTCACCGTCTAACGGTGGTACTTCGGGGAGCTTGGGCGGGATGGTCATGATGATGGACATAACGGAATGATCTCCTGAGCCGTGCAAATAGATGAAGATTCAAATTAGCCCAAACTTTTCAATTTTGCAACAGGCCAAAGGTGTTATGATTTCGACACTAGCGTTTATGACGGCGGCGCTGCTCGTTGAGCAGGTCGCGCAGGCTCATTTCCTCGTCCATGTCGGCGAGCCGTTCGCGCAGGCGTGAGGTGATCTCACCGTCCTCCTCCAGCGGGTCACGGAGGGGCGGGAGCGCCTTACGCCAGTCGAAGCGGTGCCGGGCGACGGTGGTTTCGCCAACGGAGACGGTCATCTCCCAACCCGGCCCCAGCGGGAGCGCGTCGTCTACGCGCATCCGGGCGCGGGCGGCAATAAGGTTGTCCCCAGCATCGTATTCGTGTTGCTCTTGGTAGTCGAAGTGAACGGTCCCGGCGGCGTCCTTCAGGGTAAAGCGCAACGCCCCGGTTGCCCGTTCCGTGAGGTTGAGGCGCAGGTATGGTTGCACGACGGCGGCATCCTGGGGAAGCGCCTCTGTGCGGTAGATGTTGTTCTCCGCTTGCCCGGCGCGGGTAACGAGCAAACCAATGTCCGTCAACGTTGGTTTGCCGTCGTTGATGGCAGCACCCGCAACCTGTACGGCGACCTGCGCGTGCGGATAGACGAAATCATCCTCCGGCTCCTCAATCTCGCCGACAGTGAACCACGCGAACTGGTGCGCCGCCAACACACGGTCGTCCAGGCGAACGCGCATCTGCCAGACGCCCTCCGGGTAGCCGTTCATGTCGATCTTGACGACCTGGCGCGGCGTGATGTTGCGGTGCCCGGACATCAGCAGTACCCGTTGTGAGCGTGTAAAGTGCGGGATTTTCTCGCCGTACTCGTCGAAGAACTCAAAGTACAGCCGCCCGAAGAAGGCGCGTTTCATCCAAAGGCGCACGGTGGGGTAGAACTGCGGGATGTCATCGGGGATGGCCTCGTCGCGGAAGGTGTAGTTCCCAACGCGAAAGGGCTTCACCCCCACGTCTAACAGATCGTACTCGCTTTCAAGTTTGGGGTCGGGGTGGGCGCGGCGGACGGCGCGGTCGGTGTGCGGGCGTTGTGCGCCCTCACGCCGGAGGCGACGGCCACCCCGCATCACCAACCACAACATGACCCCCGTAGCGATTGCCCAAACCAAGAATGTGACGAAGAACGCGACCCCCTCCGGCACAACGAAGAAGGCAATCGCAGCCACAGGTGCAATGATGTTCGCGGCGAACACCCCAAACAACATAAACAATACAACCCATTTCAGGATGTGGTAGGCTGTCCCAGTACCGGGGGGTAAACGCATGGGCTAGTTGCTCGCGCTACTGGATTTTTCGGAGGGGGACGGCTCCTGGAAGCTCAAGAGGTCGTCCAGGCTCATCTTCTCCAGGCGGCTCTCGGCCATCGCTGCGCGGAGTTCGTTGCTGATCTCGCCGTCCTCCTGGATGTGCTCGGCCACGAAGTCATCGGCGGGTTCTATCCAACGGACGCGGTGTTCGGCCAGCAACACGCTATCCGCACGAATGCGAAGCGTCCAGGCCCCCTCGTCCATGTCCAGCGCATCGTGGACCGGGAGGCGGCGGGCCGGGACAACGAGATTGCGCCCACGCTGGAACTCATAGTCCTCGGTGCGCTTGAACAGCATCTCGCCTCGGTCGTCGATCACCTCAAAGGTGATGCGCCCACGGGCGCGTTTGGGGAGCCGCAGTTGCACAAAGGGCTGCACGTAATCCACGTCCATTGGGACGGCGCGGGTGCGGTAGAGCTTGGGTTTGTCGTCGCCCTTATGCCCGAACATGCCGATGTCTACCGGGAGAACGGGGGTGTTGGCGGCGTCCAGCCCAGCCCGTTGGACGGCCTCTAGCGCGTGGGAGTAGACGCGGTCGGCGTTGGTGGTGGGCTTGCGGTCTACCTCATCGTGGATGTCCTCGAAGTCGTAGCGGCTGCGAGATTGATCCTGCCGCCAACGCTCGTACTCATAGTCGTTGCGCCGTTCCTGGAGGCGGTTGTTGCGGCTCTCCTCGAACTGACGGGCCAACAGATAGAACCCGCCCAGGCCCATTAGCACGCCGACTGGCTCCCCGTTGGTGACGGAGTTGATGCCGATGAACAGCAGGAACAGGCCGATCATAATCTGTGCGTAACGGCGATTCATGGGTTGGCTCCACTACAAGTTAAAAGCAAAAGAAGCAATGAGTGAAATGAGATGGTCAGAACGGTGAACATGGATTCGCCGACGTATGGTTGACAACCGCTTTTCTAGCGCCGGCCCTGCTGCTTGAGCAAGTCCTCTAGCGAGACGGGTTCGTCCTCCTCATCACGGGGGGCGCTGTCTTGCAGGCGGGACGAAGCGCGGTTCGCCCGTTCGCTGCGGCGGCCCGCCCAACGGTCACGGGTGCTAGGGGCCAGCGTCAGCCCCAGGACGCCGACCAAGTCCCCATCAATGTAGACGCGCAGGTCGGCCTCACCGTGGGCGATGCCTAAATCGCTGTCGCTGATGGGCAACATGGTGTCCGTCAGGATGTCTAGGCGACCATCGCGCATGTACATCTCCTGGTCGTGGACGTAGATTTTCTTACCGTGGGCGTCGTCGATCTCAAAGCGGATGGTCGCGTGGCGGTCGGCCTCCAACGCGGGAACCTGAAGTGTGATGTAGGGGCGCACACCCTCATCGTCCAGCGAGAGGCTACGCGTCCGCTGCATCACCATGCCCTCGTAGCTGTCGCGCAACGCGATCACACCGATGTCCAGCAACTCCGCCTTGGTGGCGATGAACGAGCCACGGGCGCGGGCGCGTTCGCTGGCCTCGCGGGCGTCCGCGCTGGCCCTGCCGCCGCGCACGGTTTTGTCCTGCACGGTCTTAATGAGCGCCTGCGGCTCGACATCAAACAGGGACACCACACCCGCCACGCCCATCGCCCCCAACAGCAACAGCGAGGCCGGGGCCGTGATGCCCTGTGCCAACACCGCCAGCCCTGTGAGCGTGCCCAACACCCCCAACCACACCAGATTGCGTCTTTTGATTCGCATAACCCAACTTCCTGATCGCTTACTTATCGTCTCATCCGGGCATACGGGTGGCCCCCGGTGGCTTCCGTTTGTGTATTATACGCTAGATTGCGGCGGTTGTTATGAGTTTACGGGAATTTTTATGATGGATTAGCGTAACCTATGCTTTGCTCGTGTGTTTATGTTGGTGTCGTGTGTGTTTTTTGTGTCGGCAAGGTGAACCTTCTATAATCACAAGTAGTTCCGACGCCACACAATCTTAAGGACGACAACATGGCTGAACTCCCATTCGAACTGCAACGGCTCCCCGGCTCTGCGCTAGATGTGCTGCGCTACTTCGGGGGGAACGACAACGCGCCGACCGACGAAGCCGCGCTTGAAGTTGCCACGGGCCTCTCGTCTCGTGGGTTAGGCAAGGCCATCAAACGTCTCGTCACGCGCAAATTCGCAGAGATGGACATTCATCGCCGCTACCAACTGACGCACAAGGGCCTGCAACTCATGGAGGAGTTGCAGGCCTACGACGCGGAAACCAGTAGCGCCCCGGCTGAGGTCGCATCCGGCACCCCACCCGCCCCCGCTACGACGGCCTTAGCCCGACGGATGTCGGTCGTCGTGCCAGAGCCGCTGTTGGCAAACGAGCCGGCCAAGGTTTACGTCGGGGTGGCAGGCGGCATCCCCAATGGGGAAACGGCGCTCATCGTGCGGATATCCACCATCAACGCGGAGCTAGACACCGGGCAACAGACAGTATCGGTCGCGCAGGGGGACGCCTACACCGCGTTTGAGGTAACACCGGGCGAGTTCACGGAAGTTCGGCTACGGCTGGAAGTGCTCCAGCCGGACGAGTTCTCAGGTGACATCACTGAGGCGGGCGGCATGTATGTGGACGTTGATGTGACGTCCAACGAAAACGAGGCAGGGTCGCTGGCGGCCTTTGGGACAGATATTACGATCATGGCCTAAGCAGGCACCATCCAGGCTCCCAGTACCCCGCCCACAATTTGCATATGTATGTCGTTGGTCCTGCGGGACGGGCAACTGGGAGACAATGGACGATGTCCACAATGGTTACAGATTCCACGAAACAGAAGCGTGAAACAAGTACAAAGTACGAGGTGCGCCACCCCCGCCGGACGCTCTGGCGGCGCACCTGGCGTTTCCTCGTGCGGACGCTGGCGGTGTTGTTTGTCCGGGGGGACATCCACGGGCGGCGCAACTTCCCCAAAGAAGGCCCGGCGATTATCGTCGCCAACCACACCGCCTTCCTCGAAATCGCGATGTTGCTGGCGTATGCCCCCTATCCGCTGGAATTCCTGACAACGGGTGACATTCCCCTGGAGCCGCGCTTTGCGTTCTGGGCAAAGCTCTACGGGTATATCCCAGTGAAGCGCGGCAGCATGGACCGCAAGGCGATGTCCAAGGCGGTTGGCGTGCTGGAGCAGGGCGGGGTGGTTGCGTTATTCCCGCAGGGGGGCATCTGGGAGACAAAGGTCACACAGGCGCGGACGGGCGTGGCGTGGTTGAGCCAGAAGGGAAATGCCCCCGTTGTCCCAATTGGCTTCGGCGGCACGTCCGGCTCATTTGCCAAGGCGATTCGCCTCCAGCGTCCCAAGATCACAATGCACGTCGGGGAGCCAATCGCCGCCACCCCGGACAAAATCGAGGGGCTTTCGCGCAAGGGGACGCTGGAACACAGTGCCGGGGAGATCATGAACGCCGTTTACAACCTCATCCCACAGTGGGAGAAAGATAGTTGGCAGTTCGTGGCGGAGGAGAACTACACGCTGGAACTCATTTTCACACACAACGGCCAGCCAATCCCCCCCGACGACGCGCCAACCGTCACAGAGGCAGCCTGCGTCAGCACCTTCTTCCACCGCCCACGCTTATTAGACGCGATGCGCCGCAACCTGGAATTGGACGTGGGGGCCTTGGAAGAACTCCAGACCAAGCGGGACGCGGCGGCATTTGCGGCGGCGCTGGACGTGGTGCTGGGCTACGTCAACAACGATAACCCCTTCTTCCTGACGTATCGCTTTGGCAAAGACGAGGGCAAGATGATGGCAGAGGGGCTGGAACAACTGCGCGACGTGGCCCGTTGGGCGGCAGCCCAGGGCTACGCGCTGAACATCGTCCCGGTGCGTCACTTCCGCATGGAGGGCCAGCCCGAATTTACCGAGCAACGCTACCCGGTGGTAGACCTGGAGTTATAGGCGAATCGTTGGGGACCATTCGCTGTGATCGTCCCTTTTGCGTTACACCCTGCGCTAGAAACTCGGCTTAGACGGGTCCGGGAAGGCGTTGCCGAAAAATGTCGGCGGCAGGGTAGGTTCTGGCGGGGCGGGGGGCGGCGGCACCGTGTTGTCTATCGGTAAGCCGCTCACGTTGGCGCGGGTGTCCAGCGCGACCAACGCCACCCAACCGAGTTCGTTGCCGCCGCCGTCCTCCACCTTCACCCAGGCGTTGTAGGGGCTACGCGCCGTCAGGTTCACCTGGTCGCCATTGTTCAGCACGAACGTAATCGGAAAGTCCACACCGGGTTTCGAGCGGACGTTGAGGCCCGCCGGGGCACGCACCCGGGCGATGTTGGTTAGCTCGCCGAAGCGTTGTGGCGGCACGGGTGTCTCGCTGTACACCGCCTGGATTGTCCCCGTGTTGCGCTCCAATAGCTCCGCGAACATCCAGCCGGAAATACCGCTGCTGAGGCTAACGTGCAGCCAGTCCCCCGTTTCATTTTGGCCGAGCACGGTGAGCAGCTCATTCGCGGGAACCTGCCCGATGAGCGGCCCGTTTAGCGACGGTTCCACGCGCAGGTTGATGGTCGCCTGGGTCATAACGTAGCCCGGTTGGGGCAACCACACGGGCTGGTCTAGCAGGCCAGTAGGGAGATACTCAATGATTGACGGGTCGAGCGGAGCGGTTTCTTGAACGAGGCCCGTCGGCTGCGCGAAGTTCCCCGGCGCATAGGCAACCGTGATCTGCTGCCCGGTCCACAGCGGCAGTTCAAGCGCCTGGACGGTGGCAGTGTTGCGGCCCGTCAGCCCGACAAAGACGGTGTTATCGCCGATGGTACGGACGGCAATTGCCCCCTCAATCCCCAGCGACACCCCATTGACCACCATATCCGAGCGGATGTTGGGTTGCGCTTCGAGGATAAAGGTGTTGTGCGGGGTCGTCGGGCAATCGGGGCGGTCTGCGCCCGTCTGCACCAACATGGAGGTCCACGGGGCGAAGTCGCCCTGCGTCATGTCGAACAGCACCGCCTCCCCCACGATAAGGCCCGTGGTGTAGTGTGGTTCTTCCCAGCGGAACCACATCACGCCACCGCCGACCACCTCTGTGATGATAGGGAGCGTCTGCACAGCTTCCACCACGTCCGTTTCGACAAGTGCGCCAACTGCCGCCAAAGCGTTCGCAACCTGCCCGGTAGGGCGGACCTGCGGCGCACTTCCCCCATTGCAGATGAAACCAGTTGGCCCGGTAGCACAAGCATCGCTCACGAGCGCCCACAGCCCCTCCAGCGTGACCTCGCAGGCCAATGGCTCTGGGGTAGGGGTGGCGTCGTTGTCGGGCGGTGGGTCGTCCTGCGCCGGGGTGAGCAAGACCGCGCCGAGCATCAGGGCTGCCAACAGGCCACCGAGGATAGTCAGGTTGGTAAGATGGGGGATTCGGGTCATGGGTTACGCCTGTAGACTGTTGACGGGTGCAGATTATTGATCGGATTGCTACAATGCGGTTTGACTATATCCAGTTTCGCAAACCCGGACAAGGCAAACCCAACGTTGACCGCTTTCCCCTCCGACCTCAACCCCCCACTTCGCCTATTGCTAACCGCGCAGCAGGTCTTTGACCAGCCGCAGCCGCAGTGGATCGTGCAAGCGCCAGGCCGCGATATGTGGATCGCCGCCATGCCCACCGACAGCACAGAGTACCGCGTAGACGCGGTAGACCTGGACACCAGCGCGAAGTTCAGCCACCGCAGCGCCAAAACCCGCCAGACAGTCCTCAAGCGCCCGTTACCAGGGTGGGTGCGGTATCCAGCCGGGGTGGTGTCCACATTGGGCGATGACGGCCTCAGCATTCCGAGCTTTCACGCGCTGGTGTTGGGCGACGAACCCAGCGGCCCCCGCTACGACTTTGGGATGGGGATGGTATTTGCGGCCTTCTGTCATCATCTGGCAGGGGCGGCGGCGACAGAGGAGGCGTTGGTCGAGGTGGTGGAGCGCGTCCGGCGGGATTACGTGGGGGCGTAGCGGACCGTTCCTACCAGCCAACCCACGCCCCCGCATACCCCCCATTTTCCGTTAACAGGACCGCCGTCTCCCCGTCGAACACGTAAAGCTGATCGCGCCCGTCGGCATCCGAGCTAAACAGAATATGTTCCCCAGTCGGGCTGTACCGCGCCCCCCACTCGTAGCCAGGGCCGTCATACACCGTCACGACACCCGCGTCCCCGCGCACATCCAACGTTGCATCGTGCATCCCCACAAACGCCGCCAGCCGTCCGTCCGGGCTGACCGCCGGGAACTGGTCCACACGCACCACATACGTCAGCCGCCGCACGCGCCCACTTTCCAAATTCAGCCGGTACAGATCGTAGTTGCCGTCTGCCTCGTTGAAGTAGACCACGTCGCCCGTCGGGTCAATCGCCCCGGTTTCACCCGGACGCACGCCAATCGGCGCGAAGGTCGGCGTCGGCGAGACAACCGGTTCGGACGTAATCGGCTCAAACGTCGCCGTGGACGCGATGGGCAGGGCCGTTGGCGGGAGCGTCGCCGCGATCTCGTCGTCCAAGCCGCCGAAGGGCGTGCGCGTGGCCTGCGGTGTCGTCATGATCTGAATCCCCCCCGGTGTGATGGCAACCTCACCGGTCGCGGTGGGGGCGGCAGGCGGCCCGAACAGCGCGTCAAAGTTGGTGCCCAGGAAATACGCCGCCGCGCCTAACACGCCCGTCAACAGCAGGCACCCAAGCATCAGGCCGAGCATGAGACTAAGCCACGGGTTGCCACCCCGCCGCCGGGGACGCGCAACAGGGGGCGCGGTGGCGTCTACCACGGGAACCCAGGCGGCCTGCGCGGGGTTCGCGTTCCAGGCGTTGTTGACGTAGGGCGCGGGCCGTTGCCCGGCCTGCGGCGGCGTGTAGCTCGGCTGGTACGCCACACCCACGGGGATTTGCGCGGGGGGCGTGGCGTGCCGTTTCTGTGTGTCGCGTACCTCGTCGGGGCGGTTCCAGGCGGCATCCAGGGCTTTCGCAAGGCCCATCGCAGACTGAAAGCGGCGCTCCGGGGATTTCTCCAACGCCCGGTAGACGACGCTTTCGACAGCGGGGGGCAGCGCGGGATTGTAGCCACGCGGCTGTGGCGGGGGCGTCGTCACCTGCATCACCGCAACGCCATAGGGGGTGTCGCTCTCAAAGGGGCGGCGGCCCGTGAGCAATTCAAACAGAACCACACCCAGCGCGTAAACATCGCTACGACCGTCGAGCGGGCGGCCCTGCGCTTGTTCTGGGGACATATAGGCGGGTGTGCCGACAACGCCCTGCGTGGTGATGGTAGACCCCGCCGCCTCACCCAAAACCCGGGCGATCCCAAAGTCGGTTAAGTAGGCGGCCCCCTCGTCGTCCAACAGGATATTCGAGGGCTTTAGGTCGCGGTGGAGGACGCTTTTGGCGTGGGCGTAGTCCAGGGCGGGGGCGATTTGCTGGATGATTTCGAGCACTTTTTCGACGGAAAGCGGGCCGTTTTTGAGCAGGTTATCAACCGAACTAGACGACATGTGGCGCATCACGATGTACGGCTGGCCTTCGTATTCGCCGTAGTCGTAGACGGGCACAATATTGCGGTGTTCCAGGCGGGAGATGATGGCGACCTCACGCTGAAAACGTTGAATGTAGGTGTCGTCGTCGAGGTATTGCTGCGGGAGCACTTTCAGGGCAACCGTGCGCCCCATGCTGACCTGCTGTGCGCGGTAGACAGCCGCCATACCCCCACGCCCGATGACGCTCTCGACCTGGTAACCGTTGATCGTTTTACCGATGAGGTTATCGTTTGCCATGGCATCCCGTTCCCCGTGATTGCGGCTGACGAGCGTATTATAGCGCGTTTGAGTGAGACGGGTACGACGATAAGGTCGCGTAAATGTCTGTTTTGCCTCCCCTCGCCCTTAAGGTGCAGGCCACAAAATGATATGTCCACGCTGTTGTGCGGTGCCACGCACACCGCTAACCGCGCTGTAGTGCCAGTTCTGCCCACAAGGCGAGGATCGCCTCGGTTGTTTCGTCCGCGTTGAGGCGGGTGGCGTCCACCTCATAAACACCCGGTTGGCCGCGTGCGCCCCATTCTTTTCGCAGTTTTCCCAGCCTCAGGTCACGCTCGGCGGGGTCGTGGAAACGTGCGCCCATCGACATATGCAGGCGACGCAGGACCGTATCTAGCCCGGCGACGAGGCAGATCACCGGCCCCGTTGCCGCGAGCCGTTCCAAGTTGTCGTTGTGGCCCAGGGTTTCGCCGCTGATGCGGATTACCGCGCCACGATACAGCACGATTTCCTCTAGCACCGCCGTCTCAACGTTCTTGAGGCGCGTTTGGCCGTAGGTGTTTAGCAGCTCGTCGATGGTCAGGCCCGTGCGCTCCTCCAAAAGATCCTCCACGTTGACAAGACGACGGTTGAGGCGTTTCGCCAGCGCCCGGCCAATCGCAGGTTGGGACGCCCCAGTGTAACCTGTGAGGATGAGGTTGGCGTCCGAGTTGGTGAGGAGGGAAAGATTGGTCGTCATGCAGTGCGCCAGCCGGGATACCAATTATCAAGATGGTCCAGCAGTTGCGCGAGGTCGGTAATCGTCGCGTCCGGGTGAATGATGTCACGGGACTCGCGGGAGCTATGATAGCCCGTGTCGCGCCAGACGGTCTTGAGGCCAACGCGGTTCGCCCCGGCGATGTCCGCATTCAGGCTATCCCCCACGAACACGGTTGATGCAGGCGCGGTCCCGGTGCAGGCAATCGCCGTCTCGAACACAACCGGGTGCGGCTTCAGGTAACCGATGTCCGCAGCGGCAAAGCGGCACGTCTCGAAGTAGCGCAGCAGGCCGTGTTCTTCAAGCTCGCGGTCGCGCAGCAACATAGGCTGCATGGCGTTGGTCACAATGCCGATCTTGATCTTTGCGTCCAGCAGCGTTTGCAGCACGCCCGGCACTTCTGGAAAGACGGTCGTCCCCGGAACGGCACCCCACTTGTAGATGGACAGTAACTTGTCCCTATCTAACATTTCCTCCAAAACGCCGAAGTGCCGGAACACGTCGAGCATCAAGTCTGGCATGATGGGCGCAACCATCGTCTCACGGCCATGCTCCCACCCGGCCATCGCCCGGTCACGGAAGTTCAACAGCAATTCGTCAATGTGCGGCAGTTCAACCCCGGCAGCGACGACATAATCGTAGACAGGGGAGAAGCGGGTTTCTTCCAGCGCCTTGTAGTCCTTGTTAAACCCACTCCAGTCAATGAGCGTGTCGTCCAAGTCAAAGAGTACGGCTTGCAGATCAGCCATGCAGATACATCCTTATTGGTACAGAGTCCATAACAGTGTACCAATCGGGTATAATGGTGCAAACCCTGGTGATTTCGCCTAAGGCTATTCCAACAAAATGCAAGGTTAAAACCACAGGCTACAGCCTAGCGCGTCCACTAAAGGGACGCCAAAACATCCGTGTGAGCCGCTGTCCACTTCAGCCGACACATTTTAGCCGTAGCTGGGGGACAACGCTATCTTTTATCTGGAATAGCCTACTCGTTACCGACCTCCTCAAAATTCACCACCACGACATTCTGGCTACAGCGTTGGCTCGTGACCACCATCACCTCCTCAGATAGCGCAACCCCACTCGCGGCGACTAACCCCACCATAAACCCGCGTGTGACAGGCGCGCCCCCCACCACATACTCGAACCCATCCGGGAACCGCGATGAACTCCCGCTAAAGACCGTAATTGGCTCGCCCGTCTCCACATCGGTCAAACGTACACCCACGCCCGTCAGCGGTTCGCCATCGTCATCATAGACCACCCCCGCCACACTCGCCCAGTTGCACCCGCGCTCGTTGTCATTCTCGGTGTAAACCAACTCTCCCACCACCTGAAATGAGAAGCCATCGGCACTGGTGAGGGCGGGGGGGGTGGCCCCACCTAAGGGGGTCGGCGTGGCGGCGGGGTCCACCGCCACCGGGAGGCCCAGCGTTGGCTCGCCCTGGGGGGCTTCGGACGGCAATAGCTCGTTCAACGGGCGCGGGGACGGCTCGGCGGTGGCCGGGTCGGGGGCCGTCGCGGGGAGGAAGGTCGCCGTGATAATCTGTGGGAGTGGGGTGGGCCGTGCCAGCGGGTTCAGCGGGTGGTAGGGGTTCTGGGAGGCCCACACAAAGCCACCTGCCGCCGCCAATGTCAACACGACCAACACACCTGTCAGCAGGTTCGCGAGCCGTGCGCCGCGCCTGGTTTTCGCCGTTTTTAGGGGGGAAGGTGCGGGGTCGTTCTTCGGGGGGCGTGGCTCGGGTGGCGGGACGCGGGGAAAGCGCTCCGCCGGCTCGACCGAAATTTTCTCTAACGGTGGGTCGTTGTCCTGCGCGGACGGCGGCTGGTAACGGCGGTTATTGTCGTCAGGGCGTGGGCGTTTATTTTGGGGATTAGGGCGTTTGGTCATCGCAGCGGGTTTCCGAGAATCAACCGATCACGCGCCGATTCTAACGAATGTGCCCCGGAATACCAGCAGCCCTTTTTATGCCCAGCCCGTTGCAGCCCATCCCCGGCGGCCCTATTGAATCCCGTGAAGGGCCTCGCGCATGTTCGCCACAAAATGGGTATGGGCGCGTAACCGGGGGAACGGCTGGAGGGCTTTGTCCAGCAGCGATTTGAGATTCATCTCCGGCCTACAGACGATCCACAGGCTGTGGCTATTGGCGGGTTTTCTTTCTGCGATGCTTTGCAGGTGGCGCAGGTAAAGCCCTGGCACCGGTGCGCGGACCCAGCGCACATCCACCACGACATCGTAGGTTTGGCCCGTTGGGATCACCTGGCTGAGGTATTGCTCACGGTCGAAGGCTTCGAAAAGATCCTGTCGTGTCCACGGTGAGTAGAAGCGGTACACCATCACATGTGGGACCGCCGGGTGTAGGTCTACGTGAATCGGCATTTAATTGCTTGCCTCTCCTGCGCTCATGTATCGCGTAAACGCCAATTGGGCGCGTTGCACTAACATGATACGCTTAATGTATTACGTTATATGTGACAATTGTAGCCGTTAACGTGTGTCCGATGAAGTATCCTAAAGGCTACCATTGGGCCGGGGTGATGTTGCGCTCAACATGTTGTGATAAGCGGCGACCGTCTGCACGGCGACCTGCTGGTGTGTAAAGTTCGCCAGCACACGCGCCCGGCCAGCCGCCCCCAACGCCGCCCGTCGTTCGGGATAGTCACGCAGTTCACAGAGCGCCGCTGTCAACGCGCCCACATCCCCCTCCGGGAACACCAATCCCCCATCGCCAACCACACCAGGGATTGCGCCGCTGTCGCTGCCTATTACCGGGACACCGCTCGCCATCGCCTCCACCAGCACGCGCCCGAACTGTTCTTTCCAGTTGGGCCGGGTGAGCGATGGCAACACCAGCGCATCCAGCGCGTGATACTGCGCTGGTACCTGTGTAGACGGCACCGCCCCGACAAACGTCACACAGCCCGCGATGCCCAGGTCCGCCGCCAATTGTTCGAGGTCATCGCGTTGTGGCCCACTCCCGACAAGCCGCAGTCGCCAGCCACCACCGAGCGCCGCGAGTGCGCGTAACAAGTCTGTGACCCCCTTCTCCGGCACTAGCCGCCCGACATAGCCGACGGTAAACGGGCGGTCTGGGCGCGTGGACGGCGGGGCGAACAGGTCGGGGTCCGTGCCGAACTGTGGCACGATGGCATAGTCCCCGCTGTAGCCCTTGACCCGCCACACGTCCCTGGCGCTGTCGGTACCCATCAGCGCATAATCGACCGTGCGCAGCGTCCACGACTCACCCCAGGCAAACGGCGGTGGATAGTCCCGGACAAGGTTCTGCCAGGAGAAAAACAGGCTCTTGGCCCCGGCCTCACGGGCGAGCGCCAGCGCGTGCCACGTCGCCAGATTATACGGTTCCTCATCAATATGCACGATGTCCGGCTGGAAGCGGCGCATAATCCCCCGCAGCGCCGGGTAAGTGTAAAAGTGGAAGTTGCCGTTGAGCCACATCGGGGTAACGTGCAGGGTGTAGCCCTCAGTGTAGGCCCGTTCCAGGCGGGTTTCGCCGCGCTCATCTTTCCACGACGGCGGCACCACCGTTAGTAGATCGACCCCCGCAGCAGCGATGCGTTCGAGCTTACGCTGGTATATCCCGACAATGCAGGCCTTGGAGAGCATGAGGACGCGCATGAATGTTCAAAACCTGTTCAAACTGTCGAAATGGTAATGTTGACGGCGATTTTGTAAGATTGGGCCGCGCTGGGGGGATTGTAGCACAGGAATCGCGCAAAAGATGACAGGTGATGCCACAAAAGTGATTGTATCTGTAAATAGAGGTGATATAATCTGCTGCGACTGCTAGGCAAAACACAAAGGCGTGACCCATAATGCCCCTACTCCCCACCCTGCGCCGCTGGTCTTACCCGCTCATTGCTGTGGCAACGTTCGCCGCGCTATTGCTTGCGAATCCCACAACCGTTCGTGCGGCGACTTGTACTTCCAACGGTACGGGCGGCGGCGACTGGAACGCTATAACCACCTGGAACTGTGGTATCGTTCCCAATGACACCATTGATGACGTGATTATCCAGGTGGGGGACGTGGTGAACTTGGGTTCTACCGCTGCCCCGAACCGCCAGGTGCGCGACCTAACCATCAGCGGTACGCTCAACCACACAGTCGGCGTTCCAGACCTGCGTGTGACGAGCGATATTCTCGTCAATCCCGGTGGCAACTTTAATGGTGGGGCAGGGACACGGGTCGTGTTCAATAGTGGGGCCGCTGGCGCAAAAAGTATCAGCGGGACCGGGGCCATCCAACTTGGCGGGATCTTCTTACAAACGGGCGGCCTTAGCTTTGCCAACGGCACCAACGTACAGGTGACTGAGGACGTAAACATCGGCGGTGGGACAATCCAGGCGGATGAAGGCTCTACCCTCACCTTTAATAGCGGCGGCACGAGCAACATCATCTTCACAAGCACGAGCACCTTCTACCAGCTCGGCGATATCACAGTGACGAATAACACAACGTTGAATACCCCGGCTACGCCAACGATGCGCGTCCGCGAAACGCTCACGGTGGACGGGGGAAGCACCTTCAACGGCGGCGGTGAAGTCGTTATGAATGATTCGACGACCAACAACACCATCACCGGGGCCGGAACGATCAACCTCAATGGTAATCTGCGGTTCCAACAAGGGCCAACGACGCTCACTGCCAACACGCAGATCAACCTCGCGCAGGATTTCGTGATTGAAACGCAGTTGGTCGGCGAGGTGGACAGCACCGTGAACTTCAACGGCGGTGTGGCACAGTCGCTCACAATCAACAATGCAGTTCCCTCCCAATTCGGCAATGTGACGGTGGGCGCGGGCAGCGACGTTACTGTGACACCCGCTGGCCCTATTGACCTGCGTATCAGCGACGACCTCACGGTCAACGGCACGTTCAACAGCACCAATAACACCACCGTGGCCTTCAATAGCTTTGCGGGCGGCAACAAGACCATCAGCGGCACGGGCGACATTCAGTTTGGGGGGGTGCAGTTCACGACGAACACCACCAACCTCGCGGCCAACACCGCAATAGGCGTACAGGGCAATATGACCGTCGGCAATGCCGCTGGGAACAACGGCGACTTTACGATGGGTGCAAATGCGATTGTCAGCATGAGCGGGGCCAGCCTCACACTCCGGCGCGACCTCACCGCAGACCCCACCAGCACCTTCCGTTTTGACGGGACAACCAACGTCAACGGGAACAATCCACAGGCCCAGTTCGGCAACGTCACTGTCGGCGCAGGCAACGCTATCTCTCACACGATGGGCGCGGCCTTCGAGATGCGAGTGGCCGGGGATTACACGGTGGGGGCCGGGGCGACCCACATCGGTGACGCCAACACCACGCTCGTGTTCAATGCCAACGGCGCACAGAATGCCGCCGTCAGTGGGACCACGACCATGACGGACATCACGGTAGACGGGACGGCCACCGAACTGAATGAAACCGTCGTTGCGGACAACATCAACGTCACGGGTACGCTGACACTAGGGGCCGACGACCGTATCATCAAGGCCGCAAAACCCGTTGGCGGGGTCGGGAACTTCACCGCAGGCTTGGCAGAGGGCAACCTACCCGCCGGGACGCCCTTTATTGACGTGGCAACTGTTGGCACGCTCTCGCAACTCCAGGTGACATACATCGGCGGGGACAGCCCCAACGCAGGCACCGCCCAACAGACCGGGAACTACTGGAACATCACGCCGACGGGCGGCGGCTACACCGCATCGTTGAACCTGCCCCACAACAACGTGACGGACCCGTCCGTGTGCCAGTACAGCGGTACAGGGACGGCCTACGATTGTGCACGGGACAGCAGTACCACGGCACTTGTCACGCGCTCCGGCATCACGGACTTCGGCACGCCCAACAACGAGTGGGCGGTTGGTACTGCGGCCTCTGCGGACCTCCAGGTGGCGAAGGCCAGCGCCCTCACCAATGATGTCGGCGCGGACGGCAACCCGGACCCCGGCGACACCATCACCTACACCGTCACCATCACCAACAATGGGCCAGAGGATGTCGTGGGTGCCACGCTGACGGACACCTTCCCCGGCCAACTGACGCTCACAGGGAACACACCCGCCGTGGGAACGTATGACACGGGAACGGGCGTGTGGAGCGGCATCAACGTGGCGAACGGAAACAACGTGACGTTGCAACTGGTCGCCACCATCAACGCCGGAACCGTCGGGCAGACCGTCACCAACACCGCCACCATCACGACCTCCCCACAGACCGACCCGAACACGACCAACAACAGCGCCAGTGTGAACTTCATCGTCTCCACGCCCACAGCAGACCTTGCACTCACCAAGGCGAGCGCCCTCACAACTGATGTGAATGGCGACACCCTGACTGACCCCGGCGACACCGTCACCTACACCGTGACGCTCATCAACGGCGGCCCGCGTGACGCAACGGCTATCTCCGTGACGGACACGCTACCGGGGACCGTGACCTACGCCAGCGACACCCCTAGCACCGGGACATTTGACAACGGAACGGGCGTGTGGACCGTGCCAACGTTGACCTCCGGGACGAGCGCCACGCTGGAGATCGTCGTCACCGTGAATGCGGGAGCGGAGGGACAGACCATTACCAACACGGCAACTGTCACCGCCGCCACCCCGGCGACGGACCCCAACACAGCCAACAACAGCGCGACCGTGAATATCACCGTGGGTGCGCCGCCTGCACCGCCACCCCCGCCCCCTGCGTCCAGCGATGACGATAACGATAACGAGGATGACGACGGCGGCGAAGCCACACCGCTCCCCACAGTAGACGGACAGTTCTTGTTCATCACGACGGACAAGTTTATCGCCGAGCCGGGCGAGGATGTGCGCTTCATCGTCACCGTGACCAACCAGCGCAAGACGGATGTAAACCTCACGCTGGCCTTCTCCGAGCCGCTGCGCCTACTGGGGAGTAACGCGACCAAGGGCAACCCGGCGCTTGTCGGCGATGTATCTACGTTGGCAATTGGCGCGATTGAGACGGGCGAGGTGGTCACGTTCAACACGGACACGCTCATGCCGACGAACCCCGCGAACGACACGGTCACAGGGACCGTGTGTGCCACGGCCAACGAGATCGGCCAGGTGTGTGCTTCGGCGGATGTGCTGATTATCACCGCGCTGCCGGAGACAGGCGAAACACCCTGGTGGCGCTCGTGGGGGATCGGGCTGATGGGGATCACGGTGGCGGGCGGCCTGGTGCTGTCCGTGACGGTGGTCCACCGTCCACAGACGTAAGCACTCTTATGAAGGCCATATCGGGCTGCGCCAAACGCTGACGCCCATGCGTATTTACACCTTTCCGCCGGATTCATACTGGATGCAATTGGCGGATATGACGGAGGCCGACGTGTTGCTGCCGTGGTTTGACTACTTCGACGGGCAGAAGGTGCAGGGCCACATGCCGTTATCGACTTTGACAACCCCAACGTTATCACCCGCGCTGGCGTGGTGGTGCTTGCTGTTGATGCCCCGTGAAAATCACAGTAGCGGCGATTTATCCATCTCGTCGTAGTCACAGGCGAGTTCGCGCCATGCCCGGCCCAAACGCCGTAACCCCTCCTCGATCTGGTCCGGCTCTTGTAGCGCAAAGTTGATGCGTAGGTGGTAGCTGCCGCTGCCGTCCGTGTGGAACACATTACCGATGGCGTAGGCCACGTCCATCTGAATCGCGTTGATGAACAACTCGGCGGCAGTCGGCCCGGTCTTGGGGAGTTCGACCCATAAGTAGAGGCCGCCCTGGGGCTTCCGCCAACGTGCGCCGGGGGGCAGGTACTTCTCCGCCGCTTGCAGTGCAATGTCCCGCCGATACTTGAGTTCGCTCACATTACGGTTAAGTTGGCCGGAGAGAATCCCCCGTTTTAACAACAGGTGTATCGCCCGTTGGTTTAGCCCCGGTGTCGAAATATCCGCCGATGCCTTGACGCGAGCCAGCCGCTCGTAGTGGCGGTTGTCGCTGATGAGGTAGCCGATTCGCATCCCCGGCAGCAGCACCTTGGTGAACCCACTGGCGAAGATCACACGGCCCTTCTCGTCTAGCGCCTTCAATGGGGGGATCGTCTCACCCTCAAACTGGAACTCCTGATACACCCCGTCCTCCAGGATCGTCAGCCCATAGTCCTCCGCGATGCGGAGCAACTGCCGCCGCCGATGTAACGGCATGATATTTCCGGTGGGGTTCTGGAAAGTGGGCGTCACGTAGAGCAACTTGGGCCGATGATCGATCAGGTAGCTCTCCAGGCAGTCCAGCCGAATGCCCTCGTGGTCCATCGGGATGCCGTGAATCTGCACGCGGCGGGTACGGGCGATGTCGATCACGCCGAGGTAAGTCGGGTTAGACGTAACGAGCGTGTCGCCCTCGCTCAACACGGACTGAATCACAAGGTCGAGCGCCTGTTGCGTCCCGCCTGTAATTAACACCTGTGACGACGGCACCTGCATCCCCCATGAACTCACATAATCGCGGACGGCGGCCCGTAGTGGCCCGTAGCCCTCTGTCACCTCGTAGGTGAGCGCGTCGGCCTGGTCGCGCTCCAGCACCAGGTTGATCGCGTCGCGCAGGTGCGCCACGGGGATAAACGTCTTGGGCGGTGTCCCGTGGGAGAAGTTAATCACCCCCGGCTTCCGGGCAAGGCGCATCATCTCGCGCACAGAGCGGTCCTGCTCCACACGCTGTTCCAGGTTCTCGGCACGGGGTGGCGCGGGGAGGGGTGCGGACGGGGCGCTGCTCTTGGCGACGAACGTCCCGCGCCCGGCGTGGGCGCTCAGGTAGCCCTCGGCGCGGAGTTCGGCGTAAGCGTTGACCACGCTGATCCGGCTGATCTCCAGGCGGCGGGCGAGGTCACGGCTGGCGGGGAGTCGCGTCCCAGCGTGAAGGGTGCCGCTGTCAATTTGTAGGCGAATGGTGCGGATCAACTGGCGGTAGATCGGCTCCTCGCTGTCACGGTCCAGGGCGATTGAAATGTTCTGCGCGTTGACCATCGTACCGCTCCTTGTATACCACCTAATAGACATGGACCACCGTATCATATCCAATCTGGCGACCATTGCATACCAATTAAGTCCAATTAGGTCCAGTGGTCCGTCCGGTTGGGCCAGCAGATGATGAGGGTTGTGCCCTCTCCACAAGCAGAGAGGGGGCTAAAATGAACCGTTGTGACCCGAAATGTTCCCTTCCTCCGTTTACGGGGTATCGATTCGTTTTTTGTCCCTGTATCTGCCACCTATCAGCAGCACCCCCCCCCAGAACGTGTTATACTCCTCACGTTTTTAGCAACGATCTCTAGGGGCAGTAAACGGCCATGATCGGCAAGCAAATCGGCCAGTACAAAATACTTGAACGTGTGGGCCAGGGCGGGATGGCAACCGTGTTCCGCGCCTACGACAGCCGCACCAGCCGCGATGTCGCGATTAAGATGATGCACACCGGCGCGGCGCTCGACGACACCGCACAGGAACGGTTCCAGGTGGAGGCGCAACTTGTCGCCAAGCTAGAACACCCCCACCTGCTGCCGCTCTACGACTACGACGCGGCCCACGAACCCCCCTACATCGTCATGCGCTACCTGGAAAGCGGCACCCTGGACGACGTGCTGGAACGCGGACGCCTGCCGCTGGGCGAGGTCGTCTACATGCTCAACCAGATATGCTCCGGCCTGAGCTATGCCCATCGGCAACAGGTGGTTCACCGCGACATCAAGCCGAGTAACATCATGGTGGACGGCGACGGCAACGCCTTCGTGACGGACTTCGGCATCGCCCGTGTGTTAACCGGGGAACAGCGCATGACGCAGACCGGGTTCGCCGTCGGCACACCCGGTTATATGTCGCCGGAACAGGCACTTGGCGAGAGAGACGTGGACTGGCGCACGGACATCTACGCGCTTGGCGTGCTGCTCCACCTGCTTGTCACCGGGCAGATGCCCTACACCGCAGACACCGCAATGGGCCTGTTGATGGCGCACATCCAACAGCCCGTGCCAGACCCCCGCAACGCCGATGTCGAGGTTTCCGACGCAATTGCTGACGTTATCATGACCGCGATGGCAAAAGACCGCGAGGACCGCTACCAGAGCGCGGGCGAGCTTGCCACCGCCTTTGCGGACGCCGTCCAAGATTCCGGCGAGCAGATCACCACTACACCAACGCAGATGCGCTTGGCCGCTCGGTCTGCAATTCAGGAATTGCAGAAGTGGCGCGAGGAAAACCCGGACCTCTCATCCACCGAGGAACGGAACCTCATGGAGGGGCCGACGACGACCGAACCCCGTGCCCAACGCCCAAGTGACGACCCCGCCACCACGGTCCAGAACGCCGCCACTAACGCGGGCAACAACCGCAGGCTCATCGGCATTGGGGCCTTTGTGATGGTGCTGGTGCTGGTGGCTGTCGTCGGCCTGGTGGTGCGGAACAACGGGATACAAACCAGCGCAGACGCCACGGCAACGGCGCAGGTTATTGCGGCGGCGGACGACACAGCCACCGCGATTGCGGTCGTCCCGACGGACACCCACACCCCATCCGACACGCCCCTGCCCAGCGATACCCCCACCCCCACGGCAACCGCAACGTTGGGCGTGCCGCTGGTCAACATCCAACGGAACGCTGTGGCACGGGTCGGCCCGGACATCAGCTACCCGGTGGCGTTCACCCTGCGCGGGGACGATATTCTAGAGATTATCGGCATCAGTGAGGATGGCGAGTGGTACCAGATTTTACAGCCGGACGGCACGGTCGGTTGGGTGGCAAACGACCGTTCGTTCCTGCGGGCAGAGGGCAACCTGGAGAGCGTGAGCGTCGCCGCCGCGCCAACCAACACCCCCACCGACACCCCGACGCGCACCCCAACCGCCACCCATACGCCGACAGCTACCCATACGCCGACCGACACCCCCACCGCCACCAACACGCCCACCGACATCCCCACCGCTACCAACACAGCGACCGACACCCCCACCGCCACCAACACGCCCACCGCAACGGCCACCCATACGCCGTCCGACACCCCCACCTACACACCAACGACCACGGACACATCCACGCCGACCCTCACCCCTACCAACACCGCTACGCCAACCGACACCCCTACCAACACCGCTACGCCGTCCGACACACCCACCTACACACCAACGGCCACAGACACATCCACGCCGACCTATACCCCTACCTACACCGCTACGCCAACCGACACCCCCACCTACACCGCTACACCAACCCTCACCCCCACCTACACTGCTACACCAACCCTCACCCCTACCGACACCCCCACGCCGACAGCGACCTTCACGCCAACGGAGGATGTCCCGGTGATTGGGGTGATGCCCTACATCGCGGACTTTGAGGACGGCGACGACCTCCCAACATGGGACGCAAACCCGATTATCTGGCGTGTCGTCAACGAGGGCGGTGAGAACGTGCTCATCGGGCAGGGGGCGCTGACGGACCCGGCAGTGATCGCCGGGACGGGGTCGCCGGAGTGGTTGACGGATGACACAGGCGACCTCGTGGCGAGCTTCCGCGTGAACCTGGATTCGCTCTCCGGCGGCGCACGGCTGCTGTTCCGCAACAGTGAGCAGGGGTACTACGCGCTGGAGATGTTCCCCGGTCTGATGATCCTCAAGCGCAACAACCCCACCCCCAACATCTTCGAACGGACCACCGAGCGCGTGTTGCGCCAGTCCACCAACGCCCCACTCCGGGCGGACACCTGGCACGAGGTCCGGGTTTGGGTGGAAGGGGTGCGGATTTACATCTACCTGGACGGGCAGTTGTTGATGACGACCGAGGACTTGATCGCGCCGACGCTCGGCCCCGGTTCGATCATCCTACAAACGAACAACACCAACCGCCCCGTGCGCTTCGATGACATCCTAATCCAGCAGCCAGCCGTTGCCAGTGACCACTTCGAGGCGGGGAGCATCCCGTCGGCCTGGGTCCCTTCGGACCGTCAGGCGGCGACCATCCAACAGGAGGGCAATAACAGCTTCCTGAACCTCAACGGGGCCGTGGCTGTGTCGACAGATATTGACCCCATCCAGAACTTGAACCTGACCATGCGAACCCACATCGTCAACGGTGGCTATGTGCTGACCATCCGCGATAGCGTACAGGGTAAGATACGCCTCACGCTCGATGGTGGGGCGCTAGACATTGACCAACTCGACGCAACGGGCGGCGTCGTGTGGACCAAGACGTTTACCAACTTCTACGGGCGCAGCGGCTTCGAGGGGATTAGCATTGTTGCCATAGAGGACAACCTGCAAATCTTCCGTAACGGAACGCTAGTGGTGGACGAAACGCTCCCCGTGCTGACGCCTGCCGGGAACATCACCTTCACCACATCCGCGATTGATGTGTTGAAGATCGACGATGTACTCGTCACCGAAACGGCTGCCGCCAGCAACGAACCCGCTCGTTTCGCCTACGACGCCATCAACCAGACGGAAACGCGGCTGTTCCGTGAGTTGCGGAGCGACTTAACGGAGGACTTCAGCGAGGTGTTCCGCACGGATGACTGGTGGGTCGGTGGGGACCGGGCTGTCGGCGAGTTCGTGGTGAACACCAACTCCAACCCAGAAAATCAGCGTTATTTGGAGATGATCCACCTGGGTGCCCCAACCTGGCGTATCTTCCGGGATGTGATCGGCATCGAGATTTTCCGTCCAGGTGAGAGCGCCCGCACTAGCACGGACTTGTGGGTACAGGTGCAAATGCGCTTCCCAGAGATCACCGGGCATGGCTATGTGGTCGTGCGGGCGACCCCCAGCCTCAGCGGGGCCAACGTCCACGGCTATCACCTGATTGTGAATCGCCAACCGGACGGGACAGCCATCTTCACCGTGCGCCACGACCGCGAGAGCGGCCCGGTGGTGCTGTTCGAGGGGCCGTTGCCGGGCGACGAGGGGCGGGTGTTCGAGCCGTGGATGAACATCGAGATTGTGACGTTGGAGGACCGCGCCGCGTGGTTCGTAGACGGCGAACTCATCTACGTGTTGGAGGAAACAGCCACATTCGGCGGGACGCTGGCGCTCGGCGTGGGCGAGGGCAGCATCGTCCACTTTGACACGCTGATTATCCGCGACACGACGCCGCATGACCAGTAACCGAGCCGTGTATGATAAACCAAGCGGACGCGGTATGCCGCGTCCCTGCACCGCAAGCGGTGTAAATCTGTAGGGACAGGGTATGCCCTGTCCGTTATGATTACGAAACATTTTGACAACGATCATAAGGACTGCCATGCCGCTGAACATCATGACGTTTAACATCGGCGGGGCGCGGAAGCTGCGCCAGCCGCCGCATAACCCACAACAGGTCGCCGTAGATGCCGCCGAGGTGGTACGCGGCCTGGTGGATACAACCCTACCGACGCTCGTCGGTGTGCAGGAGGCCACCGGGCGGCTCCAGTGGGCGAGCGACAGCGACGAGGACGGCGTAGCGCGGAACTCCACGCGGCAGTTTGCGGCGGCCCTGGGGGGCGAATATCGCGCTGCGTTCGCGCCGGAGGTCACGGCGGAGATGCACCCCCACTCGCGGCTGTGGCACCGCCCCGCCTACGTCAACCCCCGCCAGGGGGCGCTGGTACAGGCGGAGGAGGGCAACGCGGTTATCAGCAACCTGACGTGGACGGGCTGGCCGTGGCCGTCCTATAACGGCTATGCCTCCGTCCGGCGCGACCCAAACGCGCTCTACCCGGTCGTCACGCAGATCAGCGGTGCGGTGCTCTACAGCACAGGTTCCCGCGACACGCAACCGCGTAACCTGATGGTGGTGTGTGTGCGCCACGACGAGTACGGGCCGCTGTACTTCATGAACACCCACCTGGGGACTGTCAGCGGCGAGGACCGCCACGACCCGTCGCACCAACTGTCACAGGTTGGCGAGGCACAACGGATTCACCAGAACCAGCAAATTTTGGCGACAGTTCACGAGCTACGGGCCGCCGAACGCAAACATGATGTGCCGCCGCGTCCGTTGGTTCTCGTGGGAGACTTTAACGCGATCCCCGGCTCCCCCCCTATGAACATCCTCACGGCGGAGATGGACCTGCTAGAGGTTGATGCGCCAGTAGATGACCGTTGGACACACGTAGACCACAAAATTCTGATCGACCATATTCTCGTGCAGGACCCAAGCGGCCTACTGCCGAAGGGCCACATGCGCATTGTGACGGACAACCCGCACCCAGACCTCACCGATCATCGGCCTGTGGTGGCAACCTTCGTATGAAAACGTGGAAAACACTGCGGCGTGAGACACTGCTAGACCTGGGTTGGCGGCTGCGTGTGGAAAAACACGCCGTCGAACTACATGACGGGCGCGTCATTGACGATTGGAGTTGGGTGGTCACACCGCCCTACGCCAACGTGATCGCGGTCACGCCGGACGGAACATTCGTGGCGTTCCGGCAGACGAAGTACAGCACCGGGGAGACACTGGCCCCGGTTGGTGGGCACATTGAACCCGGCGAGACACCGCTCCAGGCCGCCCAGCGCGAACTCCGTGAGGAAACGGGGTATGCTGCGCCGGACGACAACTGGACGTTCATGGGGACGTACACCGTGGACAGCAATCGCGGCGCGGGGGCCGCCTCTCTGTTTCTGGCGACGGGGGCCGTCTACGTGGGGGAGGCCGCCAGCGATGACCTGGAGGAGCAAACGTTGGTTCTCATGACGCGGGATGAGGTCAACGTGGCGGTACGCGAGGGCGCGTTTAAGTGCCTACCGTGGGCGGCGGCGTTTGCGCTGGCGCTGTTGCGCTTGGATGACGGCCTGGGGTAAACGCCCCGCATACAGAAAATAGCGAAATCCATCAAAACGGCGTACAATTATAGGTGTTCTGGTGGTTTGGTCAGGGGAGCATACCATCCACATGGGGTCTCCCGCCGCCAGACGTTAAATCCGAGCCAAAACCGCAATGCAAGAGAGGGTTGCCGTTTCCTATGCCCCCCAAAGACAAACTCGACATCAAAGACGCCCTGAACGGCCTGGGACATGCCGTGTTGGTGTTCGACAGCGACGGCCTGCTTACCCAGTACAACCGGGCCGCTGCGACGGTCATCGGCGGCGACCTTGCCATGCTCCAGGATACGGGGTGGAAGGCCGCGCAGCAGTTGTTCAAACCGCACGCCTACGACGGCAAGGAGCGCAACCTGGATGATGTGCGCCACGACGCCAACACATCCAGCACGCCGATTCGCTTTCAAATCCTGCTCAACGGCGAGTATACCCCCTGCTGGGCGGCGGTCGTCCCCGTGGACAGCGGCGCGATGCAGACGATGATTACGATGGATGTCACCGACTGGCACGCCCTCACGGATATGATCGACTTCTTCCGCAAGGAGGTCAAAGAGGCGGTTGCAGCCACACGCGGCCACATCGACATCATCAACAGCAGCATGGGGGTTGTGAAGCCAGACGAACCCGTGAAGAACCTCACCAAGCGCATTGGCGGTTTTAACCAACTAATTGACATGCAGATGTTCCGCACGGCGGAGTTACTGTCGCAGATGGAGCGGATGGAGGCGATTCGCACGGGGGACCTGCGCGAGTTTGCGCGGGACACCCGCAAGAAGATTCAACTGGCCTTCTTCATGGAAGATTTCTTGGAGGACATCGAACACGCGGACCTGCTGGACCCCGAAACGGAGGATCACGACTACCGGGGGCGCATCACCTACCAGGTCGATGATGACCTGGCGGCGTTGGCGTCCAAGACGTTGCTCTCGCGAGTCTTGAGAGACATGTTGCGGAATGCTATCATGTACAGCATGAAGGCTACCCCCATCGAGATCAAAGCGCAGATTGACGGTGAGTTCGCGCAGATTGACGTGGTTGACCAGGGCTACGGCGTCCGCGAGAAAGAGCGCGATCGTGTGATGGCCCCGTTCAAACGCGCACGACAACCGCAGATCATCGCAGAGTTCGGCTATGGCCTCAGCCTGTACCTGTGTAAACACGAAGTCGAGGCAATGAACGGGCGGATGTGGTATGAAAGCGAGGAGAAGGTGGGCAGCACCTTTAGTATCAAGCTCCCGCTGTGGCGCAAGCCGGAAGCGGCCCCCCCAGAAACCCAAACGTGATACCCGCAAACGCCCCGGCGACACCCACGCCCTGCCCTGATTTTCGGGACAGGGCGTTTTTGTACCCCACCTCTATATTGAAAGGAACCCCCTATGTACTTTGAATTTGCTGACCGCCAGTTCTGGGACACGCTCATTCTTATCGTGTTTGGGCTGGGTGTGGCGGCGGCGGCCTTCCGCATCTATCAGGACTTCTCGCGCCCGTTGCCCCCCAGCGAACCGTTCAACCGCGACGAAGACACACAGCCGCACGTCCCAGAACGCTAAGTCGGTTGTCCCGTCTCTCGCAGCGTGAGCAGGCGCGTGACCTGCTCCAGATGGTCCGCATCATGGCCGACAACCTGCAAGAGCGCATCGCCTAATGTGAACGGCGTGTCGCGCTCCGGGTGGGTGCCCGCCCGTGTCCAGTCGGTAGCGTCCAGGTCGCGGAAGAAGTGGCGTAGCTCGCGGCGGGAGGCGATGAACGTCTCCGCCAATGCGCCCTTATCCCAGGTGTTGTAGGCGGCGTCTGCAACCAGTTGCTCGTGGTCCTGGGGGGCAAGTAACGGATTGTCCTCCGTCAGTACCCGCTTGGCCCGCATCAGGAATATCTTGTCGAAGTCGTGCAGGTGGCCGACGACCTCCAGCGCGGTCCAGCCGTCGCCACCGTCACGATAGGTAGACGCGGCCTCCTGGGTGATGCCCGCGAGAAGCTGTGCGTAGCTCGCGGCGTTCAGGCGGATAATGGCGTTCAGGCGGCGGTAGAGGTCTGTGGGCAGGGTCACGGTTAGCGGCCTCGCTTGATGATACTGGCAATCTGTTCTAGGTGGAGCGTATCGTGGCGCGGAATGAGCATCAACTGGTCATTCAGCGAGAAGGGACCGCGTTTGGGATGTGCGCCCATTTGATTCCAGGTTTCCTCGTCGTTAATGTCCAGCCCCTCGAAGAAGCCCAACATCTTACGGCGTGACGCCTCCCACTGGGCAACTGCCGTGCGCCCGTCCAGCACGTTGTAGTTGCGCTCACGGGCCAGGCGGTCTGGGTCTGGGAAGGGTAATTCGGGGTATTCTTGGCGCACGGTGAGTTCTGCACGTTGCAAAAACACCATATCGAAGTCACGCAGGTGGCAGATTACCTCCACAACCGTCCACCCTGTCCCATCCGCCCGGAGCGTGTTGTGTTGGTTATCGGGTAGCTGCGTGACAAGTTGGCGGGCAATCGACAACATTTCTTTAATTTGTGCGATTTGCCAGCTACGGTACATCGCAAGGCGGGATTCCATGATAGGGCGTGGCTCCTTAATATGGGTGTGATGAAGGGGGCTATGGGTGCTACGCAGGGGCGCAACTGTTCCATTCATTTTTCTCTAAGTATAGCGCAATTCAGGCCGTGTGGACCGATTTATCACCTGTGGCACAGGTAAGCATCAGATCATAACGTTGAAGCGCCGCGCCCATAGTTCCAGGTTGAGCAGGCGGAACACGAGTTCTTCCTGTTTCTCGCGCCCCCTAAAGTGATTTTCCAGCACGGTTTGTAGTGCGTCACGTTGGAACAGCGGCGCGATCCGTGCGTCAGGGGCCAACAGTGTCTCGCGGATGTTCTCGCGTAGGTCGTCCGTGAACCAGCCACGAATCGGCGTGCTGAAGGGCTGCTTGGGGCGTTCTAGTGCAAACGACGGTAACAGGGGGCGGACAGCCTCGCGCAGCACGTATTTGTTGGCGCGAAGGCGGACTTCCGGCGGAATCCCCGCTGCGAAGTCCAATAGAGCCGGGTCGAACAGCGGAATCCGCGCCTCTAGCGAGTGCGCCATCGTGACTTTGTCCGCGTGGAGCAGGGCGTTCCCGTGCAACCAGGTGTTAACGACGAGGGCAGCAGCGGTATCGCGGGGGTCATCGTGCCAACTCCGGGCGATCACGTCCGCATAAACCTGTTTCGTCTGTGCGATCCCGTCGTGGACCACGTCCGTGTACAGACGGTCACGCAACGTATCGCTCCACACCATGCCGTCGAAGCTGAAGGCGCGGAGGAGCGCCTCGTCGCGTGGGAGCGCCACCCGCCGTAGTTCAGGGAGATAAGTGGGCAACGCGCCAACCCCCCGGAAGCGTTTCATGGCCGGGTAGTAGGGTTCCAGGGCCGCCAACTGCCGCGCATAGGGGGCGAGCCGTGCGCCCCAGCGGGCCTGGCGTGCCAGCAACGCCGCGATATTGCGATGGTGGGGATAGCCGCCGAATAGTTCATCACCGCCTAGCCCTGTTAGCACAACTTTGACATGCTGCGCGGTTTGTTCGGCCAGTAACAACAACGACACGGCGCTGGCGTTGGCGGTGGGTTCGTCCTCGTGGTGGATGTACGTCTCGAAACCGCGCCACCAGTCCGTTGCAGAGATGATGTGTTCGTGGTGGGATGTGCCGAAGTGGTTCGCAACACGGCGGGCATGCGCCAGTTCGTTGTCTGGCGTGGGCGTGTCATAGCCGACCGTGAAAGTCTGGATCGCGTCGGTTTCCGCCTCGTGCATCAGCGCGAGCAGGGCGGCGCTGTCTACCCCCCCACTCAGGAACAGGCCCAGCGGCACATCGCGGCGCAGGTGGAGCGCCACGCTCTCACGTAGCCCGGCCCGTGCTGCCGCAATCAGTGCGGCTTCGTCGGACGGCACAGCGGACGGCTCCGCAGCGAAGGCCCAAAACAGATGATCTGCGATTGCGCCGCCTTCGACCACCAGCATATGACCAGGCATCAGGCGGCGCACGCCGTCGAACAGGGTTTGTTCGCCCACCTGGAAGCCGAAACGCAGATAGGTGTCTAGTGCAGCGGTATTCAAGCGGGTCACGACGGCGGCGTCGGTGAGGAGCGCCTTCACCTCACTGGCAAAACGCAGCATCCCCCCCTGCTGATGCAGATACAGCGGCTTCATACCAATGTGGTCTACAGCCAGTACCAGCCGCTGGGCGGCGGCATCCCACAGCGCGAAGGCGTACATCCCCCGCAACTGCTCGACCATCCCCAGCCCATCACGCTCGTACAGATGCACGAGGACCTCACCGTCGCCGTCGGTGTAGAAGGCGTACCCGTCGCGGCGCAGGGCATCGCGCAGTTCGCGGTAGTTGTAGATTTCACCGTTGAAAACGAGGGCGATGCCCCGGTCTGCGGAGTACAGCGGCTGGTGACTGCCGTTTACGTCAATGATGCTGAGGCGGCGCATCCCGATAGCGGCGTTGGGGTCCTCGTGGAAGCCGGAGCCGTCCGGCCCACGGTGGGCGATAGCGGCACACATTCCCCGGACGGCGGCGGGGTTCGCCCGGCCCGCACCCGTTACATCGACCATCCCCGCAATCCCACACATCGGCAACGCCCCTTAGCTTACGCCCACAGACGCCTGCCACAGTAGCAGGGGAGGTGTGAGACCGTCAAGCGCCACCGTCGAACAAGGGCAAACGGAAGCCGAAGGTACTGCCCTCACCGTATACACTGTGAAAGATCATTTCGCCGTTGTGCCGCCGCACGATGTTGCGGACGAGGTGCAGGCCCAGCCCGGTTCCCTCGATGTGCCGTGTCTCCTTGGATTTCGCCCGGTAGAAGGGCTGGAACAGGCGCGGTTGCATGGCCTCTGGGATACCGTAGCCGGTGTCCATCACCTCTAGGCTGGCGGTGTTGCCCTGCATACGCAACCGAACGCCGATTTCGCCGCCGTCCGGCGTGTACTTGACGGCATTGCTGACGAGGTTCGTCACCGCCTCGCGGAGCTGGGCGGAGTCGCCGAGAACGGTGACGGGAACGACATCCAACGAAAGCGACAGCTTGCGCTGTGGCGGGACGTGTTGCTCCACCACTTTCTCTGTGAGTGTGGTCAGGTCTACGGCCTGGTTGAGGTTGGCATCGGCCAGCTCCGCAATACGCTCCAAGGAAAGAATGTCGCCGATGATCTGTTGCATCCGCCGGATGGACGACAGCATATTTTCGGTGTAGTTCTGTTGATAGTCGGCCAGGGGGTTATCGGTGTCTTGCATGAGGAACTGCGTGTAGTTGAGGAGCGTCATCAACGGGGTTCGCAGGTCGTGGGCAGCAATGCGGATCATATCCGTCTTGAGTTGCTCTAACTCGCTGACCTGCTGGTAAAGGTCCTCAAGTTCATTGCGGATGCGCTGGTTTTGGACGGCGTAGCGGATGGTCCGGGCTAGCCAAACGTGGTTGATGTCAGTTTTGTCCAGGAATTCCGCCGCGCCCGCCCGGAGTGCCTCCATATCCACCTCACGGGAGCCGTGCCCGGTCAGCATAATAATGGGCACCCGGTTGCCGCGCTCGCGGACGTGGGCCATGAATTCTAGCCCGGTGTAATTGCCCATTTTGTAGTCCAGCAGACACACATCGTAGTTACCAGCTAGCAGTTCCGCCGCTGCCACCTCGAACTCGCTCTCCCAATGTAGCTCGAAGCGGTCCTTGCGGGAGCGCCCCAGTTTCGCCTCCATCAGTTCAAAAGATGCCTGCTCATCATCCACCAACAGCACCTGATAGCCCATAAATTTACGCGTCCTCGTTGAGTTGCGGCAACATAAACCCGAAGCTACTGCCCTTGCCATATTCGCTCTCGAAGTACACCGTCCCGTTATGCCGTTCGACAATGTTCTTCACGATGTGGAGGCCCAGGCCGGTCCCGTTGATGCGGCGTGTTTCCTGCGTGCGTGCGCGGAAGAAGGGCGAAAACAACCGATCCTGTGATTCCTCTGGGATGCCATAGCCGGTGTCAATCACACGCAAGAGCGCGAAGTCGGCGTCGGCGCTCAAGTTGACGGTAATTTGCCCATTCGCCGGGGTGTACTTGACGGCATTGCTGAGGAGGTTGTCTAGGGCCTCGCGCAGCAACGCAGCCTGCCCATAAACCGTGATTGGCTGGGGGGGCAATTCCAGTTTCATCTCGTGAACGTCCGACTGGTACCGTTCAAAGGCCTGACGAATCAACGCGCTGAAGTCCAGCGGGTCGGTATGGCCGCCGCTCATCTCGGCGATGCGCTCCACCGAGAGAATATCGCCGACCATCTTCTGCATATGACGCACGGAATCGCGCAGCTTTTGCAGGTAAACGCTTTGAGGCGCTGCTCCGGAGTCTGTGTCCTCGTCTAGCATTTCGATATAGCCGATCATCACCGTGAGCGGGTTCCGCAGGTCGTGGGCGGCAATACGGATCATATCCGTTTTGAGCGCCTCCAGGTGGGTAATTTGCTGGACGAGGTCTTCGAGGTGGTTCTGGTTAGCCTGCTGGTGGACGGCATAACGGACCGCCCGTTGCAGGGAGGCGGCTGTGAGTTGCGATTTCTCCAGGTAGTCGGTCGCCCCGGCCTGTAGTGCGTCAATATCAATGTCACCGTCGTTGCTGGTGTAGCCTGTCAGGATGATGATGGGCGCACGGCATCCCTTTTCACGGGCGGAGCGCATTAACTCGACGCCTGTCGTCACGCCCATGTAGTGATCGAGAAGGTAGCAGTCGTGCCCCTCTTGTAACAGGTGTTTTTCGGCGGCTTCTAAGTCGCTAACCCATTCAATCGACGCTAAGGCGGTGGATTCCTCCACAAGCGCCCGCATGAGGATGTATTCGTCCTCGTCGTCGTCAATCATCAAGAGGCGATACGGACCTTGTGGGTCTGGTGGCACAGGCGGCATCCCTTAGTCCTCCTCATCAAAGCGGGTAGGAATCTGAAATCCAAAGGTACTACCCTCACGATAGCGACTTCGGAAGATCATCCTGCCGCGATGACGTTCAATAATATTTTTCACCAAATGTAACCCCAGCCCGGTTCCCTCGATACTGGTGGTTTCTTTTGTTCGCACACGGTAGAACGGCTCAAACAGCCGTGCTTGCATCTCGTAGGGGATACCGTAGCCGTTGTCGCGCACTTCCACCACGGCGGCATCACCGTCATATTCGAGCGTCACAACGACGCGCCCGCCCTCTGGCGTGTATTTGATGGCATTGCCGATGAGGTTGTCGGCGGCCTCGTGGAGTTGTGCAGCATCGCCGTGGATTTCGGTGGGGAGGGGCGGCAGTTTGATACGATAGTCGATCCCCTTCTGTTTGGCGGCGTGGACGTGTTCTTCAGCCGCCTCGCGGATAATCTGCGTGAGGTCCAGGGTGATATCCTGGTTAGGCAGGGCGCTCTGTTCGATGCGGTCCACAGACAGAATATCTGCGGTGATCTTCCGCATCCGGCGGGTCATGCGCTGCATAGCCTCTAGCTGGTCCAGGTAGCGTTTTGTGTCGTGGTTCTCGTTGCTCACATCCCACTCCAACATCTCAATGTAGCCCTGCATCACGCCGATAGGGTTACGGAGGTCGTGGGAAGCAATCCGAATCATATCCGTCTTGAGTTGTTCAAGCTGTGTCACCTGTTCGTAGAGTTGCTGTAGCTCCTCAAGCTGCTGGCGCTGTAGCTCGTAGAGGCGGGCGTTGTCCAGCGCGACGGCAATACGCCCGGTCACAAGTTGCAAGAACTCGAAGCGTTCGGGGCTGAAGCGTTCGGGCAGGTAAGTTTCCAGGCTGATGAGGCCCAACATCCGCTCCTGAGAGATCAACGGGATGAGCATTTGGGTGGTCATCCGGGGGTCCGTGGCGGTGGCGTCTGGTTCGGTTGCGATGTCAGGGATCAAACGCGCCTGGCGTTCCTGGATGACCTGCCCGATAATCCCATGCTTCTCCGCAAAGATCGGCTCTACCGACTCCATCTCTACCCCATAGGCCTCGCGCAACTTGAGTTCACCGCTCTCCTCGCTGTACATGCCCAGCAGCGCAATGTGTGCCCCACTCAGGCGCATGGCGCTGTCTAGCGCCAGGGTGGCAACACTGGTCATGTTGAGCGTTTCCGTGAGTTCGGCGTCTACCCGGCGCAACACGTTGAGTTCCTCCAGGCGCGAGTTCAACGCCGCCTCGACATATTTACGCTCGGTCACATCGCGGATAACACTCTGAAAGGCAAGTAATCCCTCGTCTTCATCATAGATCGCCTGGACCGTCCAGTGGTGCCAGCGGTGGGGTTTTTCGGTGCTGTCGGTGGTTTGGACCTCAATGCTCATGGACGGCCAGGATGCGGACAGGCCGCGCACAGCCCCCTTCAGGCGCTCCCGGTCCGCCGTGAGGACGGTTGCCAGGGCAGAGGTGCCGAGGAGAGCAGCGGTCGGTTCGCCACGATAGGCGCAGTAGGCATGGTTCACGAAAGTCAGGTTGAGGCTGTTGTCGTAGCGGATCAAGAACTCGGCTTGGCCCTCAACGATACCCCGGTAACGGGCCTCGTTCGTTTGCAGCTCCACCAGCGCGGCGGCGCGGGCCTGGGAGGTGCTGATGGACCGAACGAGCACCGCTGAGGTGAGGCCGGCCAACGGCACCACGTCGGCGGCCCCTGCCTTGAGTATTGCCATTTCGTCTGCCAGGCCGTCGCAAGCCCCCAGGAAAATCACCGGGACAGTCATACCCTCACGAGTTAGCACCTGTAGGAATGGGATAGGACGCAGTTGGTCAACCATCAGCACGACATCGTGGCTGGCCCGTTGGAGCTGTTGCACGGCTCCCACGTTTGCGTCAACAGTGGTCAGGGCATACGACAGCGTGCTCTGCTCCAGCAAGGCTATAATCTGCTCACGTTGCGCGTCTGCATCGCTGACAAGCAGTATCCGAACGGACGCATCGGTTATTGGCGCGTTGGGTCTCTCTGTCGTGTGCATATTGGTCATCACATTGTACCCTCTTCTCGTTATTTGCAGTTTAATGTCTACTGGGCGATTAGCGCAACATCAATTTTGGCGGGGCAACTGCACAGCCCCTAACCAGTAAGCGCACACTTGCCGCATCAGCTTCACGAAATCCTCGTAGGTCGTAGGCTTAGTCATAAAGGCATTGGCCCCAAGTCGGTAGCTACGCAAGACATCTTCCGGGCGGTTGGACGTGGTGAGGAAAACCACCGGGATATGCAGTAGCGCATCGTCCGCCCGGATAGCCTGAAGCACCTCATGCCCGTTCATGCGCGGCATGTTCAGGTCCAGCACGACGAGCGCCGTCTGTGGCGGGGTGTCCTGGCGTAAGCGGGCCAGCAACGCCTCGCCATCTGGCACGAAGTCCACAGGACACTTGACATCAAGCACCCGCAACGCCTCGCGTAGGAGCAATTGGTCATCCTCGTCATCCTCCGCCACTAGGATTCGCAGGTCGTCATTTTCCGGCATGGGAGTCCTCATTGGTTGTTTGCGGTTGTTTGCGCGGGAGTGTCACCATGAAGAAGGCACCCCGCCCAGGCTCCCCATGTGCGGTGATTGTTCCTTTATGTCTTTCTACAATTTTACGACAGATTGCCAAACCCATGCCAGTTCCGGTGTATTGGCTGCGCCCGTGGAGCCGCTGGAAGGGGCCGAAGATGCGTTCGGCATAGGCGGAATTAAAGCCGATGCCGTTATCCGCCAGCATCAATGTCACCTGTTGTGGGGTGGGATAACTCACACTCAGGGTAATTTGAAGTGGGGTGTGCGCTCGGCGGTATTTGAGCGCATTGCCGAGCAGATTTTGCAACAATTGGCGAATCTGGCTCTTTTCCGCCTCGATAGTGGGCAGGTCGGTTTCGATAATCGTCGCACCGGCCTGTTCGATCTGCACTTCGAGGTCTGCTTTAACGCCCACCCACACCTGGTAAATGTCTACCGGGCGGAAGGGCTTCGCCTGGGTTGTCACGCGGGAGAGCGCCAGCAGGTCCGCAATAAGTTGCTGCATTCGCTCGGCAGCGTTGGTCATGCGAGCGAGGTAGTCGGCGGCAGTGGGGTCCAGCGTGTCGCCGAGGTAGTCGGCCAAGCGCCCCCCGAACACCTGGATTTTACGGAGGGGTTCTTGTAGGTCGTGGGAGGCAATATAGGCGAAGTTTGCCAATTCGTCGTTGCTGTGTTCGAGTGCCGCCGCATACTGGCGAATCTCCTGCGTTTGGCGGCGGGATGCGGTGACATCCTGGCCGACGACCATGCCTGCGAAGATCACACCGTAGTCGTTGCGGATGGGCATGAAGGTGACGGTGTAGTGCTTTTGTACTGACGGCACATCCAGGTCGTAGTGAACAGTTTCACCATTTAGTGCCTGTTGGTAGTCTGCGCCGTAGCGTTCGTAGATGTCCGGGTAGAGGTCTGGGAGCCGTTTGCCTTCCATGAGTTCGCGGTCGTAACCGACCTCGTTTAGGGCCTCGCCCTCGGCAATCAAGTAGCGCAGGTCATGGTCGTAGAGCATAACGGCGGTACGCGGGAGGTTACGAGCCAGGGTGCGATACATGGCCTCGCGCTCGCGGATTTCGAGTTCGGCCTCGTGCTGGTCCGTGATATTGCGGACAACGCAGACGACTTCTTTTTCGTTGAGGCGCACCACACGGGTTTCAAAGTGGTCGTGCCCGCCGAGTGTGTTCCCCAAAGTGTAGGTAAGTGACTGCAACGCCCCGGTGACGAGACAGCGTTGAATGGCGCTCAGGTAGCGGTGGATCAGCGGATGCCCGTCTGGGAGCAAGTCCGTGATACGTTGGCCGACGAGGTTCTGCGGCGGGGCCAGTAGGTCGGCAGTGTTCTCCGCCTTCACCTCAATATGCGTCCCCCTGTCGTCTAGCACGAGGACGGTGTCTGGCATGGCGGCCAGCAACGCCCGGTTGCGGGCCTCGCTCTGCAACAGGCGGGCTTCATCCTGCTTGCGCTGGGTGATGTCCGTCGCGATTGCCACGATGCCCGTTAGCGCACCATCATCATCCCGCAGGGGCACCTTGTTGGTGTAAAACCAGATGGTGTTGCCATCTGCGTCCACACCACGCCGTTCCACCCCAAGCACAGGTTCCCCGGTACGCAGGACATAATCGTCGTCGGCAAGATATTGCTCGGCAATCTCATCGCCGAATATCTTGGCGGAGGTCTGGCCGATGATCTCGGAGGGGTCATCCATCCCGATCAGGGTCGCGTGGGCGCGGTTGCTCACCATGTAGCGTCCATCCAGTGATTTCACATGAATGTAGTCCGGCAGGCTGTCCAGCAGGGTACGAAGCAAGTTACGCTCATGGCGCAGGTCGCGTTGCGTCTGCATCAGGTCGGTGAGATCCTGGGCGACACACAGCAGCCGTTTTTCGGGACCAGCATCCTGCATCTGGCTAATGGTCAAACGCACCGGGCGCGTCCCGCCGTCGTGCGTGCGGTAGCTGGTCACGAGGTACAGCGCCGCCGTTGAGAAGGTATGGCGGGACAACCGCTGCTGTAGCGTACCGCCTTTGCCCTCTTGTAAGAGGAACCACAAGGGCTTGCCCAGCAGGTCGGCCTCGGCGTAGCCCAGTTGGTCCAGCACAGCCCGGTTAACCGTCTTGATCTTGAGGTCGCGGTCCACCACAAGCAACATGTCGTACATGGACTGAATGATGCTGTCCATATACGCCTGAGAAACTGTGCTGGCCTGTAGGCGCTCCACCAAAGTTTGCAGCCGCTCACGGTGTTCGTTGGCCGCGAGATTGCTGGCCTGCAAGGACCGCACAGCCACCCGCACAAAGACACCCGTTGCCATAACCGCCGTCATTGCACTCACCCACGTATTGAGGTTGGTTGCGCCCAGCACCAGGGGGAGCGGCCCGGTGGTCACTTGCAGCACATGCAACACAGAGACAAACACGCCCGTCAACGTGCTAAACAACACGCTCCCCCAGCGCCCGGTTGTCAGGACTGCAATTACCACGGCCACCAGCAATAGCGGCAGCGTCCCGGCAGCTAGCCCGCCCATCAACACGACAACCACCGCGACCCCCGCCCAGAGGAAAGTAGTCATCAGCCAGGCGGCCACCCGCACCCTTCCACGCCACAACACGTAGATAGCAACGAACTCCAACAACAGGATCGTTCCACTAGGCACCAGCGCCCTCAACACATTGCTGCTGACGATTAAGGCCATTAGGCTTCCCAAAACCGTGAACACAACGGTCAGGACCATTACGGTATGGGTGAGTAAGGCGAGAAAATTACGGTCATCTTCCAGGAAGGTGGGTGGGGCGGCCCAGCGTTGTAGTTGGATCATATGCCAGTGTTGTCTTTACAATTTTGGTTGATTATACGCGGTCTGTGCGTGTGTCGCGAGGGATGTGGTTGGCGCGGCAAATATCGCTTCCCGCTATGCGTTCGCTGAACTTGGACGCTATCCAGCACCAGAACCAAAGTATCGTCACCCCGTCGATGTA
>CAYWZS010000023.1:0-24241 GCA_964462905.1 uncultured Anaerolineaceae bacterium
CTGTGGTTTTAACCGCAGGCGGCTAACTTGCTCCGACATTTTGCTGGAATAGCCTTAGTCCTGTTCGTCCTCATTCTTCGCACGAGAGAAGTACCCGGCCAACCACTTCAGCGCGTCCACCGCGCCCTGTGGCATCTGCTCCCCGGTGATGAGGTTGCGGTCTACCGTGTTACTGGGCCGTGTGATGTTGCCCTTGGTGCGGTTGTCGCCCATTTTCGCGATCAACCCGGCCAACCCCTTCAGCGAGTTCGCGAGAATCTGCCGCTGCTGGAAGGAAAGATCGTCGCCCATTTTTGCCAGCGTGACGCGGATCGTCTCCGGCTCGAAGCTGATGTCATCGCCCTTCTCCGCCGGCTCGAAGGCCTCCGCCAGCGTGCCCAACACCTCGTAGGCCGTGTTGACGGACTCTGCAAACCCGGCGATGTTCTGCTGTTTGCCCACCAGCCGTCGCATCGCCGTCACCGTTCGCAACGTCTCCAGCGCGTCATCCATCACCCGCACCCCCGTTAGCAGGTCGTCTATCCGGGAGAGCCGCGCCGACGGCTGTTCCGTGGCGAACCCGCGCCACCACGTCATCACAGCGGGGCGGGCGGTCGTGCTCCATGCCAACTGGCTAAACACCCAGATCACCTGCGCCACAAACGCCTCGTCATCCTCAGATGTCGCCGCCTCGCGCAACAGGGCCAGCGCCACGATGCGCGATGTTAGCTCGTCCTTGAGCGCGGCGGCCCGCTCCAACAGGGTTTGGAGGGTGTCCATGGGGAGGGTGGTCCCCTGGTTCTGTGATAACACCCGTGCTGTGGCGGTCATCAGCGGCCCGGCGTTGTCCCGCCACCCCAGCGCCTTCAGCACCGTAACGTAAATCGTCAGCATCTCCTGGGGACTGAGGTAGCCGGCCCCCGCCAACAGCGTAACGGTGTCCAACATCCAGGACACATCACGCTCGCTGCTCAGTAGCGCCCCCGGCAGGTTCGCCGTGAGCAGCCCCTCCGCCGCGAGATCCGCCGCAAAGGTTTTACAGAGCGGGTTGTCCTTCTCCCGCAATAGCAAACCCAACAGAGCCTCAAGCGCCCCGGACGGCAACCAGGTTGCGCCGGTTTCGGCACAGGTTTCGAGGACATGCGCCGGGGTGTAGGATACGCGCCCGTTAAACTTCTTGTCGCTGTGGTCCAGTTCCCACAACCGTTCAATCACCACCGCCTCAAACGCGCTCCCCGCGCGGGCGTCCGCCGCCCGGCCAATCCCCGCCAAAAACAGGCTTATACTGTGCTTCTGGAGGTTGGCAATGGCATCGCGTTCGTAGTGTGCAAAGGCGTCCCGTACCTCATTGGGGAGCGACAACAGCAGCAGCTCGTCCGCCAGCAACTCGTCCAGCGCATCCACCAGGAAGCGTGACGCCAGCATCAACAGGTTAAGCGCAAAGGCTGAGTCAGCATAAGCGTAGGAAAGCGCCCGGTCCACACCGTCCCGCAATACACCCCGCAGCCCGAAGCTGTTCGGCTCGCGGGCCAGCAACCGTAACCAACTTAGCACGAGGTCCGGGTCGCCACCGTCCAGCACGACCGCCAGCGCCCGCACCGCCGCCTCATGGAGCCGCGCCTGCCACTTCTCGGACGCCCCCTCGCTCAGGCGTTGGCGCATGAACACATACACGAGGTCCGGGGTGTCGTCCAGCATAGCCGTGATCCGCTCGGAAAGTTCGTCGTCCAGTTGGGGGTCAGCATCCATCTGCCGCGCAATCAGGCTGTGCGCCTTGTTGTCGCGTTTTTCCAGCGCGGGTTCCAGCAGTAGCGCGGCGTAGTGTGCCCGCCACAGGTCCGGCAGGCCATTAGCATCTTGTAGGGCCGCCTTGAGCGCGTCCGGCGTGACAATCTCGTCGTCGCCGATGTGTGATGCGTTGACGACCTGTTCGTGAAAGTGATAGCGGTCCGTGATGTCGTTGATGCGGCTGATAAAATCTTTCTCCTGATTACAGGGTGCAAGGGGGTCAAAGCGGTCTACGAAGCCCAGCAGTTCAGCGAGATCGCCGTGGTCTGCCCAGTGGGTGCGTAGCGTAGCAACATAGGCGGCAGTGGTGCTCGGGAAGGTGTTCAGGGTCATCTTGGCCCAGTCGAAGGTGTGCCGCGCCGCGCTGAGGGGGGCATCGGCGAACACCACCCGCCCACGAGCGGGGCCGTTGGTGGCGTCTACCTGGGTGGCGAAAGTCAGGTCCGCACGGGCACAGGTCGGCAGCAACGCCATCAGCCCCATAACCACGGTGAGACGCTCGCCCAGGGTACCGGGGCCATTGTAAATCAGCAGGCGCTCCGCGCTAATCACCGCATTCAGCAGGTCCAGCACGACGCCCATCTCCCCCGCCCAGTCCCGCAGTTGCGCCAGGGACGCCTCGCGGTCTACCGGGGACAACTCCTCAGGGATTGGGGCCGTCAGCGGCGCGAGGTATTCACCCTGGTCAGCGCTTGGCCCCATGCGCTTTTGGAGCGCAACCAGGTTGCCGCCCCAGGCCCGCAGGTAGGTGTTTGGCAGCCGGATGTAGCTGTAGCGCGGGGTTTGCTCGCCATTTAGGTCGGCGTAGGCCAACAGGTGATGAGATTTATCCAGGTGAAAAACCCCCACCGCAGGCGAGCCAGCAACCGGGGACAGCGATACCGCCTCGTGCCACAGATCCGCGCTTTGTAGGGTCAGGCCCTCTGTGCGAGCCACGAGCTTAACAGGTGTGGCCGAAGCGCCCCCGGGCGGGGCGCTGTAGACAGCGCGTGCGAAAGCATCGGTCACAAGTGGAGGGCCTCTCGTCTCACTGAACAGAAGTGTATTAGTCTACCGCAGCAGGTGTGCGGGGTGCAGGGAAGAATCAGATCAGGTGGTGCTGCGGGCGGGTTCCCGGCGCAAGCCCCCCAGCAACCGCTGGAGGGTGCCGATGCGTGGGTGGATCTCTTCATACGGGGCCACACAGAACTCCAACAGGCGCAGGGCAACCTGATGATTACGCTGGTAGTAGGCGGAGTTGCGCCCGTTCTTCTCGTAGGGCGATGTCACCACAACACGAATCTCGGTGGTCCGCGCATATGCCACGAACTTTATGAGAAACGTCACATGCCCGCCCATCCCGTCCATCCGGGCGTAGGCCGTCGTGAAGCCCCACACCTGACGAACCGGGTCGTCGCCCAGCGTGAGCAATTGCTCGTCACGCACCACGTCCCACCGGGTTCCCCAGCGGCTCGCCTCGTCCAGGTTATTGAAAAATGTGTCGAACAGGGCATCCAAAGAGTCCTCGAACCCTGCGGAAAGCTCACATACAGTCGGCATCAAAATCCTGTGGTTTACTGCTCCATCGCCTTTACTTTAGCAGATTAACCAAGAGACGCAATGACAGCGCGAGCCGCCTCGCGCCCGGCGACGGTGCGCCCTGGCAATGCCCGGAACTGGTAGCAGTTGCCCACAGCTTGCACGCCGGGGGGCAGGTGGTTGTTGATCTCGTGCAGCGCCCCCTGCGGCCCGGTGACAGTCAACGGGTCGGAGGTTTCCCAGGCGTGAACCTCGGTGACATCCGGCGGCGGCCACCCACGCGCCGCCAACAGCCGGGCAACAACCGCCTCCGCGCCCAGCACGTCTAACGGGAGCCGCAACGCCACCTGGAGCAGCAACCCGCCTTCTGGCACACGCGCCACATGCTCCGACGCATACAGCGCGGCGAAGTCCATGCTGGGGGGGGCGCTGGGGACTTGCTCCGGGCGGTTGGCGGCGCTGTAACCCAGCGCGACCCGCGTCACCGTGTCGTAGTGATAGCGGGCCAGCAAGGCCGCCACCTCCGGCGCGAGCACCCGAAAGATGCGCTCTGCACGGGGGGCCGGGACTGCCACAATCACGCTTCGCGCCGCCAACGCAATGCCGTTTTCCAGGCAAATGGTGTACGAGCCGTCCGCCTCCCCCCCCAGGCTGGTGACAGCCATCCGTTTGATGATCGTCCCTGTGAGTTGGGCCGCCAGCGTGTCGGTGAGGGTCTGCGTGCCGTCGGCAAAGGCCGCATAGGGGGGGCCGTGCTTGCGCGGTACATCAATTAAGGTGTCGGACAGGCCCAATTCGTCCAACATCGGCCACACGTCCGGGCGCGGAAAGGCGAATGGCCCGCCGTCCAGCACAAAGTCGCCCTGGCGGTAGCTATGGATGTTGCCGCCCAGCCGTTCTTTTACCTCGATCAAGGTGTAACGCAGGCCGTGCTGTTGGGCTTCGTAGGCCGCAGCGAGACCGCTCAGGCCGCCGCCGATGATAATCACATCTGTTGGGGAAGTTGTCATGAGTTACGGTGTTCGTTTTCAAACAAAGGTCTAGCGGGTTGCACTTGCATCTGCAATGCCACAGCTTATAATGTAAGCTAAACCTAATTGTAACAATCTTGTGTGGGTTTGTCCCTGCAAGGGTTATGCCACTCTCATTTATCCGCCGTAAGCGTCCCCCGGCAACCAGCCCCGTTATCATGCTGTGTCCCGGCCAAGCGCGAGCAGGCGAAGGAGTAAAAACAACATATGTCCATTGAGTTCATTTCCCGTATCTTCGGGATGTTTGTGTTTTTCTTTGTCGGTACCCGCCTGGGGGTAGACAACAGCGCGTTCTTCACGCAGTTCCCCACGAACGTCGCCGTTGGCCTGTTTGCCCTCATCGGCATGTTGTTCGGCCTCATCGTTACCCCGTGGATCACCGTGCGCCCGGTTATCCTGGCGCGGCGTGCGCTCAACAGTGTTTCCGTAGACATCCTCATCGTCAGCGTGATCGGCCTGACCGTCGGGCTGGTGTTGGCGCTGCTGGCCGCCTACCCACTGTCGTTTATCGGGCAGCCGTTCGGCAACATCATCCCCCCCGTGTTGGTGGTCGCTTTTGGCTACCTGGGCATGTCCATCTTCGCCTACCGCGCCCGCGAGTTCATTGAGCTTGTAACCGATGCCAACGCCAACACCCTCAACGCGGGGAACCGTGAACTGCTGTTGGACACCAGCGTCCTGATCGACGGGCGCATTGTGGACATCGCACAGACCGGGTTCATCGGCGGGGTGATGGTCGTGCCGCGCTTTGTCCTCTCGGAGCTACATCAAGTCGCGGACTCGTCCGACACGCTTCGCCGCGAGCGCGGACGCCGTGGCCTGCAAATTCTCAACGACCTGCAACGCGACACCTCCATTGCCATCCAGATTATTGAGGACGATATTCCGGGGATCAACCAGGTAGACGACAAGCTGATCGCCCTCGCGCTCCAGCGAGAGGCCGTCATCGTCACCAACGACTTCAACCTCAACCAGGTGGCCGAAGCCCAGAGCGTGAAGGTCCTCAATATCAACGAACTTGCCAACGCTGTCCGTGCCATCTACATCCCCGGCGAGGAGTTTTCCATCCATGTCTTGCAGGAGGGCCGTGAATCCGGCCAGGGCATCGGCTACCTTAACGACGGGACGATGGTTGTCGTGGAGAAGGGCGACCGCTACATGGACCGCACCATCAATGTTGAGGTGACGAAGCTCATCAACACCCAGGCCGGGCGTATGATCTTCACCAAGCCCAGCAATAACAAGAAACGCTGACACTTGTCGCTGCGAGCCGTTTACAGGGCTGCATAGGCACAACGGCGAGAAGATACCGGGGGATGACGGCTCAACCGCAAAACAGGTATTCACGCTATCTTGTCGTCGTCCCCTGAAGCAATCCCCCTGATCTATATTGGATTTAACATTACATCGCTATAATGTAGTGACGAGCTTAAATAGTCTCAGGGAGGATTCCCCCAGCGATGAGCACGAAGCGGGCAGTGGCAAAGGCGCTGAACCGTGTTGAACACGGGCTTGACCGTGTGCGGTTTTTCTTCATGAGCCAGTTTGGTGTGCGGAAGCCGTTGACCGTCCGCACCTACATTGGCTACGGTAACGGACGACAATTGTTTGTGCGCGGGCGGGTGCTACTGCAACAGTCCATCCGCAAGCCAAAGGCCAACGACTCCCCCTGGCGCAACTTCATCAACACCTATCACCGCTTTGAAAGTGATGAAATCCCCTATGCCACCGTCCGCGTGAGCCACGGCGACGCCACCCAGGTCGTACAGTGTGACGAGGAGGGCTTCTTCTATACCACGCTGGAGCCGTCCCCGTTGGCGGAAGACACCCACACCGCCTACTGGCAATCCGTCGAAGTGGAGGTGCTCAAGACACCGATTGTCGGCCTGGAGACTGCGGACACCACCACCAACCTCCCCGTGATTGTGCCAGCCACAGGTGCTCAGTTTGGCGTCATCAGCGACCTGGACGACACCATCGTCCAGACGGACGTGCTCAACCTGTTTAAGATGCTCCACAACACCATCTTCCGCAACGCCCACACGCGCCTGCCTTTTGACGGTGTGCCTACGTTCTACCAAGCCCTACAGAACGGCACCGGCGGCACCCCAAACCCGATCTTCTACGTCAGCAGTAGCCCCTGGAACCTGTATGACCTGATTATTGACTTCTACAACCTACAGGAAATTCCGCTGGGGCCGGTGTTCCTGCGCGATATCGGCCTGTCGGCGCACGCTGTCGGCGGGGAGGACCACATGGGGCATAAGATGGGCTACATCAGCAAGCTGATGGAGCGCCACGCGAACCTGCCGTTTATTCTCATCGGCGACAGCGGCCAGAAAGACCCGTGGGTGTACCAGGAGGCCGTGCGCCGCTATCCGGGTCGCATCCCAACAATCTACATCCGGGATGTAAACGGGACCGACGAGCGCCGTGCAGAAATCGCCCTGGTCCAGCAGGCTGTTACCGAGATGGGCAGTGAGATGTTGTTGGTTGAAACAACCTGTGAGGCTGCTGCCCACGCCTTTAAACAGGGTTATATAGAGGAAACAGCCCGTAAACAGGTTTGTAGGGAGTGCCAACAGAGCGCCCCAGTCATGGCCTGAGGCTTGGTAAAAACTTGTTTGTCGCAACAAACATATATAACTTTTTATGGTATGTTGCTTTACAAACGCAGTACCATAGAAGTATTGTCAATAACTCGATTGACCTATTGACGAAATTCAGGGTACACTACTTACGTACCTCAAAGACGTAAATTTTGATGGAACTGCCGGAGTCGATTATGAGCCACGAAACCAACTCCAACAAAGAAAAAAAACGGCCCCGCGTCGGTGAGATTTTAGAGTCTGAGGTGCAAAACCGCACCCGCACGACCCGCCTCGACGACACCAACTACGAAGACGGCAATCCACGTTGGGGCACCGCCCGTTTTCACCCGCGTATGGTGCTAGAAGTGCGTGTGCGTGACAGCGGCGACCGCTTCACCTTCGACTATGACTCGATTGAGGCGCTTTCTATCGGACGGCGCGACCCAAACACGGGCAGCAAGCCGGATATTGACTTGGAACAATTCGACGCGCTAAACAAGGGCGTTTCCCGCCGGCACGCGACGATCTCGCGCCGGGAGGGGTCGCTTATGTTGATTGATGAGGGGTCGCCCAATGGCACCTTCCTCAACGGGCAGAAGCTCGTCTCCCAACAACCGCGCATCCTGCGTGACGGCGACGACATTCGCTTTGGCCATCTGGTGGTTCGTATTTCCTACCGTCGCAACGCGCCACAGCAACCCCAACGCCGCCCCCCAACGGCACGCTAACGGTTTCCTCGGCTCCCGTACTGCTCCTGGGGTTGGTTCCCCGAACACGCCACCGGGGAACCACAGACAAACGTTTACCCCGTGAACGTCCCCACATGCTCCACCCGCATCGCGTTAAAGTTCATAAACGACACCTCATCCCCCAACACGCGCACAATCGTATCGTTGGCCGCGCCCAAGTAGGCGTCTGGGTCTTCGATCTCCAGGCGGTCATTGGTGATGATAAAACGTTCCCACGTTTGGTCGTCCCAGTTCCACACCTCGACTGGGATATTGGTCGTGCCGGAACTCCGCTGAACAACGACATATAGTTCTTCCACATCGTCCAAACGCGCCTCACGGAAGGGGGTATAGCGGAAGGCGATGCTATTGCCCTCACCAACGGAGAAGTTCACCGGGGCCGCCGCCCCCAGGCCGACACGCTCATGCACCGCCCACACAAACTGGTCACTGCCAACGCGCACCCGCTTGTTCAGCGGCTGTTCCACCTCCACATCCAGCGCAATGATATAGGCGGTGGTGGCGTAGGGGTCATAGTCCTGGTCCGCCAGCGTGACTGTTGTCGCCTCGTCCGCGTCCCAACCGACGAAGTACACATCATTCCCACGGGCCGTGCTGATGTAGGTTTCCTGTGTCAACGCAGACAGGAACAACTGACGACGGCGTTGTTCCTGCCGTTCGACAGTTTCCGCCTGGCGGTCTGGCGCGTTGAGGTTGGTGTTGAAGTTGTAGTTGCTCTCGCCCATGATGTCGCGGACGGTGCGGTCGGGGAGGGCGTTGCTGCTCATGCCCAGCGCCCCGGCCTGGGCCAACGGATAGCCGATGGGCGCAGGGGCGGGCACCTCGAACGTGTCCAGGCGAATCTCGAAGTTGGCAATGTCGCCGGGGGCCAGGTCCCCCGCGAAACGATACGCCTTGCCGCGTGCCAGCACCACGCCGTCCGTCAACGTGAGGTCACTGTTGTTGCGGACACTCCCGCGCACGATCTGTACAGCGCGTTCACTCACCGGGTAGAACAAGCTGGCGTTACCGCGAATGTCCGGGGCTTCGGTCGTGCCGTAGGCCGCAAACCCGGCGATAAAACTGGCGTCCACCGGGAACTCAAAGGCGCGGACCTGTTCCGCCTGCTGAAACTCGATGCTCGTCTGGAAGGTGGAGGCCAACAAGCTCCCGCCCTGTAGCATGTTACGTGGCAGCGCCCGCATCAACACGCCGTTCTGCGCCTCCAGCGTATATTGGGTGCGCTGTGGGCTGAGCAGCCCCATAATCTCGGTCGTGTGGGCGATATTTGTGTCGGGGTAGGCCCGCACAACGGCAATCCGCCCGATGTTGGCAATGGTCCCGCGTAACTGCCCGCCGACGACAAACGCCAACACCGAGAACAGCACAATCAAGAGCGGGATACTCACCCACGCCCACTCGCGGCGGTTCAGCCGGTCCAAAATCAGGTAGTTCACCGGGCCGATGAGCGCGATATACAGCGCCAGGAACCCGCAGATGGGCAGCACACTCGGCAGTACGTCAATCCCCGGCAAGATTTCAGCGGCGTTTATGGTGCGGTCCCAGGTGGCGAAGTTGCGCGTCCAGGCTGGGACAGGCGGGGAGGTCGCGGCCAGGGTATACCACAGCGGGTTGAGGCCGTCCCAGCCGCGCAGCGGGGCCGTGTTCGGGTCCAGCGCGAGGTAGTCCACCACGCCCTCACCCAGCGTCCCGCGCACCAGCAACGGCTCACGCAGCCCGGTCTCCACCAGGATTTCCGCATCTGTGTCTACCGTGCCCACCGCCAGCGGGATGTCCCCGGTGAGCGCGGCGTCGGAGCCAACATAGCTCGCCAATACGGACACATCATCGATGATAATGTCGTCGCCTGGGGCGAAGGGCAACAGCCGTTCTAGCCCTGCCGCCGTCGCCTGCCAGTTGATGCCGCCCGTCACCACCAGATGCCCACCGTTGGCGACCCACCCCTCTAGCGCGGTTTCTTGCGCCAGCGTGAGGCCGTTGGTGTCCACATCCGTAAACACGATCATATTGACGGAGGCCAGCGCCGCCGGGTTGTCTGGGATGCTGTCGATGTCCCAGTTGGCCTGGGATGCACTCAACCCGTCCGCAACGGCCCCGGTCATGTCAATGGACCCGGCAGCGGAGCGCGTAATCACGGCGTAAAGTTGGTCCGTCGGTTGGAGCGCCCGCAGCGCGACCGTCTGGCTGGCAAGCACGAGTTCGTCCTGGTCGTCAATGAGTTCGACCCGTAGCTGCGTGGTCACACCCTGCGCCGCGACATACATCACGTCGGACATGACAGCATTTGTGGGGAGTTGCATCGGCAAGCTGAACGCCCCGCGCACCCCGCGTGAGGTTTCCGGGCGGACGATGACGCGCCCGACGACTGGGTCGCTGTTGTTGGTGACCGTCACACGAACAGGGAACCACTGTTCATCACGGAAGAAGCCGTCGAAGGCCGCCTCCACCTCCATCTCAATCAGGTTACCGCCAGGCTGGGCGGCGGCACGGGGCAGGGTCGCCACCCCCAACAGGGCGAACAAGGTGAGTACTAAAGCGAGGCGTCGGTGCATGGCGCACGTTCCTTTTGCTGCAAACAGGCCGAATCACAACCGATTGTAGCACCCCCCGGCAAGATTCTAGGTAAGGAAATCAACAGTATCACCGCATAGACGCTGCCAAGCCTGCTACGCACGAGCGCACGATTCCCCTACTATCCGGCTTACATCCCCCTTGCCGCTACATGAGTGTTCAATTATTATTGTTGCTGCATGACATATGTAACAGATTAAACAAATGCGCCGCAATTTTGTTATAAACTTCGTTTAAGTTGTTGCGAATCGCAGTGTACCGTTAAACTCCCCATCACACCATTGCCACACCGCGACCCCACATACGACTTCTATTGTATGGCTATCCCTTTCACAGTAATGGGGGCAAGGAAACCTAATGACTTCACTCGTAAACACGCTTACCGAGACACTGCGCTATCGTGGTGCCATCGGCCAATGGAGCTGGGTGCTCCATCGCATCTCCGGCTTGGGGGTTGTGCTGTTCCTGGTGATTCACGTTGTTGATACGTCTTGGGCGGTGTTCTACCCAGAGCTTTACGTTCACGCTGTTGCGATCTACCAGACACCCCTATTCACCATCGCGGAGTTCTTCCTGGTGGCGCTCGTGGTCTACCACGCGCTGAACGGGCTACGTATCATCGTGATGGACTACCGCCCGCAGTGGTGGAAGTACCAGGAACAAGCCGCTAACGCCGTTGTCATCGGCACGGGCGTCCTGTTGGTCCCGGTCTTTATCCTCATGATGACGCACGTCTGGGAGCACTACACCCACGACCCGTTCATCCTGCCGCTGAGTGAGGTGCTCGCCGGGCAGATTCCGTTTATCGTCGGCATTGCCGTTGCGATCATCGCCGCCATGTTGCTCTCCGGCCTGTATGGGATGGTCGCGGGGGAGAGCGCAACCTCGGTCACGGGTAAGGCCAGCGGCAGCAAGCTGGAACGGTTCTGGTGGTCCTTTATGCGTATCAGCGGTATTCTGATTGTGCCGTTGGTGTTCGGCCACTTGGCCGCCATGCACATCATCCAGGGTGTGTTCGACCTCACACTCCAGGGCCACACCATCGTCGGTACTGGGGAGATCAACCAGAGCGGCACCGCCGTCGAGTTCGTTTACCACCGCTGGAACTTCTTGGTCGGTGGCGTCTACGCCTACCGCGTCTACGACTTCGCGCTGCTCATGCTGGTCACAGCCCACGGCTTCAACGGCCTACGCTACATCTTCACGGACTATGTGCAGAACGAGACAGCCAAGCGCGGTCTCATCTACTTGTGCGTAATCGGCGCGGTCGTGCTCATGGTGACCGGCGGTGGTGCGCTGTTGTTGGGCGTCAGCGAGGACGCGCTGGGCCTGGCGTCGCAGGCGATGCTGGACATGCACGCGGCCCACTAAGCTGGGGAACCTCCCCCTAAGTCGTTGTGAGACGGTTTTTCTCCCCTTCCTCCACCGCTCGCGGGGGAAGGGCTGGGGGTTAAAGGTAACTACAGACTTCGATTTTTAGACATCTACTGGTATGAGGAGTAACTTTACATGCAGACACACAAATTTGACGCGGTAATTGTCGGCGCGGGTGGTGCCGGGCTAATGGCCGCACTCTACGCGAGTAAGGGCGGCGCAGATGTCGCTGTTGTGAGCAAGCTCTACCCGACACGTTCCCACACGGGCGCGGCTCAGGGTGGCGTGGGCGCTGCGCTCGGCAATATTGACGAGGACAAACCCATCTGGCACGCCTACGACACCGTGAAGGGTGGCGACTACCTGACAGACCAGAACGCCGCCGAAGTGCTGGCGAACGAGGCCATAGACGCCGTGATCGAGCTAGAGCACATGGGCCTGCCGTTCGACCGCACACCCGATGGCCGTATCAGCCAGCGCCGTTTCGGGGGCCACACCTCCAACTTCGGCGAGAAGCCGGTCCCGCGTGCCTGCCACGCCGCCGACCGCACCGGCCACATGATCCTCCAGACGCTCTACCAACAGTGCATCAAGGAGAACGTGCGCTTCTTCGACGAGTTCCACGTTGTAGACCTGATCGTGAACAATGGCAAGTCGGTGGGCGTCGTCGCCTGGGAACTGTCCACAGGTGAGTTACACGTCTTCCAGGCCAAGGCGACCGTGTTCGCGACGGGCGGCTGGGGCCGCGTCTGGCAGACGACCTCCAACGCCCACAGCCTAACGGGTGATGGCGCGGCCATTCCGCTCCGCCGTGGGGTGCCGCTGCAAGACCTGGAGATGTACCAGTTCCACCCAACGGGTATCGCCAAGATGGGCATCCTCATCACCGAGGGCGTGCGCGGCGAAGGCGGCGTGTTGCTCAACGACGCGGGCGACCGCTTCATGACCAAATACGCGCCGAACATCAAAGACCTGGCCTCGCGTGACGTGGTTTCCCGCGCTATCTACGAGGAGGTAGCCGCTGGCCGTGGCATCAACGGCAAGGGCTACGTCTACCTGGACATCCGCCCGGAGACTGTGAACCGTTACTTTGAAGAAGAAGGCGACGCCCGCCGCATTGACCGCCGCTACGTCGAGACGAAGCTGCCGGACATCCTCGACTTCTGCCGCACCTACATCGGCGTGGACCCCGTCCAAGCTCCGATGCCCGTGCAGCCAACGGCCCACTACGCTATGGGCGGCATCCCCACCAACATCAACACCGAGGTGGTTGTGGACGCGGCCTGGAACGTGATGCCGGGGTTGTACGCCGCTGGCGAGGCCGCCTGTGTGAGTGTCCACGGTGCGAACCGCCTCGGCACGAACGCCCTGGTAGACCTGATCGTGTTCGGTCGCCGCGCCGGGATGCAGGTTGCCGAGTATGTCAAGGACGCGGACTTCGTGCCCGTTGTGGGCGACCCGACCGCCGAGATCCAGGCCGAGCTGATGCGCATCCGCACCAACCAGGGCAAGACCCGCGCCCTCGAACTGCGCGAGACGATGCAGCAGGTTATGATGGACCATGTCTCCGTGTTCCGCACGCAAGAGGGGATGCAAACCGCCCTGGACTGCATCAAGGAACTGCGCGAGCGTTACACGAAGGACCTCGTGATTGACGACTCCGGCGACAAGTTCAACAGCGACCTGCTGGAAGCCTTCGAGCTGGGTTGTATGCTGGACGTGGCCGAGACAACCGCCATGAGCGCCATCAACCGCACCGAGAGCCGGGGTGCCCACAGCCGCGTAGACTACACCGAGCGCGACGATGACAACTGGATGGTTCACACGCTCATCACGCGCACCGACGGCGTGGACCTGGGCACCGTACAGCGCGGCTACGAGATCAACACGGACAAAGCGGTGGACCTCTCGCTGGCCGACGAAGACCCGCGCTTTGTGCCGAAGGAGCGCGTGTACTAGAAAGCAGTTCGCCCATTCCCAGCGGACGCCAAACATGGCGTCCCTACAGGGACAGGGCCTGCCCTGTCCGTTTGGGGGGTGAGGGCAAAAACTGCATGTTTATGTTGTAACGACCAAGGGAAACCCAAGAGACACCAATGGTAGACATTACCGTAAAGATCAAGCGTATGGACCCGGAAAAGCCGGGTAAGGACAAGCCCTACTGGCAGACGTTCACCGTCAAGGACGTGGAGCCAACCGACCAGATTCTCGACGTGCTGCACCGCGTCAAGTGGGAGCAAGACGGCACGCTGACGTTACGCCGGTCCTGCGCTCATGGCGTGTGCGGCTCCGACGGGATGCGGATCAACGGGGTGAACGCGCTGGCGTGTAAGGCGCTCGTGCAGGACGTAGACACCTCCAAGCCCGTTACGGTGGAGCCGCTTAACGGCCTCCCGGTCCTCAAGGATCTCGTGGTGGACATGGAGCCGTTCTTCGCCCACTACCGCGCTGTGATGCCGTACTTCGTCAACGATGATCCCGTCCCGGCGGACGGGCGCGAGCGCCTTCAGTCCCACGAGGACCGTATGAAGTTCGACGACACAACCAAGTGTATCCTGTGTGCGTGCTGCACCACGAGCTGCCCGTCCTTCTGGGCGAACGGCAACTACGTCGGCCCGGCGGCGATTGTGCAGGCGCACCGTTTCATCTTCGACAGCCGCGACCAAGCCGCCCAGGACCGCCTCGACGTCTTGAGCGAGCCGGACGGCGTGTGGCGCTGTCGCACGATCTTCAACTGTACACCCGCCTGCCCCCGTGAGATCGAAGTCACTCGCGCCATCGGCGAGGTCAAGCTGGCGATCCGCAAGGGCAGCCCGGAGGGGATCATCGCCGTCGGCGACATCCTCTAGGCAACACATCTCAGCATGACCACAAGCCCGCCGTACCTGCACGGCGGGTTTTTCATTTCCTTAAACCTGCTATGGCGACCCTGTCGTTTCGGGCTAAAATGCACACCACTTGTATGCTGTCCGTAACCGTGTAAACCCACTCATGACGACACTCCCCCGCGACTGGGGCATTTTGGCGGCGCTGGCCCTGCCGTTGTTCGGCCTGTTGCCCACCTTCCAACCCGGCATCATGGACGCCGCCGACGCCCCGCTCCACGTCCAGCGGATTTTTGCGATGGGGACGCTGTTGGCCTCCGGCGAACTTTACCCGCGCTGGGTGAACTGGTTCCACCTCGGTTACGGTTATCCCGTTTTCAACTTCTACCCGCCGGGGGTGTTCTACCTGGGCGGCCTGTTGATGGGCGTCGGTGTGAGCGCGGTTCAGGCATTTCACATTGTCGCGGCCTGTGCCTGGGCCTGGGGGACTGTCGGCACATACCGCCTCGCCCGGACGCTGTTACCGGGGTCGGCGGCGCTGGTGGCGGCGGCCTTGTGGGCCTATGCCCCGTCTAGGCTGTTTGAGGTGTGGACACAGGGCAGCCTGCCGCAGATGCTCTCCGCCGCGTTTATCCCGTGGGTGTTCCTGACAGTGATTACAACGGCAATGCGTCCCTCGCGCCGGGCGTCCGTCTGGGTTGCGTTGGCGCTGTTCGGCCTCGTCATGACGCACCAGCCGATGACCTTTCTAACGGCGCTGGTCGTCGCCCCGCTGACTGTGATCCTACTGGTTGGGGCATCCTGGGGGCGTTGGGAGACGCTCCGGGGGCGGGCTGTTAGCCTGTATGGGGGGATTGCCCTCGGCGCGGGCCTGTGCTTGATCTTCTTGTTGCCCGTCGCCCTGGAACTGCCGCTGGTAGAGGCTGCCGGCGGGACTGATGACCTCGCCCCCTACCTACAAAGCAACTTCCTCACGCTCGGCGAGGCCGTCAGCTATCCGTTAGCGCCAGACCTCACGGATATTCGCATGGTGGGGCCGCGTACACTCGGCGCGGTGGGCCTGGTTCTATTCGCGCTGGGGGTTGTGCGCTTGGGCATCACTGGTGGAACGAGCCGAGCCGGGGCTGTGCTGTTGTCCGGCGGCCTGTTGCTGGTCGGGTGGATGCTGTTAGCAGCATCGGCCCCGGTGTGGTTCGGTGTGCCCTACCTGGCACAACTGCGCTTCCCAGAGCGATTTCTGCGCGTCGGTGCGGTGCTGGCCGCCATGGGCGGGGGGGCGTCCGTGCTGTGGGTCGCCGTCCGTTGGCGTGGGATTATTGCCGCGTTACTGGTCGCGCTGGTCGTCGGTACCACACTCCCGCAGACGGTCCCCAGCCAGCCGTTTCTCCGCTACGACAACCTGACCGCCCGCAGCGCAATCGACTTCGAACGGACCTACAACACCTGGGGCACCACCAGCTACAACGAGTTCAACCCGCGCTGGGGCGCGTCCGTGCCGTTGGACCCGCCCGTGGACCCACACATCTACGAGACGCTACCACGCCGCATCTACCCGTTGCGCTACTGGCCCTATGAACAGGTGACGGCGCAGTCATTTCGCCTCACAGTTGATCAAGAGATGCATTCGCTGGTGATCCGGCAGTTCTACTATCCCGGCTGGACCGCCACCGTGAACGGTAACCGCGTCCCCATTACCCCGGAGCCAGAACACGGCCTGATAACCGTTGATGTGCCACGCGGCGAACACGTCGTCGCCCTGCACTATCGCGGCACGCTTGCCCAACACGCCGGGACGACCCTCACGCTGGTAAGTGCCGTCCTCGCGCTCGGCCTCTACCACACCGGGCGACCACAGCCGCCATTGACAAGCGGTGACGGGGTGCGGCTCCCGGCGGCGCTTGGCGCAATGTTACTCATTACGGCCCTGGCGGGTGTATGGGCATTTTACATCGTTCCGGGGACAACGTGGCTACGGGTCGCCTCCCCGCCAGGTGCCCCCACCTACATGACTACGCCCTTCCCCGCGACCTTCGGCGACCAGTTCGACCTACTCGGCTACACCCTCCCTCGCGACATAATCCGCGCCGGGGAGCCGTTCGCGCTGGACCTGTTCTGGCGGCCAACAGCGGACTTTGACGGACAGCGTGTGCGGGCGGTCGTGCAACTTGTCAACCTGGACCTGTCCGGGACGTGGGCGGTCAGCCAACCCGTGTTCCTGGGCGGTGGTCATACCGACAGCCCCGAATACACGCTCAACCGCTTCACCAGCGACCGCCACACGCTGCGCCTGTTCGACCACGCCGAGCCACATGTCGCGCAGATCATGGTGCAACTGGTGGACGAGGGGACCGGGGAACCCCTGTTACACGAAAACGGTAGTGACCGCGTGCTGCTCCCAGAGACAATCACGGTTATCGCCGGGGACGACGGGCCACAGGTCCGGGAGACGCTTAACGTCACCTTCGGCGATAGCCTAAAGCTCATGTGTGCATCGGTTGATGTGGGGGATACCACCACCGACATCACGCTCTACTGGGGGACACAGACCCCCGTCACAGCGGATCTCACCACGCTCATTCACGCGCTGGACGCTGAGGGGACGATCATTGCCCAGGGGGATGCGCCCCCCATCCGCACCTATCCGACGCAGTTCTGGCGCGAGGGCCAACGGCTTACAGCGCGTCACACCGTCCCAACAGACCCGGCAACAATCGCTATCGGCGTCGGCCTCTACGATGCCAGCGGCGTCCGCCGTAGCGCACGCACAGCCGATAACGCCCCGGTCCCCGACAACCGTGTCCTGATCCCGTTAACGAGGGTGGATTGTGTCACCGGGGCTTAGCCGAACACGCCACAGGTGCCGTTACGCTGGGCTGTCACTTCTACGAAACCATAGATTGACCGCTGTGTTTCGACACCGTTTGTCGTCCACAACCCGTCGCCGCCAATACATTGCACCGTCACCTGTTCTGGCTGTGATAGGTTGCAGTCCGGGTAGCTCGTCGGCAGCAACAGGTGGCGATCCCAGTTGACGGTGAGCGCCCCGCATAGATTCGGTGTGACCTCTTGGAGTGCGGCTGTCTGTTCGGCGGGCAGTGGACCGCTGGCGTTGGGGTCCCAGTGTTGCAAACTAGGCCGCAAGAACTGCGCGAGGATGTCCGCGAACCACATATGCCCGTCGCGGCTGAAATCACGGTAGTCCGGCTGGAAGTAGCCGGGGTCAATCACATCGGTCAGGTCCAAAAACGAAGCGGGGGCGATTGTGGACGCGGCCTGCTGAACGAACGCCGCCGTCGGGAGGTCATGCGGGCCGCTGGCGTAGACCGTCACGTACAGGTCTACCCCCTGCGCCTCCGTTTGGGCAACGAAGGCCGCCAGCACATCGCCATAACGGGTTACGAGGTCGTCGGGCGTTGTCACCTGGGGGGCGGGTGGCGGTGTGAGCTGCGCCATGACCCCGGTGAAGGGCCGGAACTGGCGCAACACGGGAACCCGTAGGTACCAGTAGCGGGTCGGGTGGACCACCTCGCCATTGTAGCCGATCAATGGTTGCTGGTGAAAAAGGTGAACCGGGCCACCGTAGCGGTCGTGCTGTCGCCAGATGTGGTCCGCCATTGCGTCCAGCGTGGCGAGGTTAACGTGTAGCAACACGGCGTCTGGTGCATGGCCTAGCCCCTCGCGCACGAGGTAGGCATAGTGGGTGTCTGGGGTTTGGCCTGCCCGATAGCTGGCATTCATCACCTCAACGTCGAGCGCATCCGTTTGAAGCTGGTCTTGCAACAGCGCCAGATGGATGCGGTCTGGCGAGGTGTTAATCCCTAGCCCATACACATCCCCCAGCACCAACACCCGGCGCGTATCATCATCCTTGGCGGCGGCAATGGGGGCCGGGGCCGGGTATCCCGCTGCGTTGAAGCGCACATAGGTCGAGAAATCTGCCAGGGGTGGGGCGCTATGGACATTGTAATCACTGGGGGCCAACCGCTCACGTTTGTGAAAATCATCCTCACCCGTAATCTGTGGGGACGGCATCTGGGTTCCCCGCGCCGTCCGTACCACCTCCGTAAAGCACAGCGCCACCACCAGCAGGCTCACCGCGAAGCAGAGACGGCTGTTGGCCCATGCCGGCATCCGGCGTGGCCCTTGCCACCGCTCGACAAGTACCCACAGGACGACCGCCATAAAGAGCAATACCGCAACATGTACCAGGTAGGGGCCGGGGGCAATTGCTGGCCCAGTGATCATGGACAAGTTTTGCGAGGGGAAGCTATCCACCGGGGCATCCGCCCCCCACACCGGATAGTTGATCTGGTTCCAGATTTTCGAGAACACGAACGCAAAAAACACAAACGCCCACAGTGCCAACGGCGGCCAGTCCCGTTCATCAACCACCTGGCTCACAATTAGCACCAAAAACGGGGACATATTCGCCCACAACCGGGCCTCCGGCGCAACACTGAGGATAAAGACCCCGCTCATCAACACCGTCAGCCCCAGCCCATAGTCATACAGCCGCCGCACGACAGATCGCCAATAGTAGGCAGCGACCAATATCACCGGGCCGTAGATGATGATAATCGACATCATGCCAATACCGGGGCGCTGCCGCCCGATCACAAAATGGCTCAACAACAACGATGTCGTATCGAGCCAGTCGGGGTTCGGCAACCCCACAGACGAGATTACCCAGCGATGGCCGACCAGCAACACCAACGCCAAGATTAAGCGCCGGACACGCCCCTCCTCCAGGTACGCGGGCAGGCTGAACAACCGCGCACGGTTCAACAACACCCGCAGTCCCAAGAACACATACAGGCCGATGAACGCCACGCTCAGCGGAATCCAACGCTCTGCCGGGGGGACCATCGCGTCAAACATGCCCACCCAACTGTCGGGCGTTTTGCCAAAGACCACCAACAACATAACCAGCACGGCCAGCGTCGCAGCCAGTATATCGTTAAGACGGTAGGGCGCGGGGCGGTCGTCCTGGGGCGCAACCTGGGGGCATGGTAAGACGTAGAGCGCCAGCCCACAGTAGATGAAGATGTTCCAGGTAAACGCGCCGACGAGGGTTGTCAGCAACACCCCCCACGGGTTACGGCGTAAGAACATGTACAGCAGCACAATGCCGAGAAAGAAGCCCAGATTATCGGTCGAGAGGGGAATGTAAAAGCTGATCTTCGCGACGCGCGCGCTAAGAAGTAAGGCGGCGAAGGCAAACACCGTCCCCTTAACGCTTAACCCCACCATCTGCGTGATTTGCCCCCAAACCACCGCCCCCAGGATGAACAGCACCAGCGCATAGAGCTTGAACCCCTGGAGGATATTGGCAGGGTCAAACGGGCGTTGGAACAGGTCTAACCCCACATGGACCAGCATACTGGGGACGAACCGCCCGGTATAGTAGCTAAACCAGGTGCCGCCCAACAGCCCGTCGGGATACGTGAGAACCAAAGCGCGGTAGGTGACGCCGTCCCAGCCGAAACCGTTTTCGACCAAGATCACCTCCCCCCACAAAAACTGGGTTAGGGCGTAGCCAGTGGACAGCAGCACCAATAACCGCATGACCATCTTAGATGTATTTGTCGGTTGGCGGTGCTGCACGGGCGGCGGCTCCCTGGTTGGTTGTCCTGGATCAAGCGGCTATAGTTTAGGGGAGCCATCTACCACAGACAAGGGATTGGGTAGCACCACAGAACGGCGTAGACGTATCCTGCCGTTCGTCGTACCAACCATGGCATCAGAGGCCGCGTTCCCCCATGAGAACCCGGCCTGCGATTGTGGATGTGATAATTGGCGCGTTAATCGCTGGCGACGCGGGCGTACTGCCACACAGCCAACGGCATGAACACAACGAAGATGCCGATAATCCAGGCGGCGGCGGCCCACCCGCTCGACAGATCGCCGCTGACCATCAGCCCGCGCACCGTGTTTGCAACGACAGTGATCGGCTGATGCTCCGCAAAGACGCGCAACCAACCGGGCATGGTCTCCGTCGGGACGAATACGCTACTGGCGAAGGTCAGCGGGAACACCCATACGAACCCCGCGACTTGGGCGGCTTCCGGGTCTTTGATGAACAACGCGATAAAGGCGCTAATCCAGGTAAAGGCGTGGCCGAAGGCAATCGCGACGAACAGGCCGCTAATCCCCATCAAGAAGCCGTTCTGAAAGCGGAAACCGATCAATGTGCCGACCGACAGCATAATCGTGACAGTGAACAGACCGCGCAAAGTATCCGCCAGGGTGCGCCCTGCCAGCACTGCACTACGGGCCATCGGCAGCGAGCGGAAGCGGTCCACAAGGCCCTTGCTCAAGTCATTGGAGAGGCCGGTGGTGGTGTTGGTCGCGGCGAAGATGATCGTCTGAATGAGGATACCCGGCAACAAGAAGTTGATGTAGGAACCGGGGGCGGTGTCCTGGGTTGCACCGCCGATAGCCCCGCCGAACACAAAGGTGAACAGCAGCAGAATAATCGTCGGCTGGATGGTCGCGAACACAAGCAACTGCGGCTGGCGCACGTAGTACATCAGGTTGCGCTGGGTGAGGACGAACGTGTCCGTGAAATTATGCAGAAAGCGCCCAAGCGCGGTTGTCTGCTGGGGTTGAATGTTGGGGTCCGCACTGGAACGCGGTAGGGCTTTCTGGGCCATGTGTAGGTGTCTCCATGTGGTTGCGGGTTTGAACGGTAAATCGTACCCCCAGGCGGACGCCCCCGTTGGGCATCCCTACGAACGGGGGATTATTGTTGGGTTACGCCGGGGTCGGTTCGGCCTCGTCCTCGGTGATGTCCTGGCCGGTGAGCGCGAGAAACACATCGTTGAGCGACGGCTCCCGCAAGCGCAGGTCAGCGATACTAATACCCGCGCTATCTAGCAGGCGCACGGCCTCCACTAGCGCCTTGCTGCCATCCACCACGGGGACCGTGAATTGGCCGTTGTCCGTGCTGGGCGGCTCTACACCAATTTCTGTAAGAATGTCAATGGCACGGGGCTTATCGGCGGGGTCCGTTATCGCGACGACGAGATAGTCCGCCGCGACCTCCTGTTTAAGTTCCTTGGCGGTGCCACGGGCGATGATTTTGCCCCGGTCCATCACCACGATACGGTTTGCCAGTTCCTCGGCCTCCTCAAGATACTGCGTTGTGAGGAGGAGCGTGGTGCCGTCGGCGACAAGTTCACGGATGGCGTTCCACATGTCGATGCGGGTGCGCGGGTCTAGCCCGGTGGTCGGCTCATCGAGGAACAGCACTGGCGGACGCGACACAATGCTCGCGGCGAGGTCCAGGCGGCGGCGCATCCCGCCAGAATAGGTCTTCACGGGGCGGTCAGCGGCTTCGGTCAACGTAAACTGGGTCAGCAACTCGGTGGCACGGGCGCGGGCGGCCTTGCGGCGCATGTGGTAGAGCTGGCCGACCATTATGAGGTTCTCGCGCCCGGTCAACACCTCGTCTACCGCCGGATACTGCCCGGCGAGGCCAATTGCCTCACGAGCGCGTTGTTGGTCCTTCAACACGTCGATCCCCGCAACGGTGACGCTGCCGCTATCCGGCTGGAGCAGGGTGGTCATGATGCGAACGAGGGTGGTTTTCCCGGCCCCGTTTGGCCCGAGTAGGCCCAGCACCTGCCCGGCGGGTGCGTGAAAGCTCACGCCCTGGAGCGCCTGGAAGCTCCCGAATGACTTGCGAACGTCCTGAACAGTGATGGTGTTGTCGGCCATGACATTTCCCTGTGCTGTATACATATGCGGCATTGCCTTTACTCATGCGTTAACATTAATTCTGTGAAGTAAATATACGGTAGACAAGGGATGAGAAAAGTGTGAAGCCTTTCGCAAAGCTGGGCCAACATCCCCCCTAGTTTTTGGGGTACACTGAACTTGACCAACATTAGATAATTGTCTGTAAGTGACGTGGACATTCGTTTGATAATACAGGTAAGGATCGATATGCGAACGTAGGTTAGGCGTGGCACGCCCGCTATGAGAAAGGACGGTGTTTTGATGATCTGGATATTTATGGTGTTGGTTTTGGGGCTGGCCGCGCTGGTGATTGGGATGGCGTTGGCCTTGTTGACGGATGTGAGCTTGGCCGTGGGGCTAACGGTGGGGATGGGGTTGTTCATCGTGGAAACATTGACGTTTTTGGTGGGGGTGTGGTTAACGGCCTGGATGCACGGGAGCCGTAAGCCCTCGCGGGTCGCGCACCGGGGCAAGCTGTTGCGCCACGAGAATCACCAGCTACAGCGCACGCTAGAGACACAGCAACTCCGGATTGAGGCGCTAGAGCGGGACATGGCACACCTAAGCGCCCAACCGCCTGCCCGCCAGACTGGGGCCGCGCCGCGTGTGGAAGCGCGTGAACTCCAGCGGGCGACGGGGGAGTATCGGCTCGTGAACACGCCGAGCTACACCCCCCAACACAGCGAAACCGAGGATATGCCCCCGGCAGGCGAAACGGGGCTGTATCGTCCGGCAGGCGAAACGGGGACACACCCCATCCAACGGACGGGCCGCGTGCCGCGTCCGCGCCACCTGAAGGACGACGACACGAGCGCATAATGCGCGATATGGTGTGCATAATCTCCCAAAGATGCGTGATTTTCCATTCTGCACGATAATAGGAGGCATCTGATAGGAGAGTGATTTATGGGGGTGCTGTGATGCCCGCTTCCGTCGAAAAATTACCTGATCTGCCGATTGCGGTCGTCCGCTACGGGGGGCATGTCACCGTGGAGGACACACGGGCCGTCTTTGCCCAAATTGCGGGCCTGGTGGACACCTACGGCACGCCCTTCTACCGTATTACCTGTGTGAACACCGAGGAAACCGCCGTCACCTTCGACGAGGTCATGATGATGACAACGCTCTCTAGCCGGGGGCTTCGTGGCTCTGCGACGGACCCGGATGTGTACACGGTGTTGGCGGGGGCACACCCGCTGGTGGACCTGTTTGTAGAGGCGATGCGCCAGGAGCCTTTCGGCGCGGTGGAAATTCCCGTATTTACGGATCTGGCGACGGCGCTCGACTTTGTGATGGCACTGATCCAGAAGGGGAACCAGACCGCGCAAGCATGACCAGCGCACCGCCCAACAGCACCAGGTCGAGCCATTGGTCCACACGGAGGAAGGGGGTGGGCAGGGCGTCATCTGCCCGCAGAAAGCCAATCCCGAACATACCAAGACACCAGGCCGCACTCATCGCCCAGAACACCCGCGCCGTCGGGCGTCCATGCCACCAGACCACCCCCGCCCAAACGAGCACCCCCCCCGCCAGCAGCGCCCCGAAGCGGTGGGTGTCGTAACGCGGCGCGACCAAGCCGTAGATGTCGTGGCTCTCGGCCACCAGCCACGCCGGATAGTACGCCAGCGTCTCCACCTCGGCCCCGTACAGGCAGCCAACACGCGCACAACCTAGCCATCCGGCCAGTGCGACAAGCGGCAGCGCAATGGTGCCGATGGTGTAAACCTCACGCCTAAATCCCCTCTCCGTAGACAGAGAGGGAACTTTGTAGCACCACAGCACAGCCCATGCGCTGAGCAACGCCCCCACGTAGACACCGTGCCAGTCCAGGCCGCCGGGACCGTCCCACAGCAGCCGGAGCGGAGCCGAGGCGAACACCGCCGGATTCAGCGCGGCGTAGAGGAGCCGTCCGAGCAGATAACCACCCACAAGGGCACCGATACCCGCGTCAATCACTGGGCGGCGCTGGTCTGCGCTAGCGACAGCCGCGAGGGAGAGCGATCCGAGGACGGCGAGTGCGATGTATAGCGTAAACGTGGGGACGGTGAAGTCCGCGAGGGTGGTGGTCACGGTCG
>CAYWZS010000023.1:24341-29504 GCA_964462905.1 uncultured Anaerolineaceae bacterium
ATGTATAGCGTAAACGTGGGGACGGTGAAGTCCGCGAGGGTGGTGGTCACGGTCGTTTCAACGCCCACGGCATCCCGGCGACGAACAGCAGCACCTCATCCGCCGCAGATGCTAACACCTGGTTCGCCCGTCCGAGTGCGTCCCGGTAGACGCGGCCCAGTGTCGTATGTGGGACCACGCCCATGCCCACCTCGTTCGTCACGATCAGCAGGTTGCCCGCCCCGTGTGCGTCCCAGGCATTGAGTAAGGCCTGTGCCTCCGCGACGACGGCGGGGGTGGATTCCGCCATGAGCAAGCCCTCGTCCAGCGTCAGCACCCGGTTGGACGCCAGCAGCGTCATACAGTCCACGACAACCGTATCGTAGCGCCGCGCCTGGAGCCGTTCGGCCAGCGCCGCCCCCGTGTTCAGCGGAGCCTCCAGCGTGTCCCAGTTGGGCGGGCGTGAAGCCCGGTGTGCGGCGATACGCTGGCGCATTTCGTCGTCAAAGGCCTGCGCCGTCGCCACAAACAGCACGTCCCCGCCGCGTGCTGCCGCCCACTGTTCAGCGTAGGCGCTCTTGCCACTACGCACCCCGCCCAACACCAGTGTGATCTGTTTTTCTTCTGTCATGGCTATCTATTTACCACTCAGGTTTCGGAGATAACGGGTAATAGATCTCATAGGGGATGTCCAGGTGGCCGATAGCCGTTGGCACATCGGGATAGGTGACCGCCGCCGTGTGAATCGCGGGTTAACCGCCTGATTGCGCGGTGTTCAGGCGGTCGGTATCTCGTTTTACGAATTTTTGGAGCCAGGGTTTCGCCCGATGGTAAATGGGGTCTTTCACATGTTCTGCGGCACGGCACATCAACTGGAAATAACGGCGGTCATCCAGGAACAAGGCCACGGCCAGCCAGTCATTTACATCGGCCAGGGGGGGCTTCGGTTTGGGTCCAAGTTCAGCGGCGCGTGCGGCCAACTTGACCATCAGGCGCTCGTAGATTCCCGTTTGACGCACAGTATCATCTCGCTGCACCATGTCAATGACCTGGGTGGTGAGGGCATTGAGTTCGGCGGATTTCCACGCTTGATGGCGTTGGCTAGGTGTGGACATCATAAACTTCCTCGCTAGCTACTGCTTTGTCATACAATACATGATAATAGACATTTCTGCATGTGGCGAAAGTTAGCACACGCCCAGCAACCCGGAAGCAGGTTTCCAAGATGCCACCGATACCGCCACAAATCCCCGCCGTCACTTGGCGTCCGTTGCACGCGCTAGACATTCCTGCCGTGCGCAAGCTGTTGGATGACGCAGCCCACCTAGACGGCCCCCCGCTCCCCCGTGAGCGCCCCATGGCCGACCTCACAACGGACACCTTCGCCGGGGTGGGCATGGGCGGCATGTTGGTTGGTTATGTGTGGCTGTATCGCGAGGACACTGACGAGGCCGCGCAAATCATGTTGGATGGACGTGTGGCTGCTGGCTACCGGGGGCGGGGCATCGGTTGGTTTCTGTTGGCGTGGGCGACGGACCGCGCCGCCGCGATGTTGGCCGAGGCGGGCAGCGTAACCCATCACCTGACGATCTACGCGCCGTTTGCAACGCCAGACGCACAACGGCTGTTCACACGCGCCGGGTTTACCGCAGACGGCGACAACTACCGCAAGCCGTTATCGTGAGGTTTCGCTAGTCGGGGTCAACATCTCGTCAACGGCGGGCTGTTGTTGTTCGCGCCGCCGTTTGGGTGCGGTGCGAATGCGCTCGTCCTGGGTGGGTTTTGCGGCCATCCTCTGTCCTTTCGGGTAAACGTTGTTCACTCAACATACGTGGTCGCTAGAATAGGGTCAAGCGCGGACGGACACTGCCACCTGTGGCACCTTGCGGTACAATGCCCAATTGAGAAGGCGTTGTGGGTTAACGCTTCCCACGGATTGATATAATAGCAGCTATTATTCTTTAGTATTCGAGGGGTAAAACCATGCCGTCTACACTGTATCCATTGTTACTAGAACCATCACTGCACACGAAGGTCTGGGGCGGGCGCAAGCTCGAAACCGTTATGGGCAAATCCTTACCATCTGCGAACCCCTACGGCGAATCCTGGGAGCTACACGACACCGCAACTGTCGCTAACGGGCCGTTGGCCGGGCAGACGTTGGCGACATTGTTGGCGGAATATGGGACGGCGCTCGTGGGGCACGCCAACGACCCAGCGGCGGGTTTTCCCCTGCTAGCGAAGTTCCTGGACGCGAACGACTGGTTGAGTATCCAGGTGCATCCCAACAACGAACAGGCCGCCGAACTGGAAGGCGAACCACGCGGTAAGACGGAGGCGTGGATTATCCTCCATGCGGAGGAAGGGGCGCAGTTGGTGGTGGGGGTGCAACCGGGCACCTCTCGCGAGGACATGGCGGCGGCCATCCGTGCGGGGACGCTAGAGGAGATCGTTGTTTACGCGGACGTGCGGGCCGGTGATGTGTTGCTGCTGGACGCCAACACCGTTCACGCGCTGGGGCCGGGGATCATTATCTACGAGATACAACAGTCGTCAGATACCACCTACCGCCTCTACGACTGGAACCGGGTGGGCCTGGACGGGAAGCCACGCAACCTGCACATCGAGAAGGGGGTGGCTGTCTCCAACGTGGATTTCGTGCCACAAATCAAGCGGTTTGGGCATCGGGCGAACCCGGTTGTTACGCTGGTAGAAAACGAATACTTCAAGACCAACCTGCATCACCTGAACGCGGGAGACGGCGTGGCAACCACCAGTATCCAGACACACGGCAAGTTCCACGCGCTGACGTGTACACGCGGCAAGGCAACAGTCGCCGCAGACGGCACCATGCTCACGCTCACGCTGGGACAAACGGCCCTGATTCCGGCGAGTGTGGCCGGGTACAAGCTCACCGGGACGGGCGATGTGCTGCGTAGCTGGCAGCCGAACGACTAGCTGGTAGCGGTTGTTGTTGACCTGTTGCTGGTGGGCTATGCGGTTGCCACGCCGGACGCGACCGCCGCGCTCATTGCCTATGACCTGCGCGGATGACGTGAGCGGACGAGATGTTACAATGCGGAACAACACAGATCATCACGAAGGAGATATTGAGCATTTGAGCAATATACGGGTCATTCTTTCTACTGGATCACTATGGTTGATGGACACCGCGCACACGTTCGAACTGGCGGCAGAGGCCGGGTATGACGGGATTGAGGTCATGTGTGATGACCGCTTCACCACACGGCTTGCGCCATATCTCTCGCAGTTGAGCGTAGCCTACGGGCTACCGATTCCCGTGTTGCACACGCCCTTTAGCGGACGAGTGCAGGGCTGGGGCGGCACAGAAACCGAGTTGGGGCGCGTTAAGCAGACGTTGGCGCTGGCGGAGAAAATGAACGCGGAGCGGATTGTCGTTCACCTGCCGATGAGGTTTGGGCGGGGGGCGCTCTACGCCGGGAACACGTTTAAGATTCAGTTCCCGTGGTTTAGCCCGGTGGCGGACTTTAAGGTGTGGATTGAAAGCGGTGGGTTGAAGCAACTACAAGCGCAGACGACCGTGCAGCTGGCAATGGAGAACATGCCCGCCAAGCACTTTATGGGTGCGCCGCGCAATATCGCCCACTGGAACAGCGTGGAGGCGTGGAGCCGAGTTCACGATCACCTGACACTGGACACGACACACTGGGGCACGTTCGGGATTGACCCAATTGTGCCGCTACGGGCTGCCGGCGAGCGCGTGAAACACATCCACCTGAGTAACTACGACGGGCGCGAACACCGCCTGCCGCAGTCTGGCGATCAAGACCTGGGGGCGTTCTTGCGGGAACTGACGGCGATGGACTTCAGCGGGACAGTGAGCGTGGAGGTTCAACCGGACGCGCTGGTGTTCGACACGCCCAAGGTGACACGCCGCAAGCTCCGCGAGACGCTGGACTTCTGCCGGGAGCATCTCAACGGGTAGGGGGGGGATGTGCGTCGGTGTAGCGCGGATATTTTACAGTCCAGTTACAGTTATCACTCGCGCTCGCGCTACAATGGTGGGGACCCCACCGATCGATGCGGAGACGCCCCACCATGTTGAACGGCATACGTGCTCGCCTGCTTTTGTCCTATCTTATCGTGGTCCTGCTGACAGTTGGCGTGAGCACCGGCGCGATGCTGCTGATCTTGGGCACACGCCCCGCCCCGCCGGAACAAACCTACCGTGACCTGCTGAACTACCTGAGCGGCCTGGCCCCACAATCACTGCGCCCGTCGCGTCCGTTTCGTAATGGGGAAACCTGGCTGGACAATATTTTCACGGAGGCCGCCGAGCGCGATGTGCGGGTGCTGTTGGTAGACACCGAAACGCGCTCCGTGACGCGGGACAGCGCCGCTGAGTTTATGCCGGGCGAGACGGTGCGCTTTACGCGGGGGAGCTTTACGCCGCAGCGCGTGGGGCGTGATGACCGAATCCGGCTGCCGATTGAGTACCTGACTGGGGGCTTTGTAGACGGTGTGGGGCAGACGTGGCTGTTTGTGGGGATTAGCGGCAACCCGAACCGGGGCGCAGCGCCGGATGATAGCGGGGAACGCAGTGGGCCGGGGGATGGACGGGGGCCGCTGGCCCAACGGGTGAACCCACTAAACGGGCAGATGATCCTGTTTGCGTTGCCGCGTGAAACGATCTCACTGCGGCAGGCGATTGACGAGTTCGGCGCGGACCTGGGGCAGGTGGTGTTGCAGGCCGGGGCGATTGGGCTAGTGGTGGCGGGGTTGGTCGCCGTCGGGGTTGCCCGGACGATTGCGCGGCCACTGCAACGGCTGTCCGTGGCGGCGAATGCGGTGGCGGAGGGCGACTACACCCAACGGGTTGCGGAACGCGGCCCAACCGAGTTCAAGCAGATGGCGGGGGCCTTCAACCACATGAGCGAACAGGTCCAACTCAATAACCAGGCACAGCGCGACCTCCTCGCGAATGTATCTCACGACCTCAAGACCCCGCTAACATCGATTCAGGGCTTCTCGCAGGCCATCGTGGAGGGGACCGCGCCGGACACCGTCAGGGCAGCGGGCATCATCTACGAGGAGGCGGGGCGCTTAGGCCGGATGGTGACGCTGCTCACGGAGTTGGCCCGCATCCGGGCGGGGCGGCTCACTATGCGCCAGGACCCGCTGGACCTCAAGGCGCTGGTGGTG
>CAYWZS010000023.1:29604-46733 GCA_964462905.1 uncultured Anaerolineaceae bacterium
GGCGGGGCGGCTCACTATGCGCCAGGACCCGCTGGACCTCAAGGCGCTGGTGGTGGCGATGGCGGAGAAAATCGAAGTGGTGGCGCAGAAAAAGGCAATCACCGTCACCGTAGATGCGGCGATGGTCCCGGTGGTTTGGGGGGACGGCGACCGACTGGCGCAGGTGGTCAACAACCTGTTGAGCAACGCGGTGAAGTACACCCACCAGGGCGGCGCGGTGCGGGTCGCGGTCCGCCCAGCGCACGGCGGTGTGCGGATTGCGGTGCAGGATACGGGCATCGGCATCCCACCAGAGGACCTGTCGCGGGTGTTCGAGCGGTTCTACCAGGTGGATAAGGCGCGTGGTCCCGCTCGCGGGCATGGGCTGGGGCTGGCGATCACAGCGGAGATTGTGGCGGCCCACGATGGGACGGTCAACGTCCACAGCGACGGCCCCAACACCGGGGCCACCTTTACGGTGTGGCTACCGGCGGCAACGGGCGTCGCGTCACCGGGGCGGGGCGGCTAGTTGGCGACGAGCGGGCTACCGACCGCCTGGATTGTCCCCACACGGCAGCCGTCCGTTAGCGAGCGAATCATCATCCGCCAGTTGAGCAGGTCGCCGTCAAAGCGCACCTCGTGGAAGACCTGTTGCGCCTCTGTGAGCGCCACACCGACGTAGCTATCCGGGTTGAGGGGCGTCGTCGTCAGCACATCCGGGAACGGTACGCCGTCAAGTTGCCCCTGAAGCCGTAAGCTGCTGCCATCGCCAGGGAGCGTGGTACCGACGATGGTATCCGTGAGGGGCGGCTCAAAGCCCGCCGCACCGGGGCAGTCCACAATCGGGTCGTTCAGCGGGACCGTACCGGGGTCCGCCACCAGTTGCACCCGCCAGGTCGTCGCGCTAAGTTGGGCCTGGGCTGCGGCCTCCACCGTTTGCGGCTCCCGGCTGCCTACACCCTCGATACGCCCCTCACGACATACGCCGGACCCCAATTGTTCTACATCGACAGACCACGACATGCGCGTGGGCGTCTCGAACAAAATTTGATGCTCAAACAGCGTCCCGTCCACGTTCAGCGCGGTCCCTGCGTACAGGTCCTCTGCCCCCGGTTGGCGCTCCATCACATCAGGAAAGACGACATCCGGGTAGAAGGCATTCACGGTGATCGCCTGTCCGTCCACGTCTTGCAGCACCAGGAACGGGGCGCTGTAGTTCTCGGTTGCCAGCACCCACGCGCCTTGCCACTCGCACAGGTTCACCACATCTCGCGCTAGCCCGACTGTGACCGCCTCGCCCTGTTGATACAACCCGGACAAGAACGTGATTTCTGTCTCCACGAACCACTCACCCGCTACCGTGTTAAAGAGCGCGAGTTCCTCCGACGATACGACGGGCGGCGCTTCGACTTCACGCGGCAGCTCGCCTAGCAGCGCCCCCCCACGGGCAAAGATCGCATTTTGTAGGGCGGGGTCCAGTGGTTCGCGCAGGATTGGCCCCTGTAACGGGAACAGGGCGCTGTCCAGCGGCACCCGCGCCGTGACTCCCAACTGGACGGGTTCGCGCCGCGCACGGTAGGTCATCTCGACGATGCCCGCCAAGTTGGACACATCCAACGACCCCGCCGCCGTCGCGCCAATGTGTATTGTGCCGTCGAAGCGCAACCGCACGTTGTTGACCTCAATCAGTGCCGGGGCCGTGGTCTGTATCACCATGCCAGTTGGCAGGAAGTTACAGGTGGGGTCTAGCGACTCGCTGGTGAGTTCGATACGTGAGAAGGGCGTGTTCACCACATCACCGCCGCTTGCCAGCGGGCGCACAGCGTCCGCTGTGGGGTCGTTTACGAGATTACGCACCGTCGTCCCGCCGTAGACGATCATCGCCAGGCGGTCTGCCAGGCCGAAGGCTCGCTCCATGTCGCCGCCCAGGTAGACCAGCGCCAGCCCGAACAGGTTATCCGTAGGTGTGTAGTCCGTCTGGAAGGCGCGGATGTCATTAGCAAAGGTGGTGTTACCGGGCCGCCGCAACAGGGAACCGCTGACATTTTCCGCCACCTGGACCTCACGCACCCCTGGCCCGGCGCAAATCTCCCCGTTCTCCTGGCCGAAGCACCCACTACGTGTAAACGCGATGGCGCTGAAGTACAGTTCCGCACAGGCCGCCCCAACATCGACAGAAACGGGCGTGAATGTCGGGAAGGGTGTGCGTGAGGCGGCGGGCGTGGGTGTGACCGAAGGCGTGAGGGTGGCAGTGGGCGTGAGGGTCCAGGTGGGGGTGACTTCCGGCGTCTGCGTGGGGGGTAGCGTCGGCAACACGGCGAGCGTTGGCGGCTCCTGTAGCTGTTCCGGGCTAGGCTGGCAGGCCGTCATCATGACCGCCAACAACACCAACGCCACCAGCCGGGCAGGTCGGGTCTTGCTGTGTTCACGCATGTTCTCATCCACCCCGGTGCATGTGGTTAGAGCTTGTATTGTAGGCGGGTTCCGGTGAGGCTGCAACAATGGTTCGCGCTGGGGCGGGGCAATTGCACCAGATGATGTTTTTTGCTGTTTGCTGGGTTGGCACTTCAGTCCCTCCTAACCACAGGAGAAGGGAAGCAAATCACGCTACCCACGGGGCGGAGAAGGCGGGCGGGTGCGGGCAAACAGGCACCTAAAAACACGCCCTAACCCGCGTTGTGGTCTGCGTGCTATCCTACGCCCTATGAACCCAACCACCTACGACCAGATCATCACCACCCTGCGCGGTCACTATGGCGACAGGCTCTACCGACGCGGCCCTGTGACCTATCCGTTTATCCTGTTCCCCACCCACGGCGCAACCGTCGATACGGTGCTGTCGCCGTCAGTGCCCGCCAACCCCATGACCCGCGCCGACTACGCTTTCTACCACGACGATGTCATCCAGGCGACACTAGCACGCGGCGGCACACTCTACAACGGCACCACCTACGCGCTAGATCGGCTGGCGTTAAACCCCCTGCGGTTGCACGCACGGGTCGGCTACTTTTTCGACTTTATGGCGACGTGTACAGCGATTGAACTCGAAACACTGGCGGGCGGCCCGTCTACCTTACGCGATAAGCTCTACGCCCACACAGCCCCGGCCACCACCCTCACCAGCGGGGCCGGACGCTGCCCGTTGATCGGTGTGAACACGCTGGTTGTCTTTCGGGGTGCGGACGGCTACCGACTGCTGATGGGCCAGCGCAGCGCGGAAACCGCCGTCCGCCCCAATGCCGTCCAAGTCGTGCCCGCGTCGGCCTTTCAACCCGCAGGCAGCGAGCCAGAGCAGATCGCCGCCGGGTGGAACCTGCGGGCACACATCACGGCGGAGTATGTGGAGGAGTTGTTCGGCGCGACGGAGGCCGAACACGGCGGCGACCATCGCACGCACCCGGAGGCACTACGGCTCCAGGCCATGCTGGGCGAGGGCGCGGCCCAACTCCTGCTCACGGGCATCACCGCCAACCTGATGACCACCCACATATGCATCTGTAACCTGCTGCTGATCCACGACCCGGCGTGGCATACGCGCTTGGGGGCGGCGGCGCTGGATGTGTGGGAGACGGCGCGGCTATTCATGCCGCCGCTAGACAACGACGATGCACTCCTGGCTGCGCTTCCCCCGGGCCTTCACCTCAACATTGCGCCCAACAGCGCCGCGGCCCTGTGGCCGGGTGTGGACGCGGCGCGAGAACGGGTCTACAGCACGCGGTAGCGATTTTCGTTGAGGAACTGGACGGCCACCGTGTCCCCGACAGCAGGCGGGGCAAAGTCCTTCGGGGGAATCTCGTAGAGCACCGTCTCTTGGCCGTGGATGGGGTCCTCGTGCCCGGACGGGGTGAAGTGATAGCGCACATCCACCTTCAGAATCCCCTCGTCGTCGCGGGGTGTGGCCGTGACCACCTGCCCCAACACCCGCTGCCCGTTCCGGGCGAACTGCCACGCCGCTAAAGCCCGGCGGACCGCCCACACTGCAAACGGGATAAACGCCAGATTCCAGAACACGGCAATCACCGAGTCGCGAATCGGCGCGGTGCTGGTGTCTGCAATTACGGCCACGGTCGGCGCACTGGGCAAGTACAACACGTTGATAGGCTGCCCCAGGGGCGACTGCCGGAAGCGCAACGGGTCCACAATCTGCGTAATTTCCTGCGGGGTATCGCCCCCCTCTGGCGTAAACGTGACCGTGATGTAGTAGCTATTTTCGGTGGTCAGTTGCTCGGTAATCTCGCCTGTGGTGATAATCCCGTTCCGCTCCAGGCTAACCCACTGAACCCAGGTGATGACCGACAGCACGAGAAAGACAACCCCTGTTGCCCCGGCCACCAGCGCGAACACAAATAGAATCACCTGAAACGGGCCGTCGTTGGCTGGCATCTTCGCGGCGTGGCCCTGAGCGTAGCCCCGGTATTGCGGACGAAAGACATAGACATTTTGCATACGATAATTTCCCCAACTTGCGTTTTTAACGGCGCTAAACCGCCCGATCTTCCTCGTCAATACTGTACAGCGCGACGCTCGCCACCTCAATGCGGAACGCGCCCTCTTGTTCGTCGGAGATAATGAGGTTCATGCCGCGCACCACGGACGGGTCAAACGCGGGTGCGCCGGCGTACTCCCGCCCGAAGTAGGTCGCCGTTAGCTCGTCGAAGGGAATGTAGATCGTCTGCCATTCGTCATCGGCACCCAGGGTTTCCGCCTCAAACTTATAACGGTAGTCCAGGCGGGTGTTGGCGTCTCGTAAACCGAAGGCGTAAGTCTGGCCGTCGCCACGTACCCGTAGCGCGATCCCGTCGTAGTTCGCCATGTTTACCGGGCGGAATGCAACCCGAACGGACGAGAAGCCGCCGTTGTTGTCCAGCGAGATATCGCCCTCAAACACCGCATATTCGGCTTCCGGGTACCACTGCCCATCGCTGACACCGCCCATCACGCCGTCGTTGACAATCCGCCACACATCGACCTGCTCCACCTCGCTGAAGTCGAAGATAGTAATCCAGTTCGTCTCCGTCTGAAACTGCGCCAGCAACGCCCCAAGCCACAAAACCACTGTCATATTACACTTTCTTTACCTTATCGCAACGATATATGGAGCTTAGCGTATGTGCCTGATGTGCAGATGAACGCGCCATAAGCGGTTTCGTTGTGCCCTAGCGCCCGGTCCAGTCGCGCAAGTACAGGAAGTCGTGGCCGATGGTCCGCTTGCTCACCTTAGCGATATTGGGCATGGTCCGCTTGTAGTGGTTGGACTTCACGCGCCGCCACACGCTCTCCACGAAATCGCGGTCGAAGCCCTCGTCTACGACCTCATCTACCGTGTACCGCTCATCCACCAGTAGATACAACACCTGATCGACCGCGTTATAGGTGAAGCCGAGTTCATCCTCGTCCGTTTGGCCTTCCCACAAGTCGGCGCTAGGGGGCTTGTCGATGATGCTGGTGGGCACGCCCACATAGCGCGACAGTTGGCGCATTTGGTACTTGTACAGGTCAGCAATCGGCTGCATCGCCACGCCGCTGTCCCCGTAGATGGTGGAGTAACCCAGCAGGAACTCGGTCTTGTTGCTGGTCCCCATGACGAGGCCGCCCCAATCCACCGACTGATCGTAGAGGATAATCATGCGGGTACGCGCCATGATGTTCCCCTTCCGCAAATTGGACATGTCCGGGAAGCGGTCAATTAGCGGGTCCACCATGTCGGTGATCTCGACGGTTTTGGTGGGCAGGCCCAGGTCGTCAATCACCTCCTCGGCGTGGGTCAGGCTGTCCGCCGACGAGGACTTATAGGGCATCCGCACGACGAGGACGTTTTCCGGGCCGAGGGCGCGGGCGGAGAGGTAGGCACTCAGCGCGGAGTCGATCCCCCCAGAGAGACCAAGCACCGCACGGGACAACCCCGCCTTGTGAATTTGGTCGCGGATGAAGCCGGTTAGGATGCGTTCGGTCAGCGCCACGTCAATGTCCATGCGCGGCAGGATGTGCGTGGGGGTGGGGGTTGCAGTTACCATACGTCAGGATTCCTTCTGATCTTGCGTGCGAATGTGGGTGAGATGGTCGCGGATACAGGTTTGGTCATGAGCTTGTTTCCTCCTCAGCCGTACTAGACCCCAGAACGGGCACCCAACACCCGCCCCAATTCCCGCTGGACCAAATCGGGGCGTTCGTCGCGCAACAGCGGGACACGGCTCCGCGTGCGGTGGAGTTGGTTCAAGTCCACGTCCTGCACGATCAACGCCTCGTCGAAATACAGGCCGTGCGTCAGGAACTCGCCGTCGGGGGAGGCTACCGACGACCCACCCCAGAAGTTCTTGCCGTCCTCGTAGCCGACGCGGTTGCAGTGGACCACATAGGACGTAAAGCTGCTGGCGTAGGACTGGTTCATCAACTCCACCCAGCGCGACGACGTGAGCCGCCCGCTCTCGTCGCTGCTAACACCACGGCTAGGGCTACAACTGTGCAGCAACAGCATATCGGCCCCGTCCATCCACAGCAGGTACGGCGCGGACATATGCCAGAAGTCCTCACAGATCAACATGCCCATTCGCCCGAAGCGTGTGTCAAAGGCACGAACATGATCCCCGGCCTCGAAGTAGCGCCCGTCATCGAACATGGTGTAGGTCGGTAGGTAAACCTTCTGGTGCAGGTGGATCAACTCCCCACCAGACAGGTAGGCCGCCGCGATGTAGAAGCGGTTGCGGGCGTCCTCCTGCACAAAGCCGACCATCATGTCAAGCTGGTGGCTGGCGTTCAACAACTGCGCGAACACCGGGTCGCTCGGTTCCGCCCGAATCGCAAGCTCCGGCACCATGTCCATCACCTGATACCCCGTCAGCGACATCTCCGGGAACACCAACAGGTCCACGTCCTGTGCGGCGGCCTCCGCTGCCAGTTCCAGGTGATGCGCCAGGTTTGCCGGGACGTTGCCCAGCTTGGGGTAGGTTTGCGCCAAGCCAATCTTAATGTGCATGTGTGCCTCGTCTCTCGTGTCGGATTTACCTTGCCTTATTGTACACGCCTCGTCTGAACAAACACGGAACATCGCCTGAAAAACACATGGGGGAGGCCCCCTTGCCCTTGAAGAAACCGCTAGCTTTACTATCGAAAACCACGCTACACTAAGTATTGATCGTCCTGCTCGCCTTAGGATACAAATTCCGGGCAGGGGGCACAAAAGTACAAAGGGAGACTCCCAAACATGGCATCCGACCGAACAGTTGTATTGATTACGGGCGCGTCCAGCGGGATCGGCCAGCGCACGGCGGTTTTGTTGGCCTCCTATGGCTTTCACGTCTTTGGCACGAGCCGCAGGCCCAAGGCGGAGATGATCGACGGGGTACGGATGGTGCCGTTGGATGTCACCAACGACGCCAGCGTCCGCGCCTGTGTGGAGACGGTGCTGGCGGAAGCGGGGCAGATTGACGTGTTGGTGAACAATGCTGGGGTGGAAATGTCCGGCGCATTAGAGGAAACCAGCGACGCCGAGGCCCGCGCTCTGATGGAAACCAACTACTTCGGGCTGTTGCGTGTGACACAGGCCGTCTTGCCACACATGCGCGAGCGCCGTCGCGGGAAGATCATCAACATGGGGTCTGTCGCGGGGACGATTGGCATTCCCTACCAGTCTGTTTACGTCGCCAGCAAGCACGCCGTCCGGGGGTTGACGGACAGCCTGCGCTTTGAGGTGGAGCGTTTCGGGATCGGTGTGTTCGTCGTGCAGCCGAATATCTTCAAGTCAGAAATTGCGTCCCGCGCTGCCAAAGTAGAAAATCCGCTCACAGCCTACGATGGCCCCCGCAACCGCATGTTACACACCTTCAACTACCGCATCAACAATGGGCCGGACTCTGTTGCCGTCGCCGAGCGGGTGTGGATGATTATCGACGGCAAGGCGCGACACTGGCTACAACCCGTCGGCTTCCAGGCGACCTTCGGCGAGTTGCGCTTCCTGTTCCCGCGCCCTATGTGGGACAGCGTCATACGTTGGACGTGGTATCTCGTCCCGCAGGTGGGGACGCCCTTCAACGCGCTGATGCAGTTGTCATATCGCTATCTGTTCGGGCGTAAGGACGGCGACCCACCGCCGGACCTACCGCCGCTGGACTAGGGCGTGCGGTTTGGGGATTCGCAACGCCACAGCACCAGACAGACCCGAACAGAATTTGGCGCTATGCGCTGTCGGCTCGGCAGTAACTACGGCGTAGCTATAGCCTCGCCAGAACACACACGCCCACGACACCGCAATTTCGCGTATACTGATGATTCCTGATGCCCTTAGCCGGAGGATGTGCCGATGTCTGAGTGGGTTGTCATCGCCTGGAAAAATCAACCCAATGACCAGCGCAACACCCTGTTGTTTCGTCGCCACTCACCGTTGAACGCCCATTACACCCCCGTCAAGATGAACCGCCATATCCCGTCGCGGATGGTCGCCTTTGTTGCGGAGACCCCCGCCGGGCGGATTCCCGTGTTCGACGCCAACACGGTTGGGGTGCCGCTGGGGACCTTTGTCAAGAACCTGAAAACGTCCTATCGCCGCTCGCCGTTCCGGGCGCGGCGGCGTCCGCGCACGCACCTGTACGTGGTGAAGCCCTACACCTGGCTCCTGGACCAGTTCGGCCAGGATAAGCTACACGGCAACAACACGAAATCGTCACCCTTCTACATTCCCTTCTCATGATCCCAACGCTACTCCGTGGGGGGCTGGCCGTCGTCGGCCTGTGGCTGGCGCTGGTTGTTGTCACGTTGGCCGCCGCCCCATGGCTCAACCCGCCATCGCCCCAACTCAGCTACGTTTCGCAGTTCAGCGGGAACGACTGGTACATCACGCTGATGGACCTGCGCTATCGCGTCTCCGTGGACCTTACCCGCGACTTGTTCGACGGCCCCGCACGGAGCCGACTGCCGTCGTGGTCGCCGGATGGCTCACAACTGGCGTTCGTGTCCGATGCGGGGACACCACAGTCGCACGTCTACCTGTATGAGATGCGAACGGGGGCGCTCCAACAGCTTACCGAGAACGCCGCCTACTACACGCTGCCTGTTTGGTCGCCGGATGGCTCACAACTGGCGTTCGGGGCGCTCTCTAGCGTCCGTGAGGGTGTGCAGGTCATCAACATGACCACCGGGACAGCCCAGGAGATCACGCCGCCAGCCTTGGCCGCCGCCCAGTCGCCCCGGTTCGCGCCGGACGGCAGCCTGCTGTCGTTCGTGTTTGTGCTAGACGACAACTCGCGGCACGTCTACATGGTGGAGCCGGACGGCGCGAACTTGCGCCATGTGTTCGGGGGGACGCCCGAACTGCACGAACCCGTGTGGTCACCAGATGGCCGCTACCTGACAGTGATTGACCGGGCACGCCAGACCGGGCAGATGACCGTTTATCTACTTGCGGCGGCGGACGAGGCGACCTATCCCGTGTTCCAGACGTACCAGCCCAACCAGGACCTCACCTGGTCCCCAGACGGCGAACGGCTGACGCTGTCGGTTCATCTGGGCGACGGCACCAGCAGCATCATATTCGTAGACAACCTCAACACCGCGCTCACGGATGGGGTGTCGGCGGCTGAGGCCAGCACCCTGTCGATCCGCTATGCGCGGGACACCTACAACACCAGCCCACTCTACCTGCCGGACGGTGAGGCACTGGTTTTCGTCCGCCAGAACCGCGACTTGCCCTCAGCGGAACTTTACCTGACGGACCTCGACGGGCAGCGCGTGACGCGGCTAACGGTCAACGCGCAAAACGACTGGTTCCCCACATGGCGGCTCCCACAGTGACATTGCTACGGCTGATGGCACGTTGGGCGCTAGTGGGCATTGTGATTGGGTACGGGGCGGTGTGGCTGGCGGCACTGGCTGGCAGCCGCTACCCGCTGGCCCCCACGCTGCTTTACACCCGCTGGCAGAACTTCGAGAGCGATATTGTGATTGCCGATACGCATGGGCGCTACGCCAACCTAACACCGGGGCCAGGCCGGGCGGAGGAGGCGGCGTGGTCGCCGGACGGTACTGAAATTGTTTATGTACGCCTCCAACCGGGCAATGACATTGAGTTGATCGTGATGGATGCGATGGGACGCCGCCCGGTCCAGGTGACCAACACCAGGGCGGCCAACCGTGACCCGCAATGGTTGCCGGACGGCGAGACGTTGATCTACCGTTTTGAGCGAGTAACCGGGGGGGGGAGCTACGACATCTTCACATTGCACCTGCCCAGCGGGGCATTCCGCAACCTGACGGACGACAACCCCGCCAACAATCAGCTTGCGGTTTCGCCGGACGGAACCCAAATTGCCTACACCTACGACAACCGCACGGTGCGGCTCGCCACATTGCCCTACGGCGCGGTGTTCCACGAGACAAGCAACAGCACGCGTTCGCCGTCGTGGTCGCCGGACGGGGAACAGGTCGCCTACGCGGGACCGCAAGACCGTTTCGCCTCCAGTGTGATTGACACAATTTACATCCTGGACGCCGAGCCAGATGCTGAACCTGTCCGCTATATTCAGCCGGAGTTAATCGGGATAGATCAACCGCGATGGTCGCCGGATGGGTCGCGGATCGCGTTTTTAGCGGACCCGCTGTTCTTCTCGCCCAGCAGCCGCACGGGGCCAGCCCCCCGTTACGTCTACCTATTGGACGTGGCAACGGGCGACGTGCGGCAACTCACGGACCTGCGCGGGCGGGTGATGTCGCTGGACTGGTCGCCAGACGGGGCGCGGCTGACGTTCAGTTTGGTCAACCCACCAGAGGACAGCCGTGTGTGTTTCTACACCTTCGCCACCGACCACACGGCCTGCCCGCCGTCACTGACGGATGTGTTCGATCCCCCGCAGTGGCGACCCTAGAAACCCCACGACAGGCGCGGGGCGGGCCTGTATAATGCGTGGGATTTTGTCTGTCGAACGGTCGGGGATGCTGTGACCAAGATAACCGAACGCGGGGCGTTGCCGTTGCTGGTGGGGGTTCTGCTGCTGGGCGCAGGGTTGGGCGCATATTCCCTCAACGCGGACCCGCTGTGGTACGACGAATACCGCTCGTTTTTCTATGCGGGATGGGGGACGGAGGGCGTTGTTTCCCCCGCCGGGACAATTGACCGCGTTGCCAGCAGTGACGTACAGGCTCCGGGCTACTTCCTGTTGCTCAACTTATGGGGAACGGTGGCCGGGCGCAGTGTGTTCGCGGCACGGGTGTTCTCGTGGCTGTTTGGTGTGTTGGGGCTGGCGTTGGCCTACCGCCTCGCAACGGACCTCGACCGTCCTGTCGCGGGGATTGCCGCTGCGCTGACGTTGGGCGTCTCGGCGTTCTACGTGGTCTATACCCACGAGGCCCGCACCTATAGTTTGCTGGTGGTGCTGGTCCTGCTCGCGCTCTGGAGCTACTGGTGGCTGGTGACAGGCGGGATGCGCCCCGGTTGCGCTGCTGCCTTCGGCCTCAGTATGACGGCGCTCCCCTACGCCCACTATATCGGCGCGTTGCTGTTCCCGGCGCTAGGGCTATATCACCTGCTGCTAGCCCCGGTGAGCCGACGGTCGCGGCGCTGGTGGGCCGTGACCGGGCTTGCGATTGGCGCGGGGGCGCTGTTTCTGCCGTGGGGGCGCGTGGCCTACGTCGCGACGGCGACGCGGGTCGCCAACCGCGAGTTCGACATCGCGGAGACGCTCGGCCTCTGGGGGACGTTGCAAACCCTCGGCGCGGAGTATGCGACGGGTGGCGCGGTATTGCTGGTGGCGGTCATCCTGCTGGCGGCATGGCAGGCGAACCGGGCGCGGCGCTATGCGCTGGCGGTGCTGGCGCTGTTCACGGCGGTCTTTGTGGGCTTCGATGCTGTGGTCCCGGTGCTGTACCACCCGCGCTACCTAATTATCTTGTGGGGACCGTTGGCGGTGGTTGCGGGGCTGGGGCTGGCGCAGGCCGCTCGGTTGGGGTTGCCGCTGGCGCTGGTGTTGGCGGTGTGGGTAGCATTCGGGATCGTCCGCAGCACGGATGCCGACTACCGCAACGAGATCAACGGGCCGGGGGCCTTCGCCGCCTGGGATACGTCCGCTGAGGTGCTGGCGAACCGCGCTCAACCGGGTGACATGCTATTACTGCATCTGCCCTACTCCACGCTGTATGACTTCTACCACGAGAACATCTCGCGCTACTATATTGCGGACTTGGGCGTGTATACGGCGGGGGTGGAATCTCTGCGCTTTCTGTGGGACGCGGACTACACCCAGCGCGGGCTAGCGCAGATTGAGGGGTATCCGCGTGTGTGGTACGGCTACGACCCGACCGACGTTGCCGACCGTCACGGGTTATTTGAGAACGCGCTACGTGAAGTCCGCACATCCTGCCCGACCCCATCGAGCGGTCCGGTACTGGACACCGACGCCTACTACCTGGAACTATTCGTGGACCTGCCGCCGCCGGATGATCCGTTTACCTTCGGCGACGGGGTGCGGACGCTGCCGCTGTCGGTCACCAACGGGACGCACGACACCCTGCTCCCGGTAACGCTCGGCTGGTGGGTGGACGACGACGTAGCGCCGCACACCTACTCGGCGGCGGTGCATCTGCTAGACGCGGACGGGGTGCTGGTCGCACAGGCGGATTACGGCCTGCCGGGGGCCGGGGCGAACTGTCGGCATGTGGAACTGGATGTGAGCGCGGTCCCGCCGGGAGACTATCGGTTGACGGCGCATGTCTACGCCTGGGAGACAGGTGAACGGCTCTCGGCGGACGGTGACAATGATGATCGTGTAGAACTGGGATGGGTGGTGATCGAATGAGGTGGCAAGCAGCATTGTGGATGACATTGGGGTTGGTTATTGCCGCCTGCACCGGGCGCGGCCAGACCCCCGCCGACCTGCCCACCCGCATCCCGGACGCGGAAACCCTCGCGACCAACGTCGCCGCGACGGAGAACGCCCCGCCGCCCGGCTACCGCGAGACGGTCAGTTTTGACCCCGTAGACACCAACTTGCAGCGCCTGGACGGGTATCAGTACCGGGTGGAACTGGCCTTTGACGGTGTGTTCGCGGGGACCACGCGCCCGACCTCAGCGGCGATCACCGCGACGGTATCCGCTAATGCGGTGGCGTCATCGCGGCGTGTGCTGGTGGAGAGCGAGGGCGAATTGCTCCAGCGGCCAGAGGGCGACGTGTTCGAGGCGGTGGGGCTGGGGCCAGATGCCTTCCTGGTGCGTGGGGGGGTGTGCCAGTCTAACGTGGAGGAGGGCGCACGGGCCGCCGTGGGCATCTCGGCGGGGACGCTCGTGGGGGGGGCGCGGGGGGCGGCCCCCACCGGGCGCAACGAGATCATGAACGGCCTGCAATCGTGGGAGTACCGTTTCCCGTTGGAAAACATGACACTCCCCGCCGTGCGCTTTGCAGAGGACACCCGCGTGACCACGCTCAACGAGGAACTATGGGTCGCGCCGGAGGTGGATGCTGTGTCGCGCTACTACGCCACGCTGGAACTCGAAAACGCCCGGCTGCTGCTCAACGATCTACCTGTGAGCGGCCAACTCCGCCTACGCTACGACCTGACGGAAGCGGATGTTCAGCCGAACATCACGGTGCCGTTTGGGTGCTGATACCGCCCACGTTATACCTTGTTTCCCAGGATCGGGTCCAGCGCCCGTAGCGATAGGTCCGACGGCGTGAGCTTCATGCCATTGTTACGAGCCACCACCGCCAGCGGATTGCTTAACTGTGCCACACGCCCCACGTTCCGCGCCTGGGACTGGACGCGCTTGGTGTGGGGTAGCCGGGCCTGCTGGTAGGCGGCGAGTGCCGCACCAACGCTATCGTGATTCGCCAGAGCATTGACCAGCACCACCGCGTCCTCTATCGCCTGGCACGCCCCCTGGCCCAAATCGGGCGTCATCGCGTGGGCGGCATCCCCTAGCAACACGACCCGCCCGTCCGTCCAACTCGATAGCGCCTTTAAGTCGCTGACATCATGATACAGCACGGCATCGGCGGGGGTCGCCTCAAGCACAGCCGGAATCGGCCCGTGCCAGCCGTCCATATACCGCAACAGGTGGGTTTTATGGTCATTCGGTGGGCTATGCTCGGCGCGTTCCTCCGTGGCGAACCAGTAGACGCGCCCGTTATTGAGCGGCAACAGCCCGAAGCGCCGTCCCCGTCCCCACGTTTCGCCCCATTTGCCGCCGACATCATCATGGGAAAACGGCGTGACGCCACGCCACGCCGCATAGCCACGATAGACGGGCGTTGCGCTGGGTTGCATCTGTCCGCGCACCACCGAGCCGATCCCGTCCGCGCCGATGACGACTTGCGCTGTGTCGAAGCCACCGTCGGCCAAATGCACCACTACGGCGTCGTTGTTCTGCTCATAGTGGGTGAAGGCCCGCCCATAGGTGACGACATCCCCGGCGGCGTCCGCCAGGATTTGCATCAGGTCGGCACGGTGGGCGATGACGCTCGGTACGCCAAACCGTGCCGTCATCTGTTCGGCGACACTCATCGTCAGCACCGCGCCATCTGCCGCGAAGATCCCGGTATCGTGTGCCGGAACGCCCAACCCGCGCACGGCCTCACCTAGCCCCAGCTTAGCCAGCGCGTGAACGGCGTTGGCCCACAGGCTGAGGCCCGCGCCGAGCGCACGCGGCGCGTCCGCCCGTTCGTAGACGCGCACGGCGCTCCCCTGACGTTGGAGCGCCACCGCCGTTGTTAGCCCACCGATCCCCGCGCCAATGACAATTGCCTTCATACGTCGCTCTATCCTAACAGTTCATCACGCACAAGAAGGTAACATCTCAATAGCAAGCCGCTTAACTTCTCAGCTTACACCGACGCAGATCAGGCAAAACTCCGGGCGTTGATGGCGACGTAAGCTACGAACTTTCGTTTGCCAGCGCAAGCCCGGCCAGGGCGAACGGCACCACACAGCACAAGCCACCTAGCCACATCGGGTTGATCCCCACGCGCTCACCCACGCTGGTAAACGAGTTCAGCGTCAGCGTGGTACACAGGAACAACGCCCCCGCGGCGACTAACCCGTAGAAGAACACCCGCCCAATTCGCGGTGAAAGTTTCATCGCTTGTAAGTCCTCGCATTATCTGCATTTGTACCAGTATAAACGAATCCGAGTAGTCTCGCGTCTGTGCTTGTGTGCATTTAGCGTTATCATAGGGTCAACTTATAAACCGTCCTAAATGCTGAAACGATGATTCCACCCTATGGCCCTTCAAATCCTTGTCCGCGAAGCCCAACCCAGCGACGCCGCCGCCGTGATTACCGCCATCCGTAGTGTGATGGCCGAGCCAGACAACGACCTCAACACCAATGTGGAGGAGTTCAACTCCACAGAGAAGAATGAAATGGGCTTTATCACCAGCATGACGCAGGACGAGAACACACTCATGCTGGTGTCAGAGAACTTCGTCCACGGGGAAATTGTTGGCGTGCTAACGTGTGTGGCGGACAGCCGCATGTCCCGGCGGCACAACGCCCGCCTGGGGTTGCTGGTCACGGGGCCGTGGCGTGGGCGTGGGGTCGGCAAACACATGATGAACGAGGCCATTGGTTGGGCACAGCGCCACCCCTTCATCCGAAGGCTCGAACTAGAGGTACTCGTCCGCAATACACGGGCGATCACACTTTATCAGTCGTTGGGCTTCACAGTGGAGGGCACGGCACGCGGGGTGGTGCTCAAGCGCGGGTTCTACCTAGACAGCTACTACATGGCGTTACAACTGGAGGGAAGGCCCCTGCTGACCCGGCAACCGCTTGTTTTGGGGCTGAGTACCCCGGCAACACTTCCATCACCCACTGATGCGCCGCTACCCCCAGAAAACACAAACCAGCGAGGCGAGTGAGGGCGCGTTCGCTGGTCTGTTGATGTGGTATGAAGGCGTCATGCTCTGGCTCGTCTTTGCGCTGAGGGTGCCTACATCCGAATATTAGGGTTGTAAACACCCGATTGAGCAACAGGTCGCTCACCAGCGCAGGTTCAAGAGCATATTCTATGACTCTATTTAACCGAATTTTAATCCGCATTTCGCCGTTTGGCAAGCGAAATCACATAGGCTTGTGACATCTGTCACAAGTTTCTAGGCGGGGAGCGACGGCAACGCCTCGGCGTCCCCAAAAGCACAGCCCACCATACCGATTCCCGTGTGTGCGCCCAACACCGGGGCCATCGGGACCGTTGGCATATAGGTCACGTCGAACTTCTGGTTAAGCGCCGCCTTCATGATCTCAACGCTGTCTGAGCTAAGGGCGTGGACGGGTTGCACGCGCAACTTGGCCCCCTCCGGGTAAACCTTGGCGATGCTGTCCGCTAGTCCCTTCACAGCCCGCTTGAACGTCCGCACCTGGCCGCGTTGTTCGTAGGTGCCGTCGCCCTTGCTCACACCAATCAGCGGCTTGATCCCCAGCGTGGAGGCAATCAGCCCTTTCATGTGGCCGATGCGCCCACCGTGGATCAGGTACTTGAGGTCCGGCAGGGTGAACACACTGTTGGACGCATTGTGAATCTTGTCCAGGTGGGCGGTGATCTGCTCCACGGACCAGCCCGCTTTGATCGCGTGGCCTGCTGCCTCCACCTGCCAGCCCTCAGCGGGGGCCAATGTGCGCGTGTCGATCACATGGACCTTGATGCCGTCCTTCTCGACCGCCTGCGCCGCCAACTTCACGGAGTTCAACGTCCCGCTCAGGCCGCTGGCAATGTGGACGGAGAGCAGTTCATTGTCCCCGGTCTTTTCGGCGATGTCGCGGTAAATCTGCTCTACCTCACCAGGGGACGGGAGCGAGGTCGTGGGCATATCATCGGTCGCGTATAAGAGATCATAGAAGCCTTCTGGCTGAATATCGACGCCGCTGATGTAGCTCTTACCGGAGAGTGTGAGCGTGAGCGGGAGATAGTGAATATCAACAGGAATATTATCAATTTGCTGCTGGCTGAGGTCCGCAGCGCGATCAGTAACAAGCTGCATTGGATGGACTCCTTGTAAGAAACATTTTCAGGAACTCTAGTGATAACCCGCCAAGTGACGATAGGGTATAGTTGCACGGTATTTTTTCATCGTGCGCTCATATGGGCTGCCCCTTGACCGACTCCCGGCGCAACCCGTATAATCTTTGGTGCTTGTTACAACAAAGAAGGCCGCAGACAGCAGGCGCGTCTTACG
>CAYWZS010000024.1:0-8810 GCA_964462905.1 uncultured Anaerolineaceae bacterium
AATGCCTGTTGAACCGTTGCTCTCGCTGACAACGACACCGGGGCTGTCGTCGTTGCGGATCGTGCCCGTTGCACTGCTATTGGTGATGGTGACATTGCCCGCGTCGTTGATGAGGTTTAACAGTTCGATCTCAAAGGTCTCATCCCCCTCAATTCGCGTGTCGCCGTTAATGGGTACGTCGATTATCTGTGTTTCGCCTGCGGTACCGTTGAAGTTAAGCGTACCGCTCATAGCCTGATAGTCATCATCGCCAGCGGTTGCACTGCCATCGACCGTGCGATATTCCACACTGAACGGACCGTCGAGGTTGTTTTCGATGGAAACAGCGAAGGGATAATTTGTCATCCCGGAGTTGCCTTCATTAACCGCTAATGCGGTGGTGCTAACGCTCAAGTTGGCCGTCTGGTTTGGGATAACCCCAAAGCTAAACGTGTTCTGCCCGTCAAGGCTCTGATTTTGGTCGTTTGTGATACCACTGTTCACAAGGACGAGGGAACACGTTCCGCCACCCTTGAGTGGGTTGTCCGGGTTTAGTGTATAGGTGGCACCGCTGCTGTTCACGCTCATATCCGCGATCTGAACGGGACTCGCCCCAGGACATTCGATCCGTGCCCAAGACCCAGTTACAGTCACATTTTCACTGAAGGTAATCACGACATTCTCGTTCGGGTTGACACCCGTCGCGCCGTCAGCAGGGGAAACACTCTGTACAGACGGTTGGATGGGGTCGCGCACACGAAACACAACAGTGTTGTCACCAGTGAGCGTTGCGCCCTCGTCGTCGGTAATCAAGGTCGGGTTCAGGGTAACGATACACTCTTCGCCAGCCGGGTAACTAGCCACCGGGTCTATCGTAACTGCTGTTCGGTCGGATGAGATGTTAACGGCTGCATTGGCTGGCGTGGCCCCGAAGTCTGTTGGCGGGCAGGTGACATCAAACCAATTGCCAGTCACATTCACTGGCTCTGTGAAGCTTAACTCAATCGTTTGATCTGGTGTTTGGTCGCCCTGCCCATCACCAGGAACACTACCCACCAGGCTTGGCTCCGTATTGCTACCGCTACATGGGGTTACGGGTTGTGACGGGCTTTCTGCAACGGATGCAGAATAATCCGCCACGCGGTAGAGCGTCCAACGGTCAATTGATGCGTGAAAAGACCTTCCGGTAAGTTCAAGCGTGTACTCACCAGGGCTGTTAAATTCGGCAAAGATCTCATGCGGATCGTTATCGCTCGTTACCGACTGATAAGACCAGTCATCGGAAGGACGGTTGAAATACGCCTTGAAGAAGCCGTCTCTGCTGGCTCCCTCTGGGGCTGGCCCTGTAGCGCCCTGAAGATTTCCTGTGGGAAAAACGCGGCTACCGCCAGACTTCTCGCCGTAGAACGCATCAGCGTCCGGCAGGCGCATCCAGATATCATTTTCCTCTGTGGTGTTATTCGGGTTGCCGATGGCAGACCGCACGACAAACATGTATTTGCCTGGGGTATTAATCCTGAACTTGTAGGTGAGAAGTGAGGCGTAGTTTGGGCGTGAGTTGGAGTTCGTGCCTTCGTAGCGGAAGTAGCCACCGACCGCCGGCGAAATGATGTGGCTGGGGCTTCCACTCGGGTACAGTACCCAATCCCCGTTGGGGGATACAGATTCGACCTCGCCCGTGACGATGCCGTTTTGTTCCTCAAACTGGGTGCATTGTGCCAAGGCAACATGATCCGGCGCAAGCGATAGGCCGAACGCGATAAACGCGAGCAGCAGAATATTCATGAGGGATAGACCCCATCTGTGAGACATACAATTTGCTCCCAACTTGCTTTTCACAAGCATGACCGGATATTGACTAGGCAATATGAATATTGTAAATGAGGTGATGGATAATCGATGTTAGCTTTTGTACCCACTTGGTTCAGGGCTGGTTATAATTGGCAGCATATTTCGGTAACTGAGTCGTGTTCGGGGGGTAAGTGATGAATGAATCCGCAGGTACTGTTCAATAATGAACCGGCACATCATCGGGGATGGGAAGGCGACCGAACAGCTAAAACGAGGTTCAGGCTATAACATCAACGTGGACGCGGGTTCCTGTGTCGTTGGACTGTTGCGCGGCGGCGATCAGGCGTTGAACAGCGAGGCCATCTGCGGCGGTGGGAACTGTGGGCTTACCATCGAGGATCCAACTCACCCAACGGCGGGCGATTGCCCCCGCAGCCAGCCGCCGACCGTCCGCGCTGGTATCCACTGTCGGCAGGGCAATCTCACGGAGAGAGGTATCCGTGTCGCGCTCGGCATAGCGGACAGTGAAGCCGTGCATGTAGTCGCTGGTGGTGTTCTCTAGGATAAGAGTCGCGGCGTCGCCGTAGAACGTGACCCGGTGGCCGCTCCCGGCGAACGCGTGATTACTCACAGAGATGACGCCCACCAGCCCGTCCGCGAAGCCGACGGTAATCGCGTTCAGGGTGTCGCCCCCACGCGGATCGGTCGGGGCGTTAGTGAGGGTGGCGGAAACAGATGTGATCGGCGCTCCAATGAACCACGGCAGGTAGTAGAACACATGCGAGACGAAGTTGTAGAGCGCCCCACCGCCCTCGCGCTGGGTCTTCCAGTTGTCCAGGCGGGCACGGTTGCTGTAGTTCTCGATATTCCAGATCGCCTCGACGTGGCGCAGCGGCCCCATCTTAGCGACGAGATCACGGGCTACACCCCAGGCCGTAATCTCTGGGAACTCAAAGTCGATAACGTTGGGGACGCCCCCGCGTGCGGCGGCTTTGGCGATACGCTCCGCGTTCCCCACCGTGGTTGCCAACGGTTTCTCCAGGAAAACAGGCTTCCCGGCCTCGACTGCCGCCAGCGCAATCGTAACCTGATACTGGGGCGGTACGGCGATTACGACTGCGTCTACGTCCGCGATGAGGGCCGCCGGATCACCATATGCGCCGGGGACGCCGTGCTGGTCCGCGACGGCCTGGGCGCGTTCCTGGGTAGAGGCACACAGTCCGGCGACGGTAACGCGGTCATTCGCCTGAAAGACGGGCAACAACACATGCTGCCCGTAACCGATTCCGACAATGCCGACTTTTAACACGAGACAGACACCTTCTCAGACTCATCAGCATCGGCGGGGGCGCTCAGTTCACGGCGAACGTAGTAGGCGGCTGCGCCCTGGGCCTCATAGTAGGTCCGCATCTGCATCTCCGCCACAAGGCCAATCGAGATCATCTGGACACCGACGATAATCAGCAACACGCCAAGCAACAACAGCGGACGGTCACCGATGTCCTGGCCGAGGAAGAGGCGCACAAAGCCCAGGTAGAGCGTGATCCCGCCGCCGAGCAGCGTCATGATGGCACCGCTGCTGCCAAAGATGTGGATGGGGCGCTGGAAGTAGTTGAGGATAAACAGCACCGTCACGAGGTCCAATATCACGCGGAAGGTGCGGCCAATCCCGTACTTGCTGCTGCCGTACATGCGGCGACGGTCGTTCACGGGGACTTCGGCAACACGCACGCCGACATGCGACGCCAACGCCGGGATAAAGCGGTGGAGTTCCCCGTACAGGCGTACATTCTTGACGACCTCAGCGCGGTAGGCCTTCAATGAACAGCCGTAGTCATGGAGGACAATGCCGGTTGTCTGCGAGATGAGACGGTTTGCCAGCATGGACGGCAGACGCCGCGACAGGAACGGCTCCTGGCGGTCCTTGCGCCAACCGCTGACGATGTCGTAGCCCCCCTCCTCCATGAGTTGAAGTAGCTTGGGGATGTCATTGGGGTCATTTTGCAGGTCCGCGTCAATGGTGATGATGATGTCGCCACGGGCAGCGTCGATGCCCGCCTGCATCCCGGCAGTTTGGCCGAAGTTGCGCCGGAACTGGATTACACGCCAGCGCGGGTTGCGCTCGTGGAGTTCGGCCAGTAGCTCGAAGCTGCGGTCGCGGCTGCCGTCGTCCACCACGATCACCTCGTAGGGGCGGCCTAGCTTTTGCAGCACGCCGTCCAACTCATCGTACAGGTGCGGGATGCTCTGTTCCTCGTTGTAAATTGGGATCACCATCGAAATTTCGGGCTTCATACGCACCTCACTTGTCGAAAACGTCCGCGATTATACGCCCGCATATCACTAAACAGAACCCCACGTCTGATTGCGCCCGGCGACTATCCCGCCTAGAATAACCCCTAACCGAATCCTTACGAACAATAGAAAGTTATCCCCCGATGTGGAATGTCATCAAACGTTGGTCCGAGCAGAACACCGACCGTTATCTGTACGTGCCAATCACCACACCAGAAATCAACCCAACGCCCCTCGTCGCGGAACGGTCGTATTACCGGCTGTGGTTGGCGGAGATGCACCTGGGGCGGAGTGTACAGTGGTTTACAGAGGTGTTCCCGGCGGTGCAGGCGTCCGTGCAAATTCGCTGGGCAGACAACGAACCCATGACGTTTACGCGGGTGGTGCGTGCGCCGAGCGAGGCGCAGTCACGCGGGGTGCTGATGAACTATCCGTTGACGGAACTACTGCCGTTCAAGGGCGGGACGGTTGAGGTGGAGGCGGCACTGCTGGCGTTCCAGGGAAAATCGGCAATGGACAGTGTAAGCGCGTCGTTGGGGATTTTGCAGAACGTCGGGGAACTGGTGGCGGCTCCGTTGGGGCAGGCGCTCAAGGTGGCGGAGGCGGTCAACAAGGGAATTGACGATCTCGTGAGCGCGACGGACGGGCGGGTGGCGCTGTCATTGCATCAGGCCTTCGTGAGCGGTGACGGCCCCAACGGACTACGGGCGGAGTATATCGCGGTAATCTTGGCAACACCGGGACAGCTCGACCGAACCCGGTTGACGGTCCAGGACAACCAACTGCTCTACAATGGTGCGCCGTTCACGGGTTATGACTACATGCTGCTGCGGTTGGAACGGCGCGACACCCGCGACGACTGGCGCTTTAGCTACCTGGATGACCTGATGGACAAAATTGCACGGGCCTACGCCGAGGACGACCTGAACAAAGCCGTGTCGTTTGAGGGGGCGCTCAAGTTCGCCATCTACGACTCTGAGGACTTCACCTTCCGCGACAAAAAGCGCATCCTGTGGGAGATCAAACAGCAGTTGGACTTTATGCAGGCGGAGGGGATGGACAGCCTACCACCAAGGCCGCCGACCATTCCGGGGATCAAGAGTCTGCCGCCACAGGCTGCACCGCCGCCATCCACGCCGCCCACACTCAACGACCGCGTGCGCCGTCGGCAGACGTTCCTGCCAGAGTCTACGCCGTGGGACGACATCCAGACGCCTGAGGACCTGTTGACGATCTTTTAGCACATGGCCGACGCTACCTTCTACACCAAAAGCGAAACCCGCCGCCTGATTGGGGACCGGGGGCTTATCCGGCTGGGCGACCCGGACAAGGTAGAACAGCGCACGGACGGCAACATCGCCAAGCTGTACGCCCGTGAACGAGTGGACGCCGTGGCCGCACAACAGGCCGTCGAGCGCGAACAGGCGCAGGTTGCCGAGGCCGCCCGCTTAGCCCACATCCAGCGTTTCGGGAGCGCGTGGGAAAAACTAGAGGCGGGTTTGCTAGTGAACCTCGACTTACACTTCGGGGGCGGCTGGCGCTTTCAATATAATGGGGACGCCTGGGACGGGTATTTTGAGCTTCACCAGGATGATAAACTGCTCATAGACGGTCACGACGACATTTATGAGTCGATTGAGGTTGTCGTGTCGAACGCGGCAACGTGGCTCCAACGAGAGCATGTGTGGCTGTATCCCAGACGCACACATAAGATCGTTTATAACTATCAGATCGGAGATTGGGAGTTGGTGGTCGCGCTGGCCCGTGAGTGTGAGCCGCGCCCCTCAGAGGAAGTCGAGCGATTGCGCCATCTCGCTCGCCGCTACCCCATTTCAGCATTCGACATCGAACACAACTGCACCGACCTTGAAGCGTGCGACTGGTACATCCAGCACCACGACGGGTTCCGGGCGACAGGCTACCAAGACAATGACAACTACGTCACAGCGCAGCTACAGGCGTTATTAGAGCTTGCCGCCTACGAGGACCCCACACCCTGATCTGAGTGTGGGGCTAGGGGGTTTAGGAACGGCGGCGGGTGAAGGCGAGGATCAGCGCCCCGCCTGCGATAATCGCAACAGGTAAGATTACCAGTGCGCGTTCGCCAGCCTCCGGCAGGCTACCCGTTGCCGGGTCTTGCAGGCCGGGCAGGAAGTTAAACGAGATCAGCGCGATTGCCACAGCCATAAAGACAGCGGCGAACAGCCCGTAAAGGCGAGCGAGTGCCATTTGTTGTTGTTCTTGTGGGTCTTGCATAGCTACATCTCCCTCTGAAATTCTTTTTCGTTACGAGACGATGGTGTCTCTGTCATAGTCATACTAGCATGTGCGTAATGCGCTGTCTACAATTTTTGCGATGGCATAAACACTAACGATCAAAAGTTAGTCGATTCGCTGAATGACTCCAACGTGTAATTTAAGATCAAGTATTTAAAATCAGTATAACCTGGTTTTTGCGTACAGTTGGGGAAAAAATCTCTCCGTGAAATGCAATCGGCTTAAAGGAATATAAAATTTACGCATGAATCCGTAGAAAATCGTGTTCTGTGGTAGCGAACTTCTTTTCTACGGGTAATACTTACCATGGTTAAAATATTTTCCTTCGGAGGGAAAAACTTAGCATGAAGAAATTATACACGGTCGGTAGCGTGCTGGTGGCATTGTTGCTGATGGCGCTGGGTACGACCCAGGCCCAGGACAACGAGGATGTGTTGCGCGTCGGTCTGCGCCAGTTGGCGACGATTGACCCGGCACTGGGCGCAAACGACCCTGAGGTGATGTTCAACCAGTTACAGTACGAGTACCTGATTAACATCAACCCGGAAGGTAACTTGGAGCCACAACTGGCGACAGACTGGACTGTGAGTGACGACGGCCAGACATACACGATCACACTGCGCGAGGGTGTGACATTCGAGGATGGTTCAACCTTCGACAGCGGCGACGTGGTGTTCACGTTCAACCGACTGGTGGAAGTGGGTTCTTCCATTGTGGGCCTGATGGGCCAGGAGCAGGTCGGTGAGGACGACGACGGCAACCCAATCTTGGAGCCGACCTGGAGCGTGGAAGCGGTTGACGACCTGACAGTACAGTTCAACCTGGACGCCCCCAACGCGGACTTCCTGTTTGGCGTGGCCTCCCGCTTCAGCATGATCCTGCCGGAGGGCGCGACCGACGTAAACGCGCTGGCGGACGGCGACGACCCCTACGCCAACTTCAACGGCACCGGCCCGTTCATCCTGACGGAGTACGCGGTAGACGAGCGTGCGACCCTTGTCGCCAACCCGAACTACTGGGGCGAGGTAGTGCTGGACGGCATCGTCTTAGAGTTCTTCGGGGACGACCAGGCCCAGGCCAACGCCATCCAGAGTGGTGCGCTGGACTTCATCATCAAAATCCCAAATGACCTAATCCCGACAGTTGAAGGGGCTGACGGCGTGACGCTCACGCAGAAGCCAACCAACACCCACCCGGTGATGCGCCTGCGGACGGACGCGGGTTCCATCGGTGAGGACGTGCGGATGCGTCAGGCGTTCAAGTTCGCCACGGACCGCGAGATCATCAACCTAGACGTGCTAGACGGCAACGGGACGGTTGGGAATAACGACCCGATTGGCCCGTCCTACGGTGAGTTCTACAACCTGCAAGAGAACCGCACCTACGACCCCGAAGCAGCCTGTGAGTTGATCGCAGCGGTTGAGGCAGACGGCACGGGCAACGGGTTCATCAACAACGGGCGCGTTGAGGTGCCCTTCTACGTGGGTGACACCTTCGAGTATGGCGATGTCGCTGTCGTCATGCAGGACCTATGGCGCGAGGCGTGCATCGACGTGGAACTGAACGTGATCCCGGAGGGTGTGTATTACGGCGAGGGCGAAGGCACTTGGCTGGAGGCACAGGTCGGCATGACCGCCTGGGGTACACGCCCGGTGGCCCAGGAGTACCTGAGCGTGGCCTACGTGACGGGTGCTGCCTTCAACGAGGCGCAGTGGTCGAACGAGGAGTTGGACAACCTGGCGGCTGAGGCGGCTGTGACGGCAGACATCGAAGCGCGTGACGCGATCTACAACGAAATTAGCGCGATTTTCTTCGAAGAAGGCCCCATCATCATCCCGTACTTCCGCCCGGTGGCAGGAGCCTTCCGCGACAACGTGAGCGGTATCGACATGCACCCCTTCCCCGGTCGCACGGACTTCCGTAGCGTGAGCATCGGCGGGTAACACCTGTTTACAGCCCTCACCCGGTATCCCTTTCCGCGAGGAGAGGGATTTCTCAAAACCGCTGTCCTATGGGAAGCGGCCAGTGCGTGAGGGCTACACAATCCCCTGCAAAACCTCAAAATACCTTAGCTGGTTTCCCCTGGACTCCAGCATAAACTGTGCTACACCGAGAGCAACAACCTATAAATCCAGAGTGACGGCGAGAGATTTGGCTTGTTGACCCGTCCGGCAACCGACCTGCGGTTTAAAGGCACGGTGCCCCATCCAACCCGTCTTGGGAGAGATTTGTTGCAGACAACGCCACAGACTTCTCCTAGAAACGGGGAAGTTTTTTTTGTTGTGTTAGACTAAATAGGAGCAACCATCATGACTGACTTCACCGCCAACACATTCTTCGGAAACCTGGACACAGTGCGGACGACCGCCGACAAGGCGGCGCTAGAACAGTGCCGCCAGGACGCCGCCGACGCCTACCGCGAGGTAATCTACCCGTGGTGGAACGGCTTCGTCGGCTCGCAGGCCGCG
>CAYWZS010000024.1:8910-44193 GCA_964462905.1 uncultured Anaerolineaceae bacterium
CACCCCGAACTCCCGGCGGACTTTAATATGACCCCGGCGACCGTTCACCCGCTGGTGCTGGTGGACTTTGCCGAGCAGATTACGGCGGGTGTGGTAGACGCGCACATCCGGCGGCACCTGCGCCGTTAGGTATAGCGGCGAGCCATAATTTTCGATAAGCTCTCCGTAAAAATTGACATCCTGGCGAGTTCATCCTCTGCTATCGTCAGGATGTTCAATCAAGGAGAAGCCACATGTCCGAAAACGCCTACCTGCAACTTCCTGATGTATTCGTCCACGACTTTGTAACCCTCACCTGTTGCATTGCCAGCAGCTTTCATCGGCATCCGTTCTACGAGCTGGTGTGGGTGGGCGACGGGGAGGCCACCTATTGCTGCGACTTCGCCACCTACGCGGTGACAGCTAACACGCTCGTGTTTGTCGGGCCGGGGCAGGTCCATACCTGGTACGCGGACTTCGGCCAGCTGCACCTCACGGCGATTGGGTTCAAGCTGGATCATCTGACCCATTTCGGCAAGGCACACCAAGTTATCCAGCAACTGCCATTTCAACAACCGAGCCAACCGCCGTTGCACCACTTTAACGATGATGAGGCACTGGTGTTTGACCGTCTCTTCAGCGCAATCCATGAGCGGTTTGCAACGGACGGGGCCAAGCATGAGGACGTGTTACGTGCCTATTTGAACCTCATTCTGGTAGAACTGGAGCGCGTGGGGCTGACAACGCCACCGCCAACGCCACCCGCCAGCGCCGAACACATCACCTACAGGTTTCATCAACTGGTGGAGGAGCATTTCCAGCAGGTCAAACAAGTTCAAGACTACGCAGCCATATTGGGGGTTACACTCAATCACCTCGTGGAAACAGTGAGGAAGTCCACCGGGAAAACACCCAAGCAGATTATCCAGCAGCGATTGGCGCTAGAGGCCAAGCGCCTGCTTGTCCACACGACCGACTCGGTTTCAGAAATTAGCCATCAACTGGACTTCAACACGCCGACCTATTTCAGTGCGTGGTTTAAGAACCAGGCAGGGCTAACCCCGGTCCAGTTTCGGCAGCAGAGCGCCTGACCATACTTTTCGACATAGTAACCATACTTTTTCGCTTTAGTCCTTCCCCCTTAAATCCTATCATCGAAGTTGTGATCCATCAGGGTCGCAAGTTGAGAGACATCATGTGATTTATGGGAGACCCAAAAGATGAAGAAGTCCACGAGCCGTCGTAATTTCCTCAAGTTGACCGGGCTAACGGGGGCCGCCGCGATGGTTAGCCTTGCAACCACCTCACAGGCACCGAAGGCGCGGGCCGCCGCGCTACAACCTGCCGGGATGCAGGGGCACATCACCATCGTGCCGACTGCCGTCGGGAACATCCACACCTACACCGCACCGGAGATGGGTGCCCGTGTAACCACGCACATTATCGAGACAGAGAGCAGCCTGCTCCTCGTTGATGGTCAGTTCCTCAGCCCGTTTGGTGCCGAGGCCGCCGCCTACGCCGCGAGCCTGGGTAAGCCGATTGACCGGGTGATCCTCACCCACGACCACCCGGACCACTGGTACGGTGCGGAGCACTTCGACGCGCCGCTGGTTGCCACGGCCACGACTGCTGCCCTGGTTGAGGAAGCGGTAAGCAGTGGGGCTGCCGAGGCAAACGGGGCCAACTTCGGTGATGCTGGGCCGTCCGCCTTCCGTACCGCTGAGGCCGCTATTACACTCGGCACGGACACCATCCTGGGCGTGAACATTGAGTTCAGCGCCTACGAAAACGCGGAGGCGGTTGAGAATCTCGTCATGCTGTTGCCGGACGCCAAGGTCGCCATCCTGCAAGATATGATGTACAACGGCGTCTATTTCTTCCCCGGCGTTGACCGCCAGAACTGGATCGCGGGGTTGGACGACATTCGCACGAAACTGCTGGCGGACGGTTACGAGACGGTCCTGGTGGGCCACGGTGTCCCGACTACTGTTGGCGTGTTGGATAACGGGATCGAGTTCTTGACCTTCCTGGATGAGCAGTTCAACACGGCTGAAACGGGTGACGCGATCTTACAGGCGGTACTGGAACGCTATCCCAGCTACCAGGGCTTACCATTAACGGCCTTCTACGCGCTCTTCTTCGACGGAACAACCACCGAGTAACATCTACCTTGTGTCGAGGGCGGCATCTCACCCCCTCGGCCACCCCTCCCCCGTAGTCGAAAGACCCATTTTTCCCCTTGGCTCCCTCCCACGACGGAAATCACTATCATCCCCCCGCCGGATGCGGTAATGTGATAGGTGAACTCATCTTCTACTTATTTTTACACAACAACGTAGTTACATCTTTCCACTACATTTTATGGTGCAGTTAAATATCGGAGCCAGAATCCCCATGATCTTTCGGAACAATCAACAAAAGACGGAAAAACGAGAACAGAAAGCACGCCCGACCTACCCCTTCACAGCCCTAGTCGGCCAGGATGAACTCAAGCTGGCGTTGCTGTTGTGTGTAGTGGACCCAGCCATTGGCGGCGTGATGATTATGGGCCACCGGGGGACGGGCAAAAGCACGGCTGTCCGGGCGTTGGCCGCCTTGCTACCACCGATGACACGGATCAGTCATTGCCCCTACAACTGCGACCCATCCGCCTACCCAAACACGGACTGCCCCCACTGTAACGGCCAGTCCCGCCGTCACCACCCAGAGCCAATGAGCGGCCCCGTCCCAGTGGTGGACCTGCCGCTAGGCGCGACAGAGGACCGCGTCGTCGGCTCGTTGGACATCGAACGGGCGCTTGTGGACGGCGTGCAGGCGTTCGCGCCGGGGTTGCTGGCAAGGGCCAACCGGGGCTTCCTCTATATTGATGAAGTGAACCTGCTCGAAGATCATCTGGTGGACCTGTTGCTAGATGTGGCCGCAAGTGGCGTCAATGTGGTTGAGCGTGAGGGGATCAGCGTGCGGCACCCGGCGCGGTTCGTGTTAGTGGGCAGCGGCAACCCAGAGGAAGGCGACCTGCGCCCGCAGTTGTTGGACCGCTTCGGCCTACATGCCCGCATCAAAACGATCACGGACCTAGACGAGCGCGTGGAGATCGTCAACCGTCGCCGCGACTACGACAAAGACCCAGCGGCCTTCATCAAAGCGTGGGAGCCGGAACAGGTGAAACTCCGCGAGCGGTTATCCGTGGCAATGCGGAATCTTGCAAGCGTTCAACTGACGGACGAAGCCGTCCGTACTGCCGCGCAACTATGCGCCGCATTAGAGGTGGACGGGCATCGCGGCGAGTTAACGCTGTGCCGGGCCGCCGTCGCCCTGGCCGCGCTGGAGGGCCGCGACACGACACTCCCCACGGATATTGCGCGAGTCGCGGGGCTGGCGCTGCAACATCGCTTGCGTAAAGACCCGCTGGAAAGCACCGGGGACGGAATACGGGTGCAACGGGCCGTCGAGAAGGTCACGGGTGCAACGGCAAACGCATCATGACGCCACCGCACGCTGCACACCTCCCCTTCCCGGCGCTGGTCGGGCTGGACCACGCGCAGGAGGCGTTAATCCTACTGGCGATTGACCCAGCCCTGCGCGGTGTCGCGATTGCGGCCCCGGCGGGGACGGGTAAGTCGTCGCTGGCACGCGGGCTACGGGCCGTGCTAGACGACCCCAACGCGCCCTTCGTGGAAGTTCCCGCCAGCGTAGACACGGAAAACCTCATGGGCGGGTTGGACCTGGAAACCACGTTACGCACCGGGCGAGCCGTCATGCAGCCGGGGGTGCTGGCCCGCGCCCACGGTGGGATTGCCTATGTGGACGGGCTGAACCTGCTAGCAGACGGCGCGGCGAACCTGTTGCTGTCCGTGTTAGACGAAGGCGTGTTACAGATCGAGCGTGAGGGGATTAGCCGTCGGGTTCCAGCGGACTTCGCGCTGATAACGACATATGACCCGGCAGAGGGCAACCCGCGCCAACATTTGCTAGACCGCCTAGCGTTGATTGTCAACGTGCCGGGGGCCACCACGCCAGACGAGCGCGAGGCCGTCCTGCGCCACAACCTGCTGACGGACGCCGCCGACTGGGACGAGGACGTGGCGTTTATGCGCGGGTTGGTGCAGGCCGCCCGTGAACAGTTGCCGGACGTAACCATCACACCGGAGCAAGTCGCACAGATCGCAGGGACGGCGGTTGCCTACGGCGTGCAGGGGCAACGGGTGGACCTGTTCGCGGTACGGGCGGCGTGTGCGGCGGCAGCGGCCCAACTGCGGGACGAGGTGCTGACGGAGGACATCGAAACTGCCGTGCGGCTGGTGATCTTCCCACGGGCAACCCGCGTTCCCGTCCCCCCGCCAGACCAACAGCAACAACAGGCTCCGCCCCCAGAGGCGAACCAGCCAGACGCTGACGAGCCACCACCACCTGACGAACAGCCACCGGATGACCCATCAGACAACGACGAGGACGACGAGGGTACCACCCCCTCGCCGGACGAATTGCTGCGCCCGGAGGAAATCTTCGAGGCGTTGGCGGCGCAACTCCCCCAGGAACTTGACGGCTTGCCATTTCGGAATTTACGCAAAGGACGCGCTGGCTCACGCGGGACAACGGAGGGCACACGCGGTCGTCACATCCGCAGCGTGCCGGGCGACCCCAAACGCGCCCCACTGGATGTCGTCGGGACGTTGCGGGCGGCGGCCCCCTGGCAACGCCTACGTGGGAAGGGCCGGGGCGGCGGCAACGTCAAGCTCAAGGCGGACGACCTGCGCGTGAAACAGTACCGCACCAAGGCGGGAGCGTTATTCTGCTTTGCGGTGGATGCCTCCGGCAGTATGGCGCTGCATCGGATGCAGCAGGCCAAAGGCGCGGTCAACGAGTTACTCGGCCAAGCCTACGTCAACCGGGACCGCATCGCGTTGGTCGCCTTCCGGGGGGAACAGGCCGAACTGCTGATGCCGCCCACGCAAAGCGTCGAACTCGCACGGCGTAACCTGGATGTGCTGCCCACAGGTGGCGGCACCCCGTTGGCGTCGGCGCTGTTGTTGGCGCTGGACGTGGCGGAGGGGGCACGTAGCCGGGGCATCTTGCAGACGGTGCTGGTGTTGCTGACGGACGGGCGCGGCAACGTCGCCTTTCATGACGACGCGGACCCGCAGGCCGAACTAGAACAACTCGGCGCGGTGATTGCCGAGAGTCCGTTAGAGGTCGTCGTTGTGGACACAAAACGGAGTTACCTCAGCCGGGGCGAGGCGCGGCAACTCGCGGGCTGGTTGGGCGCAACCTACGCCTACCTGCCCAATGCCGACAGCGGCCAGATTGCGGCAGCCGCCCAAGATGCGCTCAATACGTCTTAGCAACACGCCACAGTCCAATTTCGGGTACGCTTGGTGACAGTGTGCCCATTTTTCTGTTACTATAACCTCTGTAGCACGCCATCCACACGCACACAATCACCAACCCGTACATTGACAACAACCTGTTCCGAAATCGATTTCGCTACATCAAAAAACCTCAATATTCGCCAGCTATTTTCCATAGAGATCACTTTATGCCAGAACTCGACATCCGCGACCCCCACTTGACCACCATCATAGCCCCGGACGCGCCGCTAGAGGTCGTCGCCGATGGCTTTAAGTTCACCGAAGGCCCGGTGTGGCATCCGGGGGAAAAGCACCTGATATTCAGCGACATTATCGGCAACTCGCTCTACCAGTGGAGCGCCGCCAACGGCCTGCGCGACATCCGCCCCAACAGCCACCTTGCCAACGGCAACACCTACGACACCGATTACCGCCTGCTCACCTGCCACCACGCGACCAGCCGCGTCACGCGCACCGAGCTAGATGGCACCGTGGCTGTGGTCGCGTCACACCACAACGGAGCACAACTCAACAGCCCGAATGACATCGTGTGCAAGTCCGACGGCAGCATCTACTTTACCGACCCCACCAGCGGACGTGAGGCTTTCGTCGGGATCCCGCGTGAGCCAGACCTCCCCTACTCCGGGGTGTACCGCGTAGACGGGGCAACGGGCAGCCTCACACTGCTCGTTGACGACTTCGCCAAGCCTAACGGCCTGTGCTTCTCGCGGGATGAAACGCAACTGTACATCAACGACACGCTTCGCCTTCACATCCGCGTGTTCGATGTGGAACCGGACGGCACACTGTCCAATGGGCGCACCTGGGCGGAGACAACTGGCGAGGGGAAGGGCGTCCCTGATGGCATGAAAATCGACAGCACCGGGACCCTGTTCTGCTGTGCCCAAGGTGGGATTCACATTTTCGCGCCGGGTGCGACGTGCCTGGGCGTGATTCGGATTCCCGAACAGGCGGCGAACTTCTGTTGGGGCGACGACGACCTACAAAGCCTGTACATCACAGCGACGAATCGAGTGTATCGGGTACGGGTGCAACAGCCAGGACATGCGTAATATACGTTCACAATTTTTAGTCATTCGTTTTTTAGATTTTTCGTCCTGCACATGTTGGCTCTCGCAGAAGCAAACAGCTATCCGCCATGCGCTCAACCCCATGTCTGTAGCGCATGATAATTTTCAGCGAAATTTGAACTAACGCCTTTTCACTTCTATCTTTCAACCGTTAGCAAGAAAACACAACCATGACCGATCATCATCTCATCCACAAACGCCAGATTCACAACCTGTGGCAACAGATCAACCGGGCGGACCTCGCGACCAGTACCGACCTTTTGCGCGGGGTGCTTTCCCCTTGCGTAGACTGGAACGCCTCGCACCCAATTAACGAATTGCAGGGTGCCGACGCCGTGCTAGACGCCTACTGGACGCCCCTCAAACGGGCCATGCCGGGGTTACGCCGCGACCACTACCTGCTGTTCGCGGGGACATTCAACAACAAGGACTGGGTCACAGCCACAGGGTACTACCACGGGACGTTTCACGAGAACTGGCTCGGCCTGCCGGTCGCAGGGATGCCTGTGCGCCTGCGTTTTGGGGAGTTCTACGCAATAGCAGACGGGAAAATCACAGAGGTGTATCTGCTGTTTGACCTGGTAGACCTGCTACAGCAGGTCGGGGTGAACCTGCTCACATCCTACGGCGGCGAACAGGGGTATGTGCCAGGTCCGCTCACAGGAGACGGTGTGATCCTAGACGAGCAAGCAACGGATGTTTCCGCACTAAGCTATCAGCTTGTCCACGATATGATCTACGAGGGACTAAGCAAGTACGATCAACAGAGTCTCGAATCCATGGACATGAAAAGCTACTGGAAGCTGAATATGTTGTGGTATGGCCCGGCGGGGATCGGCACAACACGCGGCCTGAAGGGGTTCGAGGACCAACACCAACGTCCGTTTTTAGAGTCTTTTCCAGATCGACGGGGGGGGCACCACAAGGCGCGGTTTGCGGACGGCCTCTATGTCGCCTCAACAGGCTGGCCGAGTGTGGTCGGCACGCATGTGCGGGACTACCTCGGCGTTCCGGGGACGGGCAAGCCGTTTAAGATGCGCGTGATGGACTGGTGGCGGGCGGAGGACGGGCTGCTTTACGAAAACTGGGTCTTGCTAGACCTCCCGCACACCTTCCTCAGTGTGGGCCATGATATTTTCGCGGAGATACGTGTTTAGGTCGTCACACCCACACCGCCCCAGCGTCAGCCTATTCTGGGGCGGCCACGTCGTTGCCCAGGCAGGGCGTGACGGTCTGCCGCACGCTCCGCAAGGTTAGCCTGCTTAGAATCTACCCCCCTCTTTGAACAACTCCAACAGCTTAACGGCCCTTGACCCGGCGTTCATCACTTGGTTCGGGTCATAGGGTTGGTCCAGGAAGTCCGTATAGCCTTGTAGTTCGGCGGCATCAAAATCTTCCAAGTCACGGAACCCCATCGACCAATCCGAAAACGAGCGCTCGCTGATGTCCTCGCGGCCCACCATCAACACGTTGCTATGGCGCTCGTCCTTAGCAATGGTGTTGTAGAGGTTTACTACATCCTCCTCCTCACCCTCTAGGGCCTGGATGAAGTAACCATTGCGGTAAAGCAACATCCCTGTGATGTTCAGCTTGGCGTTCTTCTCACGGGCTTTTTCGAGGATCGCCTCAATGTCTTGGGCGGTCATCTTGCGGGACTCAGAACTGACATACGCGAGTGATATTAAGGTCATATTGTGCTCCTCAGTATAGGTTGATGTGCATTTTTTTGAGATGTTACCGAGAATATTTGTTAAATTATACATGAAAATTGATTTAGTGTAAACAAAAAAGTGTTAATTAATTGTGAGAAGCCCTGAATCTCACGAACAGACACCTGTTTTCCAAAGCTCTCATCACAGATTTACGTTTTTCTAAGGTCACGTTACGGTATACTAAAATTGTAGTATCCAAACATCCCGTACAAACTGGGAGGTAAATTGTGAACGGTTTAAATTTCCTTGTCATTGGGGCTGTGTTCGTCCTGTGGATGGGCGTCCTGGCGACAATTGTCCTGAACCCCAAGGGGAAAATCCTTGGCCCGGCCAACAACACACAGGTGCTCGTGCCGATTGGCGTGACGCTGTTCATCTGGGCCTGGATTTTAGGAATGGTTGTGTTCAGTAGCTAAGGCTGGACGCATAGCATACGCACAACACACGAGGGACACCAACGGGTGTCCCTTTTGCATATGAGGGGGTGTTGTGTGGGCAGGGGGTAGGTAGGTTATAATGTGAGCGAAGTAGGCCAGTGTCAGACATGCCCATGCGAAATGTCGAACTATACCCACAACTACAACAAAATCGGGAACTGGTCAAACGGCTGACAGGATTTTTCGCCGTCCAACCCCAAACCTATGAAATTGCTGTGTTCGGTGCGCTTGCCGCAGACACCGCTGATCGCTGGTCTGCGGTAGATTTGATTGTAGTGACGGCCCACACTGAGGACCAACCAACGCTCTTTGCCACCCTGCGCGACCACCACACGGTGATCTATCACCGTCCGTTTATGCGCGACCCCAACGGCCCTGGGGCTTACGTGTATGGGGTGTTGCTGGCGGGCGTCTCGCCGTTTCATCTGGTGAACCTCCATTTTCTTACACTCACCGAGCGCAACCAGCCCGAAATTCGGTCACGATACTATGGAATTCGTCGCTTGCACCAGATGATTGTGGCACCTTCACCCACACCCGCACAGGCCACCACCCTCCCTGCCGAGGCAGAAACCGTCGAGGAAGCACGGGTATACGATGCGACCAACAGCCTACGCCGAGCCTTGCGGCAAGTATTACAACAACATAGCCGCCCAGACACCCTCAACGCCCCCCGCACCCAGTTAGAAACGATCCTGGCAAGTCACCCCAATGGCATACCGTCGCTGCACGGGGATGTGTGTGTGCTGGCGCAACACTACCTGAAGATGACCGCTATAGCGTTAAGAGCCGAGCATGAAACCCATGACTGACCCCTCTTACTTTATGGACCTGTTAGCGGTGCTACGGAGTTAGCCTGCGCCACCACACGGGCAACCCCCACACCAGACGGCAAGACTTCAATCCACTCCAAGTCATAGGCTGCTTCCAACTGCTGGCGAATCTCTGGTTGGGGATAGGGTACTGTCCGCGCTTCTTCTGACCTGTGAAATGCGCGTGATGCGTCCAGCGTCAAATGATAGGCACTGTCGTCCTCCAGCGCGATCAACCAATCGCCCTCGGCCAGTGGAATTGGGTGCGCCAACAACCACTCCCCCGCCATCGGATTCGGCGGGACCAGCCAATAATCTGTAATCGGGTAGATGGCTCCTTTGCCCGTTCGTATAAGCGCGTCGGTTCGCGTAGCTGTTGGCAGCAACAGCGCAATCTGTGTTGCATCGGCGGCATAACGATCAATCAAGCTCAGTACATCCGGCAGGTCCGTGTCGAGTGTCTCGATGTTCCTGAAGGACACATAGGACACGGGGAGCTGCTGTAACGCCGTGAGGTTGAAGTCCAGCGCACGACGTTCCATGACGGCAGCATAGAGTTCCTGGCCGAGGTAATGACGTTGTGGGAGTGGCATCGGCTTAAGCGCCCCCGTGAACAGGACCAGCCCCAGGGCATAAAACGCAAGCATGTGCAGCGTGAGGTAGGCGCGAGGCTGGGAAGACTGAAACCGTTGATGGGTCCAAAAGCCCGCTAGGACGATGCTGGTCGCCGTGAACTGTGGGATGGTCTCGAGCAACGGCACCCGAATCCAGTAGAGATACTGCAACACACCAATCCAGGCAAACCCATACAACGGCAGGCACCGCAGAAGTTGACGTCGGTCCGCTGTGATAATGAGCCAAACAAGCAACGACAACAGGCTCAACAACAGGATCAACAAGCTGATGAGTGCCGGGGTCCAAAATGTGAACACCATCCCCGTCACCACCGAAAACCCTCGCAAGTAACCGCTGTATAGCAGGTAATACGGGCGCATCCCTGTGACCTGTAGGCTGTACAGGATATGCCCCCCATAGAGCAGCAACGTAATAGCAACTGCCGTGCCCACCTGCCCCACAAACCGCCACACAGGTTGCCGCCACGGGCGATCTAAAGTACACAGGGTCTCATAAACAAAGAGAGCTACATACAACAACCCCGTGAACAACCCCGCCTCATAACTCCAGAAGGGGGCAACGCCTAGCACCAACACCTCACCTAACCACCCCACTCGCCGATAACGGGGCACCAGCGTACGAATCGTGGCAAACAGCAGCAACAGATGCAACGCCCCATAGCGTAGCTCACCATGCGTAGGGTGCGTCGGGACATCCCAGTATGCCCGATGGAACACCACCACGACATAGGCCACCATCGTCAACATGGGCAGCAACCACGCCCGCGTCACGAGCCGTAGTTGAAAGTACATCACAAAGGCAGTGCCCAGCATCATCACGTTCACCATAAGCGATAACCCCGCATAGGAAATGGGCAACCCCAATACCTGAAAGACACCTGCAAGGCCGTATGTTAGCCCAATACCATATTGCGACAGGTCCGTCACGAACGGCACATGCCCACTCGTAACACCGTGAACGGGGCCAAGAATAGCGTTGTGGTGAAAGCGATCGTAGGGGAACGCAAGGTCCAAGCCCAACAGAATCAGCACGATAACTGTCAGGGCATCCCATCCCCAATGCGGGCACAGACGTGCATCCAAACGCGGATAGAGCCAGGCCAGCGGTACGAACAGCAGCGCCAGCAAATACACCGGCCCCGGAATGTAGCCGTAGAAGGCAAACACAGGGGTTGCTGCCAACGCAATAACGAAGAGATCGACATCTGCCACCGGGCGACGAACCACCCCACCAGCCACCACTGCCAACACGGCCCCCACCCCAACAACGCTCCCTGCCAGCAGCGGATCACGCGTTTGCACGAACAACGTCATACCCTCCAATAGCGCCAAGGCAGTCACATGGACGGCCACAGGCCAACGTAGCCGCAAACGAACACCGACGCTTAGCAGCGCGAGGGCGGCCAACCGCAGCACACCATGTCGGGTAATCCGATCCAGCATGATGTCTTGCAAGAGCAAGCTGTACAGGCTCAAGATCACCAGGGCAGCCCCCAAGACAATGACATGCCGCAGATATTCCTTATCGCGGACAACAACCAATCCCCACCCAACAAGTAACAGGCCCACACACGGCACTACCGACCAGAAGGCGACAAAAGTTAACACCCGCTCGGCATTGCCATAGGTGTTGTCGAACTGTTGCACGCCGACAAACAACCCCGTCACCAGTAACATAGCCAGCAGCAGCAGTTGAACGACCGTGTAGCCGCCTACCGCCACCATACGTTCGCTCACCCGTTTCAGATGTTCTTGTAACGTCATAGCAATGCCTTCTCCAAGCTGAGACATGAACAAGGCGGGTTTTCCAGTAAAGTGTGGTTTCCAACGACGACACCGGACCGAGAAACCCATGACCGAAATTGTACCACTGCTCATGTGCCTGAACGACCTGCTCATAACGCCAACAGCACGTCAACTGCGCCAGATCGTGTTCGCGCTGTTGTGCGGCCCGGATCGCATCACCATGTTAGGCATATCCCGCTAGGCTGAGCACGGCGGCAGTTACCGGACAATCTAGCGTTTCTACCAGACCGCCATCGACTTGGCACAAGTCCACTGGACCCTGATCCAAACTCACCTGGTGGGATCGCTCGGCCCGCCGATGTCCGTCAGGTAGATCAGGTGTGGGAGTTGGTTGTTTTGCAGGCCCCGGCTCGTCTTGGGGGCTGCTCCGCCATCCCACTTAGATCACTTCTAAAAAATTGGCCTTATGACGGTGTGGGCCGATACACGGCCATTTAGCCCAAGTCCACGCCCCCAAAGATAGCGGGGGATGTTGCGCCAGATCACCCAACCTATGCCATAATAGAAACGTGAACCCGACACCAAAGGAGCCCCTAATGATTCGCAAACTCACCTTCACCCTGATTGTGATGTTATTCACAGTCCCCGTTTTCGCGCAGACCGGCACCCAGCGCCGCGCCCCCACGGACGACATCGGCATCGTCGTCCGCGTCATCAACTACCAGGACCTCCGCGTGGACGATATCACCGTCGCCGGGACGGAAATCGACTACGACCTGCTCGCCTTCGGCTGGACAACCCCCTTCATCGTGTCCCCCGGCCAGGTGAACCTCAGCGGCATGACCAACACCGGGCAGACGCTCCGCGTGAGCTTCGACGCTGCACCCGGCGACATCTACGAAGTCATCATCTACGACAACCAGGGCCGCCCCGCCATCCGTGCGTTTGAATACGGCGACCTACTCGGCTCCGATGTAGACCTGTCCACCCAGTCGCCGTGGATGCGTGTGAACCTGTTCGACGATGTCCGCGCCATTGATGTCCTCTACGATGGACGCGAGGTCATGAGCGAGATCACCTACGGCGAGGCAGCCGTCGCGGAAGCCCCGCTGGAGATCTTCACCACAACCATCCTCAACAGCGACACAGGTGAGGTCATCGCCGAGTTCGACGGCGGCTACGGCGAGCCGTACTACATCAGCGTGTCCATCTTCGACGGCACCTTTGCGGATGACAACTGGTTCCTCGATGGCTACTCCCACGTCTACGCAGACCCCATCACCTACCTGCGCGACATCAGCCGCTACAACATCCGTGACCAGTTCACCGTGTTCCTGGGCCTCGTGGACCGCGCCGGGATGACCGAAGAAATTCGCACCCTGACAGACGTCCAACTGTTCGTGCCAGACGACGAAGCCCTCCTAGCACTAGGCGACGACATCCCGCGTGATGACCCCGCCGCGCTGCGTGAGTTCATCCGTAGCTACATCACCGAGGACCAAAGCGTGGTCTTTTTGTCCGAGGGGGAAACCAACACCGCCGAGTCTGTAATCGGCACCGAAATTATGGTCAGCATCACCGAGGGCGACCGCTACGTGAACAAGGCCCCGCTGTATTACAACTACTTTGTGCTGTCGCCATACGGTAACCTGCAACTCGCCATCCTGGACGGCGCGTTCCTGATCGCAAACGAAAGCGGCCCACGTTGATGTGGGCCGCCTTGTGCAGGGGGGGTGCGGGGGGGGGAAAGTTAGGCGGCGGCGCTGGTACCCATGTTCTGCATCTGGGCGACGTACCAATCACGCAGTTGCATGTCATCCACAATCTCGTTTGTGGGAAGGCCGTAGCGGTTGTAGATAGCACGATCGTCTTCTTCGAGTAACGTGAGGACCTCAGCGAGGGTACGGCTCTCGGTGTAAACAGTTTCGCCACGGAAGTTCTTCCAGAAAATTGTGATTGGTTGGTTACTCATGATGCTTTTTCCCTTTTTATTTCCGAAAATTGAGTTTTTCTACACCAGTCAGTTTCGATTGGTTTCTTTTAATGATATATTGAGAGTATAGCGCACATTTCACGAAAGTCACGCGCCGTTTTCGATTTTAGAACGTTTTCTCATCTTTCACTTACGAGTGGTTTCGTTCACATGCCATTTAGTCTATTTCATACGGTTTAAGCAGGGTAAATTGCACAATAACTGGCACCATAGCATCGAATTTGATTTCACTTTTGGGCTTTCGCTTTTGCTGACCGTGTATTTCGGCAGCAGCATGATTTCTCCGTATGAAAGCATTTTGGGCAGAAAACGCAAACGGGAGACATTCATACGCCTCCCGCAAATACACGCTGATTCGGTTGTGATGAGCGCCGACTACTCCAACAGGCGACCCTCAACCTCAAACTCGGCGGCCTCGTCTACCCAGGGCTTCAGTTCCTCGCGCACGGGGTCCACCGGGCGCGGGCTGATCTGAATCTTACCTGTGGCATCCATGTAGGTGCGGAAGTTGACCTTCAGTTGTGGGTTCGTCTCTGGGAAGTCAATACGCTGGTGAGCACCCCGGCTCTCGCGGCGCTCCAACGCACCCAATAGCGTTGTCTCTGCGGAGACGATAGCCCCTTGTAGGTCCAGCACAGCGGCGAGCCGGAGCACCTGATCCGCACCCGTCCCAGTCCCGGCACGTTTGGCGGCCTCACGGATTTGTTCCAAACGTGCCAACCCGTTCTGCACGCGCTCTTCATTACGCATGACACCGCAATTTTCCCACATGTTATCACGCAGGCTGTCCAGTAGCGTTAGCGCGTCCTCGTCTGCTGGCTTGACGAAGGCACTCAGTTCGTCGTGGGCGGCTTTCACCATTTCCGGCGGTTGCACCCGCGCCCCCAGGTTCGCTGAGTAGGTGGCGGCAGCCTCACCCGCATGGCGACCGAAAATCACCGTCTCCGCGAGCGAGTTCCCGCCGAGCCGGTTGGCACCGTGCAGGCCACTCGTGACCTCACCCGCTGCGTATAGGCCGCTGACCGTGGTTGCATGGGTGTACGGGTCCACCACCACGCCGCCCATCGTGTAGTGCGCGGTGGGCGCGACCTCCATTGGTTCCTCGGAGATGTCCAGGTTCTGCGCCTCGATGAATTGGTGATACATGCGCGGCAGTTTCTCCAGAATGTATGCCTTAGCGCGATGGCTAATGTCCAGGAACACACCACCATTCGGGCCGCCGCGTCCTTCAATGATCTCCGTGTAATTCGCCAGGGCCACACGGTCCCGCGTGGACAGTTCCATACGCTCGGCATCGTAGTTCACCATGTAACGCTCACCATTGCGGTTGAGCAGATACCCACCTTCACCGCGCACGGCCTCCGTCACCAGTGTTCCGGCCCAATCCTCCGGCGCAACCATCCCAGTTGGGTGGAACTGCACCAACTCCATGTCGGCCAGTTCTACACCAGCCTTCAACGCGAGATACATCCCATCGCCTGTGTTCTCGCCCAAACGGGAGGAACTGCGACGCCAGAGGCGGGTGTGGCCGCCAGCAGCCAACACGACGGCATCTGCAAAGAACACGGTTCGCTCACCCGTGGTCATGTCGAAGGTCATCGCGCCGAAGCAGGTGTTCTCGTGGACCAGCAACGACGTCACATACTGATGCTCAACAAACGGGATTTTCAGGGATTCAACCCTGTCCGCCAGCGTGTAGAGAATTTCGCGCCCGGTGTAGTCCCCGGCGTAGCAGGTACGGCGGTACTTGTGTGCGCCGAAGTAACGTTGATCCAGCTTGCCGTCCTCAGTTCGGGCGAAATCTGCCCCCCATGCGACCAATTCTTCGATAGCTTGTGGTGCTTCCTTCGCCATAATCTCAACGACTTGCGGGTCAGACAGGTAATAGCCCTCGTTGAGCGTATCCGAAAAATGTTGTTGCCAACTATCCTCCGGGTCCACCGTGCCAAGCGCAGCGTTGATCCCCCCAGCGGCCAACACAGTGTGCGCATCCCGCATGAGGCGCTTGCCGACAACTACGACGGCCCGCCCCGCATTGTGGGCTGCAATGGCGGCACGCATCCCCGCCGCCCCAGAGCCGATAACCAGGACATCAGCAGTCTGTATATGATGTTCGTTCATACGATAAATTCCTTATTTTCATTTATCAATACAGTTGTGCGTTTCGCTTATTAACTTTTATGCTATCAGACAATCATGCACAGGAAGTAAGCGCGACATAAAGATCATGTTATTTTCCTCGCAGAATGATAAAGGCGTGTGCTACACAGGCAGGGGAAATTATGCTTACACAACCACACAAGTAGCGGCGATATTGCAATGGGGCGTGTGTTCCCCGCGCTGTCCAATATTCGCACGATTTCGCTGAAGATCGCCCCCACTGTTGCCAGGGTCGCCTATGCCGATGGGCGAACTTCCCAAGAACATTCTGTGGACCTAGAAGGCGAAATCGCAAATATGATGTACGAACCCACCTACCGCAACCACGCTTAACGTAGAATCCCGCCCTTGTCGTGGGTCCAACTCAGCATCAGAATCCCCTGTGCAACCATCACCGCATAGGGGATTTTTTTATGTACAACAACGTCTACAATGGCAAAACCGTTCTCATCACAGGACACACCGGGTTCAAAGGTGCCTGGCTATCTGCGTATCTCTTGCGACTAGGCGCAACTGTAATCGGTTATTCGCTGGAACCGCCAACCGAGCGTAATCTGTTCCTCCGTGCAGACCTCGAAAACCGGATACACCACCACCACGGCGATATTCGCAATATGGCAACCTTTGCGGCACTACTCGCGGAAACACGTCCCAATTTCATCTTTCATATGGCAGCACAGCCAATTGTTTTGGAGGCCTATCGTAACCCGATGGAGACATTCGAGGTCAACGTGATGGGAACCGTTGCGGTAATGGAGGCCGTGCGCCAAACGAACCTGAATGCAACCCTGATTTTGATTGCAACGGATAAAGTCTACGAGAACAACGAGTGGGTTTATGGCTACCGTGAAACCGATCCGCTTGGCGGCTACGATCCCTACAGCGCCAGCAAGGGCGCAATGGAAATCGCTGTCAGTTCGTATCTGCGCTCATACTTTAATACGGAAAAATCAACTGTGCGGGCCGCATCTGTTCGTAGTGGCAATGTCATCGGCGGTGGCGATTGGGCAGACAACCGACTAGTGCCGGATTGCATCCATGCACTCAGCCACGGTAAGCCGATCCCAGTCCGCAACCCACAGGCAACACGCCCCTGGCAGCATGTGCTAGAGCCATTAAGCGGATACCTGTGGTTAGGGGCAATATTGGATTCAGATAAATCGTTGAGTGGCGCGTGGAACTTCGGGCCGACTAGTGCCGCCAATAGCACCGTTGAAACCCTGGTCAACTTGCTGATACAGGGTTGGGGTTCCGGCGACTGGCAGGACCAGTCCGACCCAGATGCACCTCACGAGGCACATCTGCTCAAGCTCAATATCGACAAAGCACAGGCGCTCCTTGGTTGGACACCCGTGTGGGATTTTCGTGATACGATCCACCACACAGTACAATGGTACAAGTCCGACCTAACGACCGATGACCCGGATATGGTCTTCGCGCTCATGACACGCAACATAGACGCTTACGAAGCGTCCGCACGGGCACTCGGCCTCCCATATGTGCCAAGCCCGCACTAACTATCCAAGATACGATCCAGGTTGAAGGCTGCACTAATCAGCGCCAGATGGGTGAAAGCCTGTGGGAAATTGCCCAACGCATCGTTACGCTTACCCGTTTCCTCCGCATACAGGCCCAGATGGTTAGCGTAACCCAACATACGCTCGAACAGGAGCCGCGCATGGTCCAAACGGGCCGGGTCGTGTTGACCGGCTCGTGTCAGGGCCTCCACCAACCAAAAAGTACACATGTTAAATGTACCTTCCTCACCCTCTAAACCATCGTTGGATAGACCTGGGTTGTAGCGATAGACCAAACTATCCTCAGTGAGACCCCCATCTTCTGGTGTCTTTAAAATCGCGTCAATGGTTTTAAGCATACGTGGGTCCGACGGAGCCATGAAAAACACCAACGGCATAATCAAAGCGGAAGCATCCAGCGTCTCAACCTCATAGGACTGTGTGAACGCCTGAATGTTTTCACTCCAACCCCAGTCCATAACCTCCTCGTAGATGGTATCCCGCTCTGTGCGCCAGCGTTCCACCGGGGCCGGGAACGAACGTTTATCCGCCAGGCGCATACCACGGTCCAAAGCAACCCAGCACATCAACCTGGAGTAGACGAGATTCTGTTTTTCTCCACGAACTTCCCAAATTCCCTCGTCCTTCTGCTGCCAATTATCACACACCCAGTCCAGCATTAGGCGTAGGTGTGCCCACAGGTCGTAGGAAATCCGCTCACCGTATTTGTTGTACAGGTAAACAGCGTCCATCAGCTCACCATAAATATCCAGTTGTAATTGGTTATAGGCTGCGTTGCCCAACCGTACCGGTTGCGAGTTCTCGTAACCACTCAGGTGGTCTAGCTCATGTTCCTTAATCACGCTTTCGCCCCCAATACCGTACAGAGGTTGCAACGGACCCACGGGCGTATCCTGTTCTCGCGTCCGTTCAATCAACCAATTCATGAATGCGGCTGCTTCATCTGTGAACCCAATTCGCATCAACCCGTAGAGCGTGAAGGCTGCATCACGAATCCATACGTAGCGATAGTCCCAATTCCGCTCGCCGCCGATATCCTCCGGCAATGCCATTGTGGGTGCGGCGATGATAGCTCCTGTTGGCTCATATGTCAGCAATTTGAGTGCGAGCGCCGAACGATAAACTTGATCCCGCCAACGACCTTTGTATGTACAGAGACTCAACCAGTGACGCCAGTAGGCTACAGTATCTTTGAAGGTGTTCTCTGCGTCTGCTTCGGACAACGCCGCCACAGGACGCTCATCAGCAGCGAAAAATGCGAAGGTCACGGTAAAGCCCTGCACTATCGTGAAATTTGCCTCTACGGCACGCTCAGCGCGTTTTAGGGCTATCTGCGTTGTGAGGTGCCAGCTTTGTTTGTTGTGGATGAAGATTGCACCCGTATCTTCGATCTGCGTTTCGTGGTTGCCGCGTGCATAGTCAAAGGCAGGGTCACAGCGGAGTCGGAACGAAATATCACCACGCACAGCCAATACTTGACGGACGATCTGTGAACGGGTAACGCTACCATCACGCTCAATCGGCATAAAATCACGAATTTCACCCACCCCATTATCACAGATAAAACGTGTCACCAAAACATTGGTTTCCGGCCAGTAAAACTGTTGGTAGGTCACATTTTCCTGTGTGGGATGAATCTCAAAATAACCACCACATTCATGATCGAGGATACTGGCAAACACAGATGATGAATCGAAACGAGGATAACACAACCAGCTAATCGTACCGTTTTTACTGACGAGTGCAGCCGTTCGCATATTGCCGATAATGCCGTGATCTTTAATGGGAGAATATGACATATTGACCTATCAAGTATTTTGCGTACATAGGGACGAGTGTAACAGATGTTGTTGGTCAATTGATTTCACTGCTGTTTTGCCCTCATCCCCCGGCCCCTCCTCCCGAACACTGCGCTGGGAGAAGGCTTTAGGGTGAGGGCTTGATTCGCCAACAGGGTCTGTAACGTATGGCACAGTCAAATCGTCCTGATGGCTATTTAAAATATCAAAAGATTTATGGTTGTACTCTCTGTATAAGAAAAATATTTGCATTGTGGATGTTATAACCTGTAGTTTGTCTAATTCGCAATCTGTGGGCATGTTAAATTTGGTCAGCCTAAAAATCTATCGTGGCGGAAAACGATGCTAAAGGCCCAAAATATGCGCGTTTAACCTGTGATTTTGATGTGAATTTTGGGGAAATTGGGGTGTTTTTCCAAAGGGGTGTGAATCAGTAGCAAGCGATGATCTCTGTTGATCTCAATCGCCCGTGCAAGACAGATTTTCTTGTGGGTTGTATGTGGCAGCTATTCCTGCTGTCGCATCCACCGTTCGTAGCTAACGAAGCGCAGTGTCACCTCGCGACCGAGTGCGTCGCTCACATAGCGGCGGACAAATCGCGACCAACGACCCATCAGGGTGTCGGCAACTTGGGAATGCGTCACGGCTATCGTCAGGGTTTCACCATCACCTGTGTCATGATCTACAAGCTGATGCGTGTCTAGTAATGCGTGATAGTCCGAGCGCATATGCAAGCGTAGCATGTTCGCCGCGTGTTGCCACTCACCACGAAGGGTATCCGTAATCCGGGTGGACGGCGTCAGCGTTGTTTCGTGCTGATGCTCAAAAACATATGGCTGTGGCTTCACCTGGACGGTGGGCTTGTCGGGTCGGGTCAACAACTCCAGCACAGCATCATCCAACACACGCGAAACCCCGTTCCAGTCACGGACGCGGCCCACGCAATCGGCGACGATCTGGTAGGCTCGGTTGCGTCCCAGGGCATGTTGATGCTTCCAGATGAGCCGCCGTTGTTGCTTGGTGGCGTTCCCAAAAGCGGACTTGTAGCGTGTGAACAGGTTGATCTTCTTCTCGTCAGATTGTGTGCGTTGCTGTGCTGTGTGCACGGTTGCTTTTCCATCAAACACAATATCGTAGGTTTCTGCCAGCCACTCGGTAAACGCTGTCATAAAGGCCGGGATGTTCAGGCGGTAATGCACGGCGTTCCGCCCGTTAGGGGCCATACAGACTTTTGTTTCCAGGCCGATAGACCATAGGGTGCGTTTTTCCTTCAACACACGGTTATCACCCCGCACAATCCGCATGACCTGGTACACGCTAAAGCGCAGTTCTTGGTGCCACTGATCGTAGGTTTTGTAGAACCAGCCGTCAGGGTCTTTAGTGCGGGCCGTCCAGTATAAGATTTGGTTGAGGAGGATTGCCGCGTTGTGATCGCGGTCGAAGAAGTCCACAATGAGCGCGTGAGCAATGATGGCTTGGCGTTGCCCGGTGGCCTGCTCGATGAGGTCCATCACCTGGTTGCGAATTTCATCCAGCGTGTTGGGTGAGTTCGATTTTTGGTGGGGGAAAATTCCCGGATTCGCTGTTTTCATGTCAATTTCCCTTCAAATTTGGCCCCATGTGCGCGGGGCAGGTCTTGTCTTTTCCCTCCTATGTGTTAAACTGAGCACATGGGAGGTCATGGAATTCCTTTCGGGAAGGTCTTACCCCTCCTCATAAATCTCTGAGAAAATATCGCCCGTGCAAGCATATTTTTCTCTTGGTTGGTCCACCCGCCTTGCGGGTGGGTTCTTTTTTTTAGACGTAGTTCCGAAAAACCACAATTGCACAAAAACCAAGACCAACCAACACATCCTAGAATGTGGTCGCAGTATACTCCAACTTTTTCCCTTTGTCCAATTCAAAAGCAAAAAGTTCCCCTTGAGAATTCATGGTGAATCTTAATACATGTGTGTTTTGTGAGTCATGCCTAACACAAACCCTGACTCAGTTTACGGCAAAAACCACCCCCCCCCCACTGCGCTCTACCCTCTAATATGCAACATTAACAGCAACTACTCAGTTTGCCCCCCACCCCAGCACTGAAGCGCCACCCCTCCCCCACTTATGGGGGTATTCAGGCGAGTACCTGAGTAGTCACCATAACATTGATTTGCACATCGTCTGCTGTGCGGTCAGTCTACAAAAATCCGCTCTGCATATTGGTTGCTACACGCTGATAGGCATCAGTCGTTCGGAGTATGCACGCGGCATAGATGGTGAATGGGTGGGTAGGGTGACTCACCGCCTGGGATAACAATCCGTGCTTGGACGGGCTTCTAACGGTGCTTTGACGGTTTTAGCACTTTTTTACATTTGGGGTGGCAGGAGGGGCAATAGGGGGGTCGGCAGGAGGGTTTTCTCTCCCCATTCCCCCACTATATCAGGACGCAAACCCGGCACGAAAAACCCCGTGAGCGGGAGACAGCACGGGGTTGCACTGGAAAGCGTAGCAGCAGGTTCAACGTCAGACGCCCCACTCCTCCATGTTCTGTAGTACCTTCCTGAGGCCGTTGTAAATCGCCTTGCGCGAGTTCTTGTCCAGCTTGCGCCATCGCTGCTTGGTGTACTTGCCCATGAGCACCTCAACCGGGCGAAACCAATCAGCCCCAGTCTGCTGGTTCTCGGTAAGCTGCTGCCGGATCTCACGCTTGAGCCGGGCCACACTCCAACGTCTGCCGTCCTCACCCTCCAACGCGAGGTTGATCCAGTAGAGCCACTCAGCCTCGTTTTGTGGGTCGGCGTCATAGGCAATCACACGGTGGTGGTTGTACGAAAGCTCCTCTGTCCGTACAGAGAAAGGCACCTTTTTTGCAACGCTCTTATAATCGTAAAGTGTAGAAATTTCGCGACCCGTGTTTTCTGCAATCTGCTCGTAGCTCTCGCCCCAAACAATCTCAACGCGGTTTAGCCAATCGCCAATCCACCATTGAACAGCATTATCTAGTTGGAACACCACATCGCCAAAGTAGCGCAAATCCTGCTCACCAAGATCACCCACATTCGTGATCCCTGTCTTGGTGAGTTCGGCTGCACCACACTTCATCGTCCCGTCCTTGTGGATGACGAGCTTGCTCTGGGCAGGCGATGCAATCTGCCCGAAGATGTTCTCGTCGCCCAGTGTGCCCTCGCCAGATCCCTCGGCGCTGTCTGCCTCAAATGGATCGCTGACAGCATCCTCCGTCAGATCATCACGAAAGGCGCTGCCGAAGTTTTTGCGCTTGCTCATGAGTCACTCCGTTCTTGGGTTGTCGTCAGAATCTGGTCGATGATGCCTTCGATCTCTGCCACCGCCTTTGATACCGGGTTGACCATCCACACCGGCTGCTTGAGGCGCGTGCCCTCCGCCCACACAATGCGGTTGGCAACGGGCCGCCACACAAATTTACCGAACTGCTGCCGAAGCTGATTGTAGTTCTCGCTGTGCTCAACCGTCTTTGAGCGGTACATCGTCGGCACAATGCCCAACAATTGCAGTGGCGGTTGCCCGGTCGCCGCACGTTGCTGGTTGGCCTTTTTGCGGTGGATCATAGATTTGCTGAGGCCGTCGAAGCTCCAATATTCGCAGAGCGTGGGGTGAATAACGTAGTCCGTCCCCATGTAAATCGTCCCGTGGAGTAGCGATGGGGTAGGTGGCGTGTCCACGATCACATAGTCGATAATCCCACGTAGCTCGTTGATGCGCGTGCGGAAGGCAGCAACATCCTGAAGCAGTTGCGGGATAGCGCGGAGTTCAATATTCGATGGGAGCAAATAGAGTGCGCCCCCGTTACGTCCAGCATAATTCTCCGCCGGGACAGGCTGGACGACCTTCTGCCAGTCGCCCTCACGGATCAGCAACTCAAACAGGCCGCCGAACTCCTTCATACCCAGCGCGATAGTCGCGTGGGCTTGCGGGTCACTGTCGATCAACAGTACACGGTGTCCACGCCTGGCGATCCCTGCCGCAATGTGGACAGAAAGCGTGGTTTTGCCACAACCGCCCTTCTCGTTCAATAGGGTGATGACCCTCATCCTTGGTTTCCCTTTTTGTGCAGGTTATTGAGTATGTGCTATCATTGGCCTAATTCGACGCAATGTAAATCAGTTGTTCCGGCGTGACACGATACACGATCTTGTACCCAGATGGCGCGTTCGTCTCCTGCTCCCCACGGTCAATGAACCCTAACGACGCCAGCAGGTCCAGCACAGCCGTGTCAGACGCGCTCAGGCGTGGCTTACCAAGTGCCTTGGCTATCGCGCTCCGGCTCACATACATGTCCGTCCCACCTGCGTTGCCAATCGCCTCAATCAATGCGATGGCCTGCTCGTTCAAACGCCCCTTGACTCGTTCCATGGTAAAATCCTATTCACTATATTCAATGTTAACATGTTGACATGATTGTATCACCCAAAAGCCTAACATGCAAGCAATTCATGGGGGCAATTTGTGAAATACAAAAGGAGATTTTCAGGCGGCAGCAGGGCCGCCCGCTAGGTTGTTGCGTGGGGGTTAGTCGAGGTCGAGCGTTAGGGAAACCGGGCAGTGATCCGACCCCATCACGTCGCGGTGGATCGTCGAGGCCGTCACCTTGTCGACCAATTCCGGCGTGATAAAGAACATATCCAACCGCCAGCCGACATTGCGCTCACGCGCTCCACCGCGATAGCTCCACCACGTATACTCGCCCTCAGCCTCCGGGTTCAGGTGGCGGTGAATATCCACCCAACCCTTGCTCACAACCTCATCCAGCCACACGCGCTCCTCTGGCAGAAAGCCCGTTTTCGTCTCGTTGGCCTTGGGGCGCGCCAGGTCAATCGGGTTGTGGGCGGTGTTGATGTCGCCGCAGAAGATCACGGATTTCCCCGCTGCGCGGAAGACCTCGGCCCTTTCCAGAAAGGCCGCCTTATACGCCATCTTGAACGGGACGCGAGCATGGTCACGCCCCCCGTTCGGGAAGTAAGCCGTCATAAACACGAAGTCATCATAGTGGGCGATAACCGTGCGGCCTTCCTGGTCGTATTCCTCAATACCCAGGCCCACCTGAACCTCGTTCGGTTGGCGCTTGCTGTACAGCACGACACCGCTGTAGCCCTTCTTCACCGTCGAAACAGCCCAATGTACATGATACCCATATGGTTGTGTAAGCTTATCGCTGAGTTGTTCCGGCGCAGCTTTTGTTTCCTGCACGCCGAGCACATCGGGTTGGGCCGTCGCCAACCACTCGGCGAAGCCCTTCTTTTCGACAGCACGAATACCATTGACATTCCAGGTGGTGAGGGTCATCGTCATAGCTGAGGTCACTTTCTCGTTGAGATTGCACGCGTTCAGGTTGTTTTCCAGTCATCGAAATGCCGCCTGGTGTGGAGCTTGTGTCGTCTAGTCGTGCCCACTCACATACATCACAATCTGCCGCCGCCACCACGGCCAATCATGCGCCCAACCGTCCCACTCACGTAGCGCATTCCCGATGCCCTTATCCCACAGCACCCGCGACATATTCCGGCTTTCCTCCAGCAGGCGGTCGCCCTTGCCAGCCGTCATGATGATGTCTAACTGCTGCAACGCGTGAATGCGCCCCGGGTTGCTCTCGTTGGGGATAAACTGAACCGGATTGTTGAAATACACATAATCATCACTGTAGCCACCCGTAAACGCCCGGATGTCATACAGCCCGTTCATGCCGATAATGCGGTTCACCAGGCCAGGGTGCTTCAGCCCAAAGCCCATCGCGTGAAACGCGCCAAAACTCGTCCCAGCCGCAATCATAAACGGGTTCGGGTTGCGGTCGTCCATCAGCGGGACAACCTCGTTGAGCAAATACTCAAAGTACTGATGATGACGATATGCCCTTCCCCCCGGGTGCGCCCAGCTTGCGTACCAGCTTTCCGCGTCGATGCTGTCCACACAGTACACCTGTAGCCAACCGTTGTTGATCTCGTGGCTCAATGCCCCGATCATGTCCCGGTCCTCCCACTCGTAAAAGCGTCCCTGCGAGGTCGGGAACACCAACATCTTCGCCCCCGCGTGCCCAAATACCAACATCTCCATCTGGCGGTTCAGTCGCCAGCTATACCAACTGTGAAATTCACGATTCATCGTCACCTATCCACTTTCAGCCCTGCTTCGATAGAGCGAAGATTATACAGACGCCAAGTGCTTCGGCCAAATATCAGTTTTGCCGTTATCATAGCAACCGAAACGGTTAGATATAGGGGAGACGACATGCTCATTCCGCGCAAAGTCCTGTCCGGCAACCCAGGTCAAACTCAGCCATGACGGAAACGACCTCAGCTATGTTGCCCCGGTAAATGGTGTCCTCAACGTGTGGGTCGCCCCGGTTAGGGACCCGACCCCACCGCCGCCGTACCCGGCGTGCGTTTCTACCTCTGGGCCTACTCTAACGCCCACATCCTCTACATCACCACGGATGTAGTCAGCCGGGAAACCCGCGACCTGACCCCCATCAACGGCGTCACCGTCCGCATGAACGGAATCAGCACCCAGTTCCCAGATGAAATGCTCATCGGCCAGGTAGCGACCGTCCCGCGTGTGAAGCAGGCCGAAAGCGATCAGATTGTCACAGCAATGCAGGCCAAGAACATCCTCGTCACCTACGTCACCTACGTCCTCTATCCGGACGAGGGCCACGGCTTCGCCCGTCCCGAAAACCGCCTGTCCTTCTACGGAATTGCCGATGCGTTCCTGGTTGGCTGCCAACCTTACGGTGGGCGGATGTCCGTGCAAATGTCCGTGCAAATGACCGGGCAGATGCCCACCCTCTACCATCCATTCCGTGCTACGTTGAAAACGCCTTGCACGGGCATTACCCACACCGGACGCGGCAACCGGGCCGCGTCCGCCCACTGCTAATCATCCCACGCGAACACATTGACCTTCTCTGGCCGGATGGACACAATCACATCATCGCCGCCCAGTTCCGCCGGATAGTCCGTGCCGATATAGCGCCGGGACAGCCGATGCAGGTACGCCGCAGACCCTACAGTCGTGTGCTCGGCGTACCGTCCGCGAACCTGCATATAGCGGTATACCTCGTCCGGGTCTTGAATCAATAACGACACCTGCGGACGCGCCACCATGTTCTTGAACTTGAGGCTGTTCGGGGAAGTTGCAAAGCGAAAGAACTCGCCCTGCACGTCAAACCAGATCGGCGCAGTGATCGGTGCGCCGTTGTCGAGCATCGTTGCCAAGTACGCAATTGCCTTTGACCTGTCGCTAATCAGGTCACGGTAGCTTTCGGGTACGAGTTGCACCGGGTTTTCCTCTCAGGGGTTATTTTCCCCCATTGTAGTCAGGTGTACGACAGTGTGTAGACGGCGCAGCCGTCGGGGGGGGCAAGCCGAGTAATTACAAGAGATTAGGTATGAGGTACCAAGTCCCAACGGCGGCAGCAGCAAGAAAAAAATAACACCTTGCCGCCGCCGCCGAAAAAACAGCACATGGCAGCGGCGGCACTACCCCATCTCAGGATACGCCAGCGGCTCCAGGAACGCCGGGACGCCCATCACCTTCACCGCGAACACCTGCAACGTGTCTTTGTTGTCCAGGTACACCCGCCGAATCTGCAACGGATTCGCTTTGACCGCCTCCCAGCGCATCGGCCCCGCCGTCAGCGTGAAAGCCAGATCATAGCCGTGCGCCGTAAGTGCCGTTATCGTCTCCGGCGCATAGTCCGCCGGGGTGCCGCTCGGGTAGGCAAAGGCGTAGACCTCTTGCCCGGTGTGGTCCATAATCGCCGCCCGCGAGTCTCGAATCTGCCGCACAACCTCACTCTGCGAGATCCGCGTCAGAATTGGATGGTCTACCGTGTGACTCTGGCATGTGATCCCATTGTTCACCAGTTCTTTGGCCTGTTCCCAGTTGAGGAAGAGCGGTCCCCCGCTCACGTCCGTCACGCCCAGCGCCGCGCCAATCTCTGCGATAGTGTCCAGCTTCTCGTTTTCGGGGACCGCCTCGAGCGCGTCCATCACGGTATGCAGCGCGTCATGCTTCGCCTCACCCGTCAGGTCCACCGCGCCCACCAGGGGCAGGTCGGCCTGGGCCTGGGTTGTTCGGTGAAAGACCCGCGCCACCCAGTCCCACCACAACGGCGTCTCGGTGTCGTTCATGCGGCTCGTCGTCAGGAAGATCACCGCCGGGAAGCCGTACTTCTTCAGAATTGGGAACGCGTTGATGTAGTTGTCCAGGTAGCCACCGTCGAAGGTGATGAGCAGCGGGTTGTCCGGCAGGCCGTTCCCATGCAGGATCGCGCCGCGTAGGTCGTCCAGGCTGATGACATTGAAGTGCGCCTTCACGAAGGCCATTTCCGTGTCGAACAGTTGCGGTGTCGCGCTCACCATAGGACGGAAGTCGTCAAAGCCCCCGTCTTCAAGCGCGGTGACGCGATGATAGGCCAGCACTGTGAGGCGCTTCTTGCCCCAGTAGGTGTTGAGCATCGGCACCCCACCCAACCGCACGATAGCCTCCGCTGCCAGTTGTTTTTTGCTGCTCATAGGTCAATCGTTCCCATTATGGTTGATACGTGGCGTACATTGTAATCCGGCTGGCCCGTGAAAGCCGTATACAGTGTGGTTAGACTTGCTCGCGCCAACTGTATTCCGGCTCGTAGCCCAGTATTACCCGCGCTCGTGCAATGCTCAAGAGGGTATCGTGTTCGCCTAGCTCCCCCTGAATCGGCACATCTGGGTAGACGGCGGTCATCAAGTCGGCGTTGGGCGTCGTCATGCAGGTGTCCGCCGCTGCGATAATGCAGACCTCCGCCCCGGTCACGTCCGCCGTCAGCGACTTACGGCAGGCCTGCGCCACGTCGCGGGCGTCCACATAACCCCACAGGTTCCACTTACGAATCGTTAGGTCGTCCTGCCAGGTGGCGAAGCGGGCGTAGTCGTGCGGCTCCATGATGTTGCTGATGCGTAGCCCGACGATAGGCATCCCACTCCAGCGGTTGAACTGTTGCGCCATTTCCTCGCCCAACACCTTCGACAACGCATAGGATGATTCGGGCAGGGGCGTCTGTCCCTCGTTAATAGGCGCGTAGTCCGGCTGTTCGCGGTCGAAGGGTAGGCCAAGCGTGGTTTCGCTGCTGGCCCACACCACGCGCTGCATCCCCAGCGTGACCGCCGCCTGAAAGACATTGTAGGTGCTGGTGATGTTCGTGCGGAAAGTGGCCTCGCTCGGTTGGATGTTGGGCGCAGGGATCGCCGCGAGATGGACCACAGCGTCGTAGCCTGCCAGCGCATCTACCGTTTGGCCGTAGTCCGTCAGGTCTGCGATGAGCGAGGGGACGTCTGGATTGGGTGAGGCGGCCAGGTCTACATTGCGGACGGTGTAGCCGTGGTCCATCAGGTCTTGGACGACGGCGCGGCCCGCTTTGCCGCTTCCGCCCGTTACGATGATCTTTTGCATCAGGGAATTGTCCTCTGTCTATAACGGTTTGTGACCGATTGTGACAGAGGACCGGGTGCCTTGCCAGCGGCGCTTATTCGTGGCGTAGTGCGTCGATGGGGTTGAGGTTGGCGGCGCGGTTGGCCGGGTACACGCCGAAGAATGTCCCCACCGCCAGGCTAATACCCGCCGCCAGGATCACGCTCCCAACGGACACACTCACGTCCAGGTTTGGCACGAGTGTTGAGGTGAGCAGGCTCATAGCCGTGGCGATAAAGGTGCCGATGGCCCCGCCAACCACCGCCAGCGACACGGACTCGATCAAGAACTGTGTCAGGATGTCCGACCGTTGGGCACCCATCGCCTTTCGCACGCCAATCTCACGGGTGCGCTCTGTCACGGTCACAAGCATGATGTTCATAATGCCGATGCCGCCCACCAGTAGCGATATGCCCGCAATCACGCCTAGGAAGGCCGTTAACAAACTGGTGGTGGTGTCCAGCGTGTCTAGCAACGAGTTCTGCGAAAAGACCACGAATGTGTCTTGCTCGTCGTCGTCCAAGTCGCGCACATCGCGCAGCGTCTCGCGGGCCTGGAGCACGACATCTTCTACGACATCGGCGCTGCGGGCCTGCACTACAATCTCGGTTACAGGATAGCCGCCGTCGTTCGTCTGGGTGCCAATGAGCCGCCTTTGCACGGTGGTAATGGGCAGCACCACCACACTGTTGATCTCTGGGTTCAGCGCGGATTCGATCTCGTCCCACACGCCGATCACCTCAAACTGGACGCCCCCCACACGGATCGTCTCGCCCAGGGGAATCGCCCCGTTAAAGACATCCTCCACCACATCCTGCCCGATCACGGCTACCCGTGCGGCGGAATCTTCCATCTCCTGTGTGAGTTCTTCCCCCAACCCAACGGTAAAGCTGAAAGCCTCCAGGTAATTGGGCGTCACACCAACAATCTGCACGTCGTCGTATTCCTCGTCGCGGTACTCCAGCGGGTCCGTCACCACGACCGACGCGCCAACCACAGCGGCATCCGGCACATTAGACGGGTTCTGAAGTGCCCGCAGGTCCTCGTCGGTCATCGGCACGAACAACTCGCTGTTCTCGTCTGGGGACAGATTAGCCGTTTCATAAAGGTCGTTGTTGACCTTGCCGAAGATGGAGACGAGGTTTGTCCCAAAGCTAGAGAACTCCCCGATGATGAAGTCCTCCACCGCCTGCCCGACCGACGTGAGCAGAATCACGGACGCAACACCAATCGTGATCCCCAGCATGGTTAATGCGGACCGCGTCTTGTTTGCCAGCAACGCGGTGAGCGCGATGCGTATGTTCTCGCTTACAATCGCAAATTTCATGGTTGGTTTCCCTTGCTCACAGTAAGCGTGTATTTACTCGAAGCGTAGCGCGTCAATCGGGTGCATCCGGGCGGCCCGCCACGCCGGGAACGCGCCGAAGCCAATGCCCACCGCGCTACTTACCAGTGTCGCGGCCAATACTGCGTCAACATCTACCGAGAGGGTAAGGGCACTCATGATGTTGGTCCCCGCAACCGCAAAGCCCCAGCCGATTAGGATGCCGATGATCCCGCCCAACAGGGAGAGCAATGTGCTTTCCATCAAGAATTGGATCAGAATATCGGTCGGTTCCGCGCCGACAGCTTTGCGTAGCCCGATCTCCTGCGTGCGCTCCGTCACGGTAACGAGCATGATGTTCATAATGCCGATGCCGCCCACCAATAACGACACCCCCGCGATCATCCCTAGAAAGATCGTCAACATGGCGGTGATCTGCCCGGCGATTTCCAAATTCTCGCTCATGTTGGTAATGCTGTAGTCGCGTTGGTCTTCCGCCTCAATATCATGGACCGCGTAGAGATAGCGGTCGATCTCCTCGTCGGCGGTAAGTGTCGCGTCTGGGTCGGTCGCCTGTACATAGATGATGCTCACCTCCATCCCGCCGCGCACCTGTGCATTGGCGAGGCGTGTTTGCGCGGTGGTGATGGGTACCAGGACGGAGCCGTTGTCGTTGTTGAACGGCTCATCCCGCGATTCCATGACGCCGATGATGGTAAAGGTGCGGTCATTCAGCGTCACAAGCTCCCCGGTGGGGTCGTAGTCCGCGTCGCCGAACAACTCCAGCACCACATCCACCCCTACAACCGCCACCCGCGCCGCCTCGTCAATGTGTGCCTGTGTGAAGAACGTCCCATACAATGTGTCCCAGTTACGGACAGCCTGATAGTTGACAGTCACGCCGCGCACACTGGTGGACATGGTTTCGCCCTCCGTGCGGACAAAGCCGGACAGGTTATACTGGGCGGCGATGTCTGCAATTGAGGGGGCTGTGTTACGGTTCAGCAGGTTTTCGACATCAGCCCTGGTTAACGGCTCAATGCGTGTGCGCTCGTCAGACTCCGGCTGGGCGGGGGAGACAATCAACATGTTGGCCCCTAGTGAGTTAAACTCATTGGCAACCCACGATTCCACGCCACGCCCCAGGCTGATGAGGCTAATCACAGCAGCCACACCAATGATGATGCCGAGCATGGTCAGCGCCGCCCGCATTTTGTTCACAAAGATAGATGTGATGGCAATCCGAATGCCCTCGACCAGTTTCATGATGTCCCCGCTCCTCGCTTCCAGTAGAACTGTCGTACCCGGCGACAGGAATTTTGCTTTCTCATGTTCTATTTATATTATCACAAGATCATATGTTCAAAGACCCCTCAAATGTGAGAGGTCCGCCTGTCGAATTACTTACAATACGTGGCATGGTGGGGATATGTTGCAGGTTTTGCGGAGCGGTAGATGCGGCAAACTGCCAAATTTTGATAGACGCAAAGCCGTTGAGGTTGCCCGCTCAGAAAAAATAGATGAAATACCAGGGGATGACCGAGGATATTACAGTGGGGCGATGGGTGGACCGCCCCTTACGTCGGGATTAGGTTTTGCGCTGGCCCGCGCCTACGAAAACCACAATCCACATGACAGACAAGCCCAAGCCCAGCACCCCGCCGAGCGTCCAGTCCTGGAGCGCAACGCCCAACCCAGCCCCCACACCGCCCCCGATGGCGAGGCCGGACATAACCTGGTTAATTGTACGTGTCATCGTGGTTTGCTCCTCGTTTCATCCTGTGTTACCTATAGAATAACACGGAAACTCCCATGACAGTGATGTATGACGGGGGTTACTACATGTTTTTTATTCGGGGATGTCGTCCCGGTCTGTTTCGTTGGTTCTTGTCTCTACGATCCCACCTCGTTCGTGCTAAACTAGCCGGCACGACGCACGGATAACGGAAACCACACAGTTATGAAATTAACCTTCCTGGGCGGCGCGGACGAGGTCGGCGCAAGTTGCACAGTGATTGAGGTCGCGGGTAAGAAAATCTTGGTGGACACGGGGATTCGCATCAGCCCCAAGACGAGCCGGGGCCTACAAAACGACCAGCTCCCACACCTCGCCTACTTGACGGACATCGGCGGGCCGGACGTGATCCTCGTCACACACGCCCATACGGACCACACGGGCGCACTCCCGCAGGTGGTGCGCCAGTATCCCAATGTGCCGATCTATGCCACCGCCGCCACGATTGAGTTAAGCCGGGTGCTGCTTCAGGATAGCTCACGGCTGATGGAGTCGCGCTTGGAGGCGGAGGGCGAGCTGCCGCTGTACGACGCCGCCGATGTGGAACGGTTGTTGAACAACTGGCAACCGATTGACTTTAACAAGGCGCTGGCGTTGGGGGTGGATGTGCAGGTGACGCCTACCATTAGCGGGCATATTGCGGGGGCGGCGATGCTCACCTTTGAGACAACCGAGGGCGTGCTTGTGATGAGTGGCGATGTGTCCGTCTCGCCACAGCGCACGGTCGCGAGCGCCAAGCCACCGCGCATCAATGCCGATGCGATTGTGCTTGAGAGCACCTACGGCGGACGCCAACACGCGAATCGTCGCTTTGAGGAACAGCGGCTTATGGACGCGCTGACACAGGTCACAGAGGGCGGCGGTAAAGCGTTGATTCCTGCTTTTGCGCTGGGACGTGCCCAGGAGGTCATCCAGATTTTGCTGGCCTACGAGGACCAGTTGAAGGTCCCGGTTTATGTGGACGGCATGGTCCGCGCCGTGTGTGATGCCTACGGCAGATTCACCGACATTCTACCGAAGGCGACGCTGAAGGCCGCCGGGAATAGTCCGTTGTTCTTCCGGGGCAAGGTGAAACCTGTTCGCAGCCGGGCCATGCGCGAGGAGATTATCAACAGCCCGGACCCGTGCATCATTATCGCGTCCAGCGGGATGTTGACCGGGGGCGCAAGTGTCGCCTACGCAGCATCCATGGCGACGGACCCACGCAACGCGATTTTCCTCACGGGCTACCAGGATGAGGAGAGTCCTGGGCGGATGTTGCAGGCCATCATGAGCCGCAAGGAGCGCGGCGAGACACCTTACCTGCAACTGGGGAACAAGCGCGTGAGTGTGAACTGCCAGTTGGGCAAGTACTCCCTGAGCGCCCACGCAGACGAGGCCGAACTCGTGGCGATTGCCGAGGCGGTGGACGCTGGGCGTGTGTTCCTGGTGCATGGGGACGGCGACGCCCGCCAGAGCATGTGGCATACCCTGTTGGACAAGGGGCGGCAGGTGAGCCGTCCCAAGGCCGGGCAGGAAAAGACCGTCGCCCGTCGGCGTAACCTGCGCCTGCGTGGGGACGGCGACGTGGACGAGATCGCGACACCAGAACGCCCGTTAAAAGCTGAGGCGCTGTGGAACCTGTTGGTTGGGCACCAGGGCGAACTGTTCAGCGCCCGCGAACTGGCGCAGGTGTGGTACAGCGATGTGGAGCGCGAGGGCGATGTGATAGCGGTGTTGGGGACGGATAAGCTGTACTTCTCGCAGGACTGGAAGGACAAGCGCAAATTCACCGTGCGGAGACGGTGGCAGGTGGAGAAGGCGATTCAGTCCGCCCACCTGATGCGGACGAATCCGGGGCTTGCCGGGCAGTTGGTTGTGCTGCGAAACCCCAACGGTGACCCTCGATTGGGGGTGGTCGAGAAGTCTGACGAGATCGGTTTTGAGGGGGTTATGCAGGGGGGCGGGGCGACGCATCACAGCGGGGATGCCTTTGTGTGGGCGTTGGGGGCTTGGCGCGGCGAGAACGACGATCCCGGCGAGATGAAGAAAGCCCTCAACGCCCTGATGCGTGAGGCGGAAGTGGCTGTTGAACGGGTGATGCCCTACGATAAACGCCTGGAACTGGCGACCCGTGATGCGCTTGTGGTCCCAACGGCGTTCGTTACCCCGCCAGACGAAAACGACCCCGATGACTATCGGCGTTACCAGGCCGAACTGGCGGGGGTGGTGTTGGTGTTGGCCCGTGACGGTGCGGTCAATGAGGGGCGCGGCCTGCGCGTGGAACGGGTGCTGCCGGATGGCCCGGTAGACCAGCAGGCCGCCCGTGATGCAGCGTTGGCGGCCTTCCCGCCGGAGGCCGGACTGCGGAAGGTTGGGATTTTGCAGCACAAAAACACGCTGGTCCTCAACTTCGACTTTCCAGAGGCGGTGGCGCGGCAATACGATAGCATCATTCGGGCGTTGCGGATGGAAACGGGCTGGGAGGCCAACATTCGCATGACCACCAACCAACAGGCACTCATGACCCTGGTGCGCGACTTGTTACCAGCGGATGCCTCACTCGATAAGACGCCATCCCTGTACATTAACCGTAAGACGTTGACGGCGGAGGTGTCTGGCCTGACGGATGAGGACGCCGAAGCTGTCCGTGAGGCGTTCCACGAGCGGACGAACTACACGCTGGACCTGATTATTCGCCGTGGCGACGAGGACCCCGCGCCCGTGCTACCCACAACTGCAACACCTGTTGCCGACGGTGAGCAGATGGAGATCAACGCGGCTTATGGGTTGGTTCGTTCGGCCCTAGAGCCGTTCGGGCTACAGAAGGCGGGCCTGAAGGGTGGTGAGATTGTGTTGACGTTTATCAGCCCACAGGTGGGAGCGCGGTATACGAATGAGATGGCAGACCTCACACGCGAGACCGGGTATCCGCTACGGTTACACGAGAACCCCATGCAAAATATGATTCTGGACGAGGCGCGGGCGTTGTTGCGCTCGGCAGGTTGGGTGGTGAGCAAGGGGCCAGGTATTCACACTGACCGGAGCGAGGTGAGCGTGAAACTGGTCGATCCGGTCAGCGCGACGGATGCGACACGCTTGAGCGACCAGCTAGAGGCGGCGACGGGGTATCGGCTGGTGGTGCGGTAATATAGTGGGGTGCGTAACCCGGGTACGTTGTTGACCCCGGACTTGGCCGAGGTGTTGCGTTTACATGATTTCGGCTAGAGCGTGATGCTGGATGACCTAGAAACCTACTGTCGGGCGTGGGGCGATCAAGCGTTGTTTGTGGCGGCAACGACCAGTGTGGTCTTTACCGTCCGCGAAATTGACGCCGGAGGCCGAGAAACGATTCCTCAAGTTGTATCGGGGTTAGGGATAGGCTTTTTATCCCAACGTCCGCACGGCTTCGTGCATCACCTCAGTTAGATAGTCGAGATGCGTCGGCGTGTTGCCCGGATAAACCCCCACC
>CAYWZS010000025.1:0-2580 GCA_964462905.1 uncultured Anaerolineaceae bacterium
ACTCCGCGCTGATGGTGAAGTTGATGACCTCGCCGCCTGTGCCAGTGATGATGGCGTTGAGTACGCCGTTACGGAGCAATATCCAGCGCCAGATAAGGCCGACGACTACCGGGGAGAGCAACACGGGGTAGAAGAAGACGCTACGAAAGAAACCGCGCAGGGCTATCTTCTGGTTGAGGGCTAAGGCGGTAATCATGGAGAACAACACCATGCCTGTGACCTGAAAGATCACGAAGAAGAAGGTATTGCCGATCGCCCGCCAGAAGGTGTCCTCGGCGCAGGTGTTGGGGTCAAAGTAGTTGCCACAGTCGGCAAGGGTGCCGAAGTTCTCCATGCCGACGAAGGCGCGGTCTACAGGGAAGATACGCGTACCCCCTGTAAAAGCGTAGTAGAAGTTCAACACCATTGGGAACAGGACGAAAATCCCGAAGATAAGCAGATTGGGCAGGATAAACACATAGGCCATGCGCTCTAGCCCGACAACCTGCTGGATGCGGTCCAGAATGAAGCCGACGATGTTCAGAAAGAGTTTGGAGACGAGTATAAATGGCAGCGCAATATAGTAGAGTAGCCGTGAGAGAAAGCTGGCGTCTTGGTTGGCGCTGTTTTCCTCCACGAACCGCTTAAAACGGTCGTTACCGGTTGTTACCTGGGTCATAAGGCAAAACCTCTAGTTTAATGTTTGGACACGAGGGAAAAAAACGGGCTGCTAGCACGTCACACGCTAGCAGCCCATTATGTTAGCTTAACTTACGAAAGCGATAACCGATTGTTACTGGGCCTCAGCAATGGCGGTGTCGAGGTCGTCCTGGACGCGCTGGATGGCTTCGTCGAGGGTTAGCTCACCGACGATGACCTGCTCCAAACGGTTGGGAACCTCACGCCAAATGATGCTATTGAAGTTATAACCCTGAAGGGCGACTGCGGTCGGGTGCAGCAGGGGAACCTGTGCGGTGAAGGTTTCGATGGCAGCGCGGGCGGTTTCGTTGTCGGTTTCGAACTCGATGCCGCTGTTGGCTGCGCCGACGTGGGCTGGGATAAAGAGCGTGCGGGCTGCGAACTCGGCATAGACGTCAGTCTGGGCCAAGTAGTTCATCAGCGTAGCAACTTCAGCCGGGTGTTCGGTGTCTGCAATACCGACGAGGGCAGCACCACCGGGGAGGCCGGTGCAGGCCTGCGGTCCGCAGGGGTTTGGAACCACGGTCCAGTCGAAGGCGTCACCGACGCGCTCGACCATGTTATTGATTTGCCAAGAGCCACTCATGTACATGACCAACTCAGCATTGACAAACTGGTCTAATGCTGCCGCATAGCTACCCTCAGCCCCGACCCAAACTTCCTGCGGGGTGATGCCACTCTCGTGCCAATCGACGATCATTTGAGCGGTCTCGCGGAAGCCCTCATCGCCAACTAGGTTGACCTGACCGGTCGCCGGGTCGAAATACTGTGCGCCCATGCTGACAGCCGGGCCAGCCATGCGGTGACCGGAGCGGTCAATCGCGATAGCGTAGGGTGTACCTGTGGCTTCGGCCACTTCAGAAGCAGCGCTTATCCACTCATCCCAGGTGGCATCTGCGCCAGGTAGTTCCACACCAGCCTGCTCAAAGAGGGTGACGTTGACATAGGGTCCAGTAATTGTGAGCTGGGTCATCATGCCGTAGACGCCATCCTCACCAGCCGGACGTGTCCAGTTTAGTGTGGCACCGAAGTTCTCTTCCCAATATTCCGCGTCTACATACTCAGATATATCGAGGTAGAAATCTGACAGGCCACCGAGGTCAGTGATACGGGCCATGTCCGGGCCTTCGCCAGCTTCAAGCTGAATCGGCAGGTTGTCGAGGATAACCTGATAGGCAACCTCGTCCAACTCAACGGTGATGCCTTCGTTCTCGGCCTCGAAGCGGTCCAGCAGGTCACGCATGACCTCACCTTCGTTGCCGTCGTTGTACCAGCTAATGCGAAGTTCGACGGTGTCTTGGGCGGCTAGAGGTGCCACGGACAGTGCCAACACGGCGACAAGCGCCAGAAGTGCAAAGAAACGTTTGGTCATAGGGTGTTAGTATCCTAAAGTGCTGTTGAACTAAATTTGGATTGCTGTGTTGAAAAAGGGAGTTTAGGTACAAAGAATATTTAGGGTGGTGTTTATCCCTTGTTCAATTTGTGCATTATAGCACGGTGAGGTGATTTTCCCACAGCGAGTTCCATGGTATGTAACAATCTAGCCGCTTGAAAGTTACGGGAATGAGTGCAAAAAAGCGGGGAAATTGGCGTAACAAAACGGAAAGATGTATAACCGTGATAAGCATTTAGAGGTGGTCATGGTTTGCTGCGGCCACCCACACAAGGAGAAAACTGAAACTATGAAGAACAAAACTCGGTTGTGGTTCAGCATTTTGTTGGTGTTGTCGCTTGGGGTATTCGCGTTGTCGGTGGTTACGGCTCAAGATGATGAGGAGGAGGCAACCGAAGAAGCGACTGAGGAGATGGCCGCAGCAACAGAAGAAGCAACTACTGAAATGACTGAGGAGGCGATGCTAGCGGCAACCGAAGAAGCGACAGAGGAGGCGGCAACCGAAGAAG
>CAYWZS010000025.1:2680-42980 GCA_964462905.1 uncultured Anaerolineaceae bacterium
GAGGCGATGCTAGCGGCAACCGAAGAAGCGACAGAGGAGGCGGCAACCGAAGAAGCGACAGAGGAGGCGGCAACCGAAGAAGTGACAGAGGAGGCCACCGAAGGGGTGACGCCCCCGGCTGTGCCGACGTCTTCTGTGGCGAATGAGTATGTAATCCAACCGGGGGATACGCTGTTTTCGATTGCGAATCGGTTTGGGGTGAGTGTAACGGATTTAGCGGAAGCTAACGATATTGTAAACCCATCACGTATTTTCTGGGGTTTGACGTTGCAAATCCCGACTGGGGGTGATGATGACGATGATGCGGCGGATACTGGTGGCCCGACGGCAACTGAGGAAGCGACGCTCACCTCCGCGCCAGACGATGATGATGCAACGCTTGAAACGTATACGGTACGTACCGGGGATAACCTTTATCGTATCTCGCTGCGTTATGGGACGACAATTGCCCGGCTCGTTGAACTGAACCCGGTGATTACCAACGAGAATGTGATTTTCGTTGGTCAGGAGATTCTGGTACCTGCCAGCTAATTTACGGGGGCGTGAACCTTACAGGGTGATCCTCGCGTGTTGTGATGATGCGTGGGGATATTTATTGGTGGCGGGCAAGTGTCTGTTCAGCTTCTTGCCGAAGTTGGGTGCGAAGGTCTAGCGGAGTTAGAACTTCTATTTGTGGGCCGAAGGCGCGTAACCACGGTAGGAGGCCTTGCCAGTTTGGTGCCGTGAAGCTTATGATCTCGCGTTCGTCCTCTTTGGGTGTGTCGTGAAGGGTGATGGGTTGGCGATCTCGAGTGATTTGCCGGGTGGCCTGTGGGCTGGCGGCCAGTGTGATTTCGATAGTTGAGGTTTGGTTGTTGATGAGAGTTTCAAAGTCGCCGCTCAGATACGTTGTGCTGTCAAACTTGTGGGGACGTTTAAAAGTAGTGTCTTGAAGTTCGGCACGGGTGATGCGACGTAAGTGAAGCGCCTGGATGTGTTCCGTCGTTTCGTTTACGCCGAGGACATACCATGAGCCGTCCGCTTTGACTTCCAGGAAGTAGGGCGCAAAGTCTAAAAAATGGTGTCCATACCAGATATGGACACGCCGTTGTTCACGCCAGGCGCGGGTGAGGGTTTCCAGAACGGCGACGAAAAGCCTATCGACTGGCTGTTGTCGTAGATAGGTGGCGGTTTGCTGTATGTGAGATGCGATGGTTGCTGGCAGGGCTTCCCCTAGTCGTTTGATGGCCGAGATCATGTGGGGGGACTGCCTGGGAGCGACTTGGGCCATGACACGGGCGGCGGCAAACAGCGCGATAATTTCGTGGATGCTGAAGCGGACTGACGCAAGGTAGTAGTCACGGCTGATGAAGAAGCGTCCGTCCTGGCGAAAAACGGGCACGCCGTTGGCGCGGAGCTGGGCAAGATCGCGGTAGATGGTGCGGCGGTCCACGTCGCAACTTGCTGCTAGTTCTACCACGCGCAGTCCATCTGGGTTGTGAAACAGATGGCTTTCGATCAAGGCGAGCCGCTCATCACGGGTGATTGTCTGAGGAGCCAACAGTCATCATCCCTCCAAAACCAACTTTGTCCTTGCAGTGTAGCATTGACCAAGTGTGTTAGCTGGCGGGTGGTGTTATGGTTTCGTTTATGTGGTGTGTGGTGAGAATACCAAAAACCGCCAGGGGTGACGGTCTTTGGTGTGATTACGATTGTGGTTTCGCTGGGCTTAGTCCGGGTGGATGCGGGTGTCCATAAAGTAATCTAACCAGGCGACGAAGATCAACCCGATTGGAATTGCTGTGAGGATGGTTGCCAGCAGGCCGTAGTCTGCAAGCCCCTTGCTGGCTTCCTGCGGAATGAGGATCGGAAAGATGAATACGACGCCGATCCAGGTTAACAGTAAGCCGAGGAACATCGAAACGACCCAGACAAACAGACGACGGATGTTAAGTTGAGACATAGAAGAACTTTTCCCCGTAAAATACGCTACTAACTACACATGGTTCTCAGTATACGTTAATGTGTGTGGCTTGTGCAACCCATTTGTGGGATTCTTCACGGGTTGAACTCTCCACTGCTGTTGCCTTTGAAAACTTGCTATAGTGGACGTCCGAAATGTAGGCTTTGGGGGTGGATGTGAGATAGAAGGGATGTAAGCGTTGGTAGCGAATGTGAGTGCGGAACTGGTCAGTATTGGGACTGAGATTTTGTTGGGGGAGATCACTGACACGAATTCGGTGTTCATGGCGCGGGCGTTGCGTGACATAGGCGTTAATGTGTTTTATATGATCTCGGTGGGGGACAATCGAGAGCGGATTGCTAATGTTATTCGCACATCACTCGGTCGGAGTGAGATTGTGATTACCTGTGGGGGGCTGGGGCCGACGGTCGATGATATGACACGGCAGAGTGTCGCAGACGCGACTGAGCGCGATCTTGTGTTTCATCAGGAGCTACTGGATGTGATTGCCGAGCGGTTTAACAGGTACGGGGTACAGATGACGGAGAATAATCGTCAGCAGGCGTATCTCCCGGCGGGTGCGGTGGTGGTTGAGAACCCGGTGGGGACTGCTCCGGCTTATATTGTGGAGGTAGGGGACAAATGTGTGGTTAGCCTGCCGGGGGTGCCGCGTGAGATGAAGTATTTGCTTCAAGAGACGGTCATCCCGTTTTTGCGAGAAAAATACGGCATTACTGAGCAGGTGATTTTAGCGAGGGTGCTGAAGACAGCGGGGATTGGTGAGAGTTCTTTGGACACGATGATTGGTCGTGAGATCCTAGAGGGGCATAACCCCACTGTGGGGTTGGCGGCACATAGCGGGCAGATTGATGTGCGGGTTACGGCGAAGGCGAGCACTCGCGCACAGGCGCAAGGGTTGATTGCACCTGTGGAGGCCGCAATCCGTGAACGAGCCGGGGACTATATTTTTGGTGTGGATGATGAACGGTTGGAAGATGTGTTTGCGCTGTTGTTGCGTGAGCATGAGGTGACGTTAGCGATCACGGAGACGGGGATCGGTGGGGTGATTCGTGAGCAGTTGGCAGAGGCGATGGGTGAGGTTTTGGTTGGCTCGGAGGTATATGACAGCCCGGATATGTTGCGTGAAGCCCTTGGCCTAGATGTGGATGTCACGTTGGCGGTGTTGGCGGAGAAGGCAGCCCAGAGGTTACGGGCGCGAACGGGTAGCGTGGTAAGTATTGCGGTGGTGAGCCGCCCAGATGTAGACGAGGACGCTGATGTGATGGCGGGTACGGTGGTGGTGGTGTGTACAGAAGCGAAGACGCGCCAACGTGTGTACGGTTTTGGTGGTCGCTCGGCAGATGTGCAACGGTTCGTTGGCAATTGGAGTACGGCGGTCGCGTGGCGGTTGGTCAAGGAGCAAGTCACGAATGCGCAGCTTTAACCAACGGGTTGACGATGTGTTGCGCGGCACGCAGTCGGATGTGCTGCTGTTGCTGCGCCCGCTGATGAGTGACATGCCTGCGCCGATGCACTTTCAGGATGATCCGTTTTTCCCGTTCAGTAAGGATATTATTACGGCAACACGCGATGTGGTGGTGGGATATATCTTTGACTTTCCGGCATACATGGTGCATGCGGGGGCTGGGGCGCGGGCGCTGGAGCGGTCGATGGCGTTTACTGGGGTGGACCTGTTGAAGGTGCTTCACGGGTCGTTCGTAGGGGCGGCTTACATCCCGATGATCTATAAGGATGCACTTGGGGCGGATGCGGCGACTTTGGCCGATGCGCGTGATCTCCCTGCGTATCTCGAAGATGAGACGCAGGGCGCGTTTGTGGTGCGGGCTGGTAAGGTGGATGAAAACGTGCAAAGCCCGACCTATTGGGCAGAGGCGGGCCGATTGCAACTGGCAGACAGTCGTAAGCTCCGGGTGGCGGGTACGGATGTACTGTATAGCGACTACACCTATGATTACGCATCCAAGTGCCGAGCGGCGATTGAGGCGATGCGCGATGCGTGATTTTGAGATGTTGTTGCTCAAGTACGGGTTGGTGCAGTTTGGGCGGTTTGCGGTCCCGGGTGGTGATGGGCAAACGCTACCGTTTAAGCTCAATTTGGACTTGTTGACATGCTACCCGGACGCGCTGGCGGTGGCGGCAGATGAAGTTGTTCAGGGGATGGCGGTGCATCATGTTCAGGTGGAGCGTCTGTTATGTCCATTTGATGCGTTACCGCTGGCGACAGTGGTGAGTCACAAGTCTGGGGTGCCGCTGGTGTATAGCCGTGGGCGGGGTGAGGCTGTGGTGCGTGACTTGGTGGGAGCGTATGACTTGGATCATCCAACGTTGTTTATCACGAATGCGTATGTGCCGTGGGAGAACCATAGTGTGCTATTACGGGCGGCGCAGCGGGTTGGTTTACGGACGACGGACGCGTTCGCGCTGGTGGACTGTGGCAACCCGACGCGTGCGAAGGCCGGACGGATTAACTGGCTAGGGCTGTTTAGCGTGGATGTGGTGGCGCATGTGGGACAGGTGAATGGGGTGATTCCTGAACGGGTGGTGGAACAGGTAACGCGCTGGTATTTAGGGGGTGAAGGCGTATGACAACGGTTGGGATGATTGGCTTAGGGAATTATGGTTCGGCGGTCGCAAACCTGATTGCCAATAACGGGTATCCGGTTCTGGCGTGGGAGCATAATGCTGCGGTCGTGCAGCAGGTGAACGATGAGCGTAAGAATGATCTGTACTTGCCGGGGGTGGCGCTACATGAGGATATTACGGCGACAGACGACCTTGACCGTGTTTTTCGTAAGACGGAGGTTGTGTTTATTGCGATTCCAGCCGCTTATGTTGCGGGTACACTGCATCGTGTGGTGAACCGTGTTCCTAAGGCGACGTTTATCGTCAACATGGCAAAGGGTATTCACCGTGAAACACGGTTTACGGCGTATCAGACGGTGCGCGATCTGTTGCCTCATAACCCATTGGCGATGTTGAGCGGTCCGGCGGTTGCGACGGAGTTCGCATGGGGTGCGCCGACAATGGTTGTGGTTGCGGGGGAGAATGCCACGCGGTTGTTAGGCATCACACGTTACCTAGACGGTGAAACGTTCCGGGTGCGTTTGTCGTCGGACGTGGTAGGGGTAGAATGGGGTGGGATTCTCAAGAATGTCTACGCTATTGGGTTGGGAGTGTTGGATGGGAGGGCGAGCAGTTGGCACAGGGGCGGCAGGTTGGCTCTATTGAGCAGGAGATGGGGGTGTTGCCGGAGGGGTATAATGCGTTGCACGAGGTACTATACCGGACGGAGAAGCTGGACCTACGTGCGCCAGTTGCAGGCGGGATTTGGGCGATGATACAGGGTAACCAAACACCCACAGCGTTTGTGCGGGTGTTGTTGCATGGTGCGAACGGCGCAATTGGTTAGTCGTCGTCTAGGCTCAGGAGCGACATAAATGCCTCCTGCGGAATTTCCACCTGGCCGACCATCTTCATACGCTTCTTGCCTTTCTTCTGCTTCTCAAGCAGTTTCTTCTTCCGGGTGATATCACCACCATAGCACTTGGAGAGTACGTCTTTGCGGAGCGCCCGCACGTTGGCACGGGAGATGACGTTCTTACCGACGGCAGCCTGAATGGGTACCTGGAACATCTGCTGTGGGATGAGGTCTTTGAGCTTTGTCACGAGCCGTTGCCCCCGGTGGTAGGCGTCGTCGCGATGGACGATCATGGCGAGGGCATCTACAGGTTCCTTGTTCACCAGAACATCCAGCTTCACGAGGTTTTCTGGGTGGTAGGTGTCGAATTGGTAGTCTAGGCTGGCATAGCCACGGGTGACACTCTTAAGGCGGTCGTAGAAGTCCACGATGACCTCTGCCAGCGGCATCCGATATTGGAGGCTGACGCGGGTGGTGTCCAGATACTCGGTGGTGATGTACTCACCGCGTTTGTTGAGTACGAGTTCCATCACCGGGCCGATGTAATCCTGGGGCGTGTAGACCTGAATCTTCATCCACGGCTCGCGAATTTCGGCTATTTCGCTGGGGTCGGGTAGTTCGGCGGGGCTGTCGATCTCGATCATCTCGCCGGTATTCTTGACAACCTCGTAGGATACGCTAGGTGCGGTCGCGAGGATGTCCAAGTTATACTCACGTTCGAGGCGTTCCTGTACGATTTCCATGTGGAAGAGGCCAAGGAAGCCGACACGGAAGCCGAAGTTGAGGGCTTGCGAGTTCTCTGGTGTGAAGGTGAGGGCGGCGTCGTTAAGTTGAAGCTTTTCGAACGCCTCACGTAAGTCCTCAAAGTCGTCGTTGTCGGTGGGGTAAAAGCCAGCGAAAACCATCGGTTTGATTTGCTGATAACCTGGTAGCGGGGTGGTAGCCGGGTTTGCCTGAAGGGTGATGGTGTCACCAACGCGGCATTCTTGTACGGTTTTAAACCCGGTGGCGATGTAGCCCGTTTCACCGGCGTGAATTGCGTCGCGAGTGACCATTGCTGGGGTAAAGATCCCAATTTCGACGGGGTCGAATTTGGCCTTGGTAGACATCATTATGACTTTGTCGCGCTTGGTGAATTTGCCGTCCACCACACGGACATAGGCGACAACGCCCTTGAAAGCATCGTAGTGAGAGTCGAACACGAGGGCGCGGGGGGTGGCCTCCGGCTCACCCGTGGGGGGGGGTACACGTTCGATGACGGCTTCCAGTACCTTTTCGACGTTTACGCCTGTTTTGGCGGAGATCATAATCATCTCGTCTACGTCGACCCCTAACAGGTCTGAGATTTCCTCGGCGATTTCCTCTGGGCGGGCGGCGGGTAGGTCGATTTTGTTGATGACGGGGATAATCTCAAGGTCTTGTTCCAGCGCGAGGTAGAGGTTGGCGAGAGTTTGTGCCTCGATTCCCTGGCTGGCGTCCACTACGAGGACGGCCCCTTCACATGCCTGGAGCGCACGGCTCACCTCATAGGTGAAGTCCACATGACCTGGCGTGTCGATGAGGTTAATCATGTACTCGTTGCCGTCGGCTGCGTCATAGAGCATACGAACGGCTGACGCTTTGATGGTAACGCCACGTTCGCGTTCCAGGTCCATATTATCTAGCAGTTGGTCTTTCATCTCGCGGTCGCTGACCGTTTTGGTCATCTGGAGTAGGCGGTCCGCAAGGGTACTTTTTCCGTGGTCAATGTGGGCGATGATGGAGAAATTTCGAATTCGATCCATACTTGTCATTCGTTTTTGTTGGCCCCGTGTAACATTACAGGTTGATATGCTTCACATTTTAGCAGACAAACGAATGCAAGTATATTACTTACTAGGCAGTCCGTCATGAACGACTAATGAAGGCGGTTGCTTGACGAAACCAGGTTTTCACCTATGATTTAGTATAGGCATTCACATAAGCTGCGTGAATGTGACCAATCGTGTTCTAGGAGGATAGCAGCAAATGCAATTGTATCGACATGGTGATGTGCTTGTTGGTGGGGTGGACGAGATTCCGGCAGGCGCGAAGAAGTTGGAAAAGCTGATTTTGGCATACGGAGAGGTGACGGGGCATACACACCGCATCGAGGATCCGACAGCGGCGGAGATGTTCGAGCATGAGGGGCTACTGTACCTGCGTGTGGTTGTGCCGACGGCACGGTTGGTTCATGAGGAACACAAGCCCATCGAGTTACCAGAGGGGACATACCGCGTTTGGCAGCAGCGTGAGTATACCCCGCAGCGTATTCGCCGGGTGTACGACTAGAGCGAGCGTTGCAACGTGACCGCGTTCAAGCATGAGATGAGCGTAGAGGATGCCCTGCCACATATTCAGCAGGGCACTCTGCCGGGTGGGACGTTTGTTCGGGGACATTTGGACTTATCCAACGAGGATGGGTTGACGGAGCTACCAGCGGGTTTAGCGGGGTGTTGGAGCTTAAATCTGAGTAGCAATACAGCGCTTGAAAAGCTGCCGGACAATATGGTGGTGAACTGGCTGAATTTGAGCGGTTGCACAGGGTTAAAGACGCTCCCCAGAGGACTGCGCTGTTTTGATCTTCAACTCCAGCAAACGGTTATTGCGTTACTCCCTGATGATGTTCAGGTGGACTACAAGTTAGACCTCACAGATAACACCCACATTCGCGAGCTACCAACCGGGTTACAGGTCGGGTCATTGGTGGTGGCTGGGTGCCGTGCGTTGAAGGCGTTACCAGACGGGTTAGATGTTTACTTTCTGGATGCGTCGAACTGTATGTGGCTTGAAGCGTGGGGCGAAACGGGTAAAATCCAGGTAGGACATGTAAACCTAAGTGGTTGTGTGCGGTTGACGTATTTACCAGAGTGGATTGGGACGATCTCACAGCTTGACATTAGTGGGTGCGAGGCATTGGAGACGCTACCGGACGCGCTTAAGGTGACATCCGAAATTGAACTGGCGAATAGCGGCCTTCAGGGGTTGCCGGAAGGTGCCAAGGGCGCACGGCTGCGTTGGCGAGATGTTCAGATTGATGAGCGGGTGGCTTTTTCCTCGGATACGATTAATGCACAAGAGATCTTTGAGACGACGAATGTCGAATTGCGGCGCGTGATGATTGAGCGCATCGGCTATGACGAATTCTTCCGACAGGCGGAGGCGGAAGAACTGGACCGTGATATGGACAAGGGGGGTATCCGGCGTTTGTTGAAGGTTGAGTTCGATGATTCCTCGAACCTCCGAGGTCGTGAGGAACCGATTGTTGTTCTCAGTGTGATTGATCCATCCACGGGGCGTAGCTATATTATACGTGTGCCACCGACGACGATGACCTGCCGTCAGGCAGCGGCATGGATTGCTGGGTTTGATGACCCGGACCAGTACAACCCCATTCAAGAGACATAGCGGCTTCATTTCTTGTTCTATACATATATGACAAATGTCACATGATAGCATCCTAGATCCTTCCATTAGGATGCTGAAAGTCAATATCCACTAGGTTTACAGGCTTTTTAGGGGGATTATGACATTTGTCGCCTTAATGTGTTCAATTTGTCACTAGTTACATCTCTCATCAACAATTAAATTAGGCCCGTCTGTACATTAACAGTACATAAGTGTGTATACAAGGTAATGTAAGTTATGAAACGACTGGGGACAGTTATCTTACTGTTGACGTTGTTGTCACTGGCAGCATGTGGTCGGCAGCTCCCGGAAGGTGGGTTTGTAGCAGAGGATCTAGGACCGACGAGCTTCGACCAAAACACAGCGGCGGCTGCGGTTGCGGCCGAAGCTAATGAAGCGACCGAGGAAGAGGCTGAGGGTGTTGTTGAAGAGGAAGGCGAAGTTGCGGTTGAAGCTGCTGTTGAGAATGAAGCCGTTGTCGCTGAGGTAACAGGGGATGCCGCAGCGGGTGCATTGCTGTTTGCAAATGTGCCGGGGAACGCACCGTGTTCCTCCTGCCACTATGTTGACTCCGAACAGATGCTTGTTGGTCCAGGAATGTTGGGCCTTGGAGGCATCGCGGGGGAACGGGTGAGCGGTGAGAGTGCGGTGGAGTACCTACGGCATTCGATCTTAGCGCCAAATGATTATGTTGTTGAGGGCTATCCGGCGATGGTGATGCCGCAGAACTACGGTGATAGCCTGACGGAAGAAGACATCAATGACCTGATTGCATACATGTTGTCGTTATAGTGTGTTTGCTGTGATGACGACATCTGGGCGGCACCTGTTCTATTGTTAAAGGGTAAGAGGGAAAATGATGGAAAAAGTTGACGAGAAGGTAGTGGTGGAGGCCGAAGCTACGGCGACGGAGGTGGAACATGCCGAAGAGGGAGAACCGCGTGGTGCGGCGACCTTTGTCATTTTGATGGGTGTGTTCTACATCATCTATTGGAGCATCTCCTGGATTGAAATCTTTGTGACACGAGGTAGCTAACCATGCAGATGCATATCGATAAGTACGAACGGGCTTGGATAGTTGCGGCGACTGCCATCCTGGGGGTGTTTTTCGCCTCGCTGGTGGCTGGTGCGGTGATCTACGGGGTGCGCCCGACGCAACCGGATGGTTTTATTAACCCGTTGATGTTAGACGAGAGTGAGTTCGCACACCCGGGGGTGCGCCACATGGGTGGCAACCAGTACGAGTCCATCATTATGGCGCAGGCCTGGCAATTCCTGACGGGTGAGGTTGAAGATGGTATCCCTGTGGTGCGTGTGCCGGCAGGGGCTGAGGTCACCTTTCGTATGACGACTCGGGATGTGATTCACGGTTTTTTGATTGAAGATACGAATGTCAATATGGAAGTGATTCCAGGACAGATTGGTAGCGCCCGCGAGACGTTTAATGAGCCGGGTGAGTACCACTTCTTGTGTACACAGTATTGTGGCCGCAACCACCACGGGATGTGGGGCAAGGTGGTTGTCGAAGAGAACGTAACCGAAACTGCGAAGGATTAGTGTAATTATGCAAGCGACTCCTGTACAACAACCGGAATCAGTGAACCGGCCTTTGCTCGAGTTTCCGAAGGACCGGGTGATCGCCAGTGAGCGGTTCCTAGTAGGCGCACATATCCTGACGGCGTTCGCGGCGCTGTCCCTGGGTATCTTGCTTGGCCCGTTTCAAACGTTCCGCCGCGCCCCTGCGTTGCAGTGGGAGATGCCGATTTTTAGCTACTATTACCAGGCGTTAACCGCGCATGGCGTGTTGAACGCACTGGTGTTTACGACCTTCTTCATCATGGGTGTGAGCTACTTTGTGGTCCAACGCTCGTTGGAGCGCCCGTTGAAAAGCATGTTGTTGGGGTGGGTGTCCTTTTGGTTGATGTTTGTGGGTATGGTTTTTGCTGCTGGGGCGATTATCTCTGGCACGGCGACGGTGCTGTTCACGTTTTACCCGCCGATGGTGGCCCACTGGACATTTTATGTTGGCCTTGTGCTTGTGGTGGTGGGTAGTTGGGTGGGGTCGCTCAACGTGGCGATGACCTATAATGCCTGGCGTGCGGATCATCCGGGTGAGCGTGTGCCGTTGGCGACCTACGCAGTTGTTGCGAACTTCTTGATGTGGTTCACGGCGACTTTGGGTGTGGCAGTTGAGATTTTGACGATGCTGCTGCCGCTGTCGCTGGGCTGGATAGACACCACAGACCCGCAGATCGCACGTATTCTCTTCTGGTTCTTTGGACACCCCCTGGTGTACTTCTGGTTGATTCCGGCTTATATCTCGTGGTACACGATGTTGCCGAAGCAGTTAGGTGTGCGCCTGTTTAGTGATGCAATGTCGCGTGTGGCCTTCCTGATGATTGCGATTTTCTCGATCCCGATCGGTGTGCATCACCTGTTTGCGGACCCGGGTGTGAGTGAGATTGCGAAGATGTACCACAGCCTGCTGACGTTTGTGGTGGTGTTGCCCAGTATGTTAACGGCCTTTAATGTGGCGGCAACGTTGGAGCGTGCTGGTCGTAAGCGTGGCGCGAAAGGCAAGGCGTTTGGGCTGGATTGGATTTGGAACTTGCCCTGGGATGACCCGGTGGTGGTCGCACAGCTTTCCGGTATGTTGTTGTTCATCTTCGGTGGTATCTCGGGCATCATGAATGCCTCCTATAACATGAATACGGCGCTGCACAACACGACTTGGGTTGTGGGCCACTTCCACACGACATTAGGTGGTGCAGTGTTCCTGACCTATATCGGTGTGGCTTTTTGGATGTTGCCGATGATCCGCAACCGTAAGTTGTGGCAGCCGCGTTTGGCGCTGGCACATTCCTACACCTGGCTGGTTGGTATGTTGATCTTTGCGGGTAGCATGGGCCGTGCTGGTTTTGCTGGTGCATCCCGGCGCACGGACACGGGCGCTGCGAATGCCTATGTGAGTGAGGCTGTGGGTAACTGGCTGAACCTGACAGCGGTAGCTGGTGCGATCTTACTGGTTAGTTCGGTGTTGCTGTACGCGGTGATTATCGGCACGCTGTTTTTCTCTAGCGAGGAGTATGAGGGCGTGGCTCCGGTAGACAGCAAGGCTCCGGCAGATGATCCGTCGCCGCTTATCCTGGAGAACTGGCGCCTGTGGATTACGGTGATCGTCGTCTCTAACGTGATCATGTGGGGGCCGGTGCTATACCAGGCTTACGACGCGACCTACAGCTTCTGGACGGTTGGTGCGCCCTGGATTGCACGTTAATTAGTTGTTTAGTTAGGAGGGTAGACTCATGGACAGTGTGAATCAGACGACCCAGCAAGACGATATGATACCGCAGGATGTGTTTGTGACGCAGATGGTGATTGTCTTCTTGATCGCCACAGGAGCTACCCTGCTCCTCTTCAGTGTGGCATATATCCGGGACCTGGAAACGTTGCGGAATGTGCCGAGTGCGATTTGGGATGCCTTGTGTGGGCGTCCCACAGACGATGGCATCACGTTACCGTTGTTGCTCACGATGAGCAGCCTTATGTTTATCGCGGCTGGTGGGCTTGCCGTGTGGCAACGGATTAAGCCTGCGTCAGAAGTCTGACATAGAGCTGTTGAAACCTTAGGACCATGCACGCTGGGGTGAGCAACGATGCTGCTCCAGCGTTTTTGATTTACTGTAAGCGATTCTTATGGATAGGATAAGTACATATGTCTCAACAAACGATGGTTGGGCCACAACCACCCTCTGAACGTCACAGTAACCGCCTGCCTCTGTTGATGGGGGCCGCTGGTGTGGGGTTGGTGGGTATTGGTGTGATGTTGTTCATGATTTTCAGGATGTTGTTTCCAGCGGACTCAAGCGCATACTATGTGGGCTTGCAGAGCCTGGAGATGGCGGAGGGTGGTATCTCTGTGATTACCCCGCCGCGTGCGGTTGCCGATTTCACGTTGACGGCGCAGACGGGCGAGCCGTTTACGTTTAGTGATACACGCGGTAAGGCCGTGCTGATGGTTTTCGGGTACACCCACTGCCCGGATGTTTGCCCGATGACGTTGATGGAAATGGATCGTGTGCGGAATCAGTTAGGCGCGGATGCAGATCAGGTTGAGTTCATCTTTGTCAGTGTGGATGGGGGGCGAGATACCCCGGATTGGATGAATAAGTACTTCGAGACACGCGGGATTAACGACTACTACATTGGTCTGACGGGCACGGAGGGCGAAATCCGCCGGGTTGGTGCGGACTATGGGCTTTACTTCAGCAAGAACACGACATCTGGCTCGCAGGCGGCGTATCTAGTGGATCATACGGCGAGTTCGTATTTAATTGATCCAGAGGGACGTTTGAGTGCGATCCTGGCGTTTGGGACGCACCCAGACATCATCACTAGAGCTGTGTATGAGGTGTTGGGCGAGCGTTAAGTTAGAGACGTCAAAGGGGAAGCGATGAGCCATGAGATAATCTATCCTTAGCCTCTCAAGCTCATCGCGATATAGATTGCACGTCTATTCTGGTGTTGAGGCGGGTTGGGGCGTGGTGACTGGCTCGCCCATCGTTTTCGTTTGAGGCTTTTGATTGCGGTTGCGCCACTGGTTCCAGGTGCCAACAACGCCCTTGGGGAATACAATCACGACCAGGATAAAAGCGATACCGAGGATCACATTCCAGCTTGCGCCAACGTCGATTTGTATTTCGCCGACGGTGAATACCGCGTCGCGCAGGAGGCGGTCACTGATGTGAATACCTGCTGCACCGATGACAGGTCCGATAAATGTTCCCAGGCCGCCGATGATGGTGCTAAGGAGTGGGTCTACTGTGAAGTTGAGGCCGAGAATCTCTGGGCCGACCTTCTTATTGAGGATGACGTGGAGAATGCCAGCGACAGCGGCCATCATGCTAGAGATGGTGATGGCAAACAGTTTGAAGTTGAGTGTGTTGTAGCCGATGGCTTGGGCGCGTTCCTCGTTTTCGCGGATGGCGAGCATCACGGACCCGACTGGTGAGGACATCAGCCGCCGGATAAACCAGAAGGTGAGCACGGCCAGTACCAATGTAATGTAGTAGAAGCTCAAACGTGACTGTGTGGGGTTCAGCCAGAAGGGGAGGTCGCTGACGGCGAAGCCGTCCTCGGACTGGGTGAAGTTGAAGCTACGGAAGAAGATGAAGAACATCTCGGCGACGGCAAGCGTGAATAGCGCAAAGTAGACGCCTTTGAGCCGTAGCGATACCAATCCCACTATTAAGCCCATGATGGCTGCGATGAGAATCCCTGCGACGGCACCCACGGGGACGCCCCAGGTTGCGCCGAGGCCGAATTTCTCAATCGACATACCAAGCGCGTAACCGCCAATCCCAAAGAATAGGGCATGGCCGAATGAGATCACACCTGTGAAGCCGAACAACAGGTTGTAGCTCATGGCGAGAATAGCAAAGATAAATACCTCGATCATAAGGCCTTGCCAGTAGATGGATTGCCCACGTTGCCGCCCGTTGACCCCAAAGGCGCTATCGCCTGTCATAAGCTGGACGATAAAGGGGAAAAGGAGGAAGAAAGCTAGCAGTGCCAGCAGATGCCAGTTGTTGCGCAGGGTTTGACCGATGTTTTTTTGCATGATGAACACTCCTACTCTGCTTTCTTACCGAACAGGCCGCTAGGGCGTAGCAGCAGGACAGCAGTGAGCAATAACATGGGTGTAAGGCTGGCGATCACTGGCGCGACGAAGCGGAATTCCAGTGCCATCTGTTGCATAACAGCGACCCCGACCCCGACAACGATACTGGCAATGGCAGACCCTTCATAGCTGTCGAGGCCGCCGAGGGCAACAATGGCAATCGCCCCGAGGAGGTAGGCGTTGCCCAGACTAGGGGTTGCACCAAGGAAGGGCGCGGCGATGGCCCCGCCGAAGGTTGCGAGGGCACAGCCCAATACGAAGACGAGTGTGAACACGGCGCGGACGTTGATCCCCAGCGCCTCTACCATTTCACTGTCTTCAACGCCAGCACGGATGATGATGCCGATGCGGGTGCGTTGGAGCAGCAGCGCAACCGCCAGAATCATTATGAAGCCGATGATGATGACAAACAGGCGGTAGGTGCTAAAGGGTTGGTCGAAGATGGTAAAGGACTGCTCGCGCACGGTGAACATCTCGGTCCAGCTATAGGGCGTGGTGGACCAGATGAACTTGACGATCTCTGTGAGAACGATGCCTAGGCCGAATGTCAGCACGATCTGAAAAATTGGACGTTCGTAGAGCGGACGCAACAGGCCGCGCTCAACGATGACGCCAAGGATCATGCCAACGATGATCGCCAGTAACACCGCGAAGATGAAGCGTATATCTGTGTTTGGGATGGCCGCGATGACAGCCTCGCGGTGCTGGAAATCGTAGGCGACGTAAGCGCCGATCATGAAGAACACACCTTGAGCGAAGTTCAGCACGTCCATGAGGCCAAAGATGATAGACAGGCCGGACGCGACGAGAAACAACAACATTCCCTGGAACAGCCCGGAGAGCATCATTACGCTGAAGGCTCCCAGGTCCCCACCGACAACAATGAGGCCAACGACAACCAGCAGGACAATGAGGCCGACGGACACCATGACAGGTTCTGATAGGGTGCGGGCGGGCGGGGCAACACGATCATCGGGTTGAGAATTGATGGCGGTCATCAGGCAACTCCTAGATACTTCTGAATGAGAGCTTCGTCTTGAACGAGGTCTTTCATGCGTCCGGCGGCGGCGGAGTGGCCGTCGTCGATGATGACGTACTGGTTAGCGAGCTTGCTTGCCATGACGAAGTTCTGTTCAACGAGCAAAACGGTGGTGGTTTCGGAGAGGCGGCGAATGGCCTCCATCAGCGATTCAATAATGACGGGGGCCAATCCCTCGGAAGGCTCATCAATGAGCAGGAGATCGTTATCTGGGACGAGGGCGCGGGCGATGGATAACATCTGTTGCTGGCCGCCGCTGAGGTTGCCGCCGTTGAGCCGATAGAGGCGCTTGAGGTCCGGGAAAAGCTCGAAAATAAAATCGGCTTTGGCGTCTAAGTCGCCACGCTTGTGTTGGGCGAGTTCGAGGTTTTCCTTAACAGTGAGTGTCCCGAACACAGCGCGGTGTTCTGGCACGTAGCCAACGCCCATGCGGGCGATGTCGAAGGGGCGGCGATCGTTAAGGCGGTCCCCCTTGAAGATGACATCACCGGAGGCTGGCGGGTACATGCCCATGATGCTACGGAGGGTGGTGGTTTTACCCGCCCCATTGCGCCCGAGTAGCACAGTGATGCTGCCACGCGGGACGTTGACATCCACGCCTTCGAGGATGTGGAACTGGCCGATGAAGGTTTCGATGTTGCGAACCTCGAGAATGTTATCGCTCATCAGTGCGCCCCTTTCGCGGCGTTGAGGTCTTCATAGAGGCCGCCAAGATAGACACTCTGGACGGTTGCATCAGCGGCAATCTCGCTGGGGGTGCCCTCTGCGATGACCTTGCCGTAGTTCATGACAGTGATACGGTCGGAGACGCCCATCACCACGTTCATATTGTGTTCTACAAGGACGATGGTTTTGCCTTCGCGTTGGCGTACTTCATGGATAATCGAGATAAGCTCTGGGACCTGTTCGGAGGCCATGCCTGCGGTGGGTTCATCTAGCAGGAGGAGCTCGGGATTGGTCGCTAGTAGGATTGCCAATTCGAGCTTGCGTTTGCTGCCGTGCGGGAGTGCGTTGGCCGTTGTGAGTAGGTCGTTCCCGAGACGAACCGTGTGTAAGATAGCCTCGGCGCGTTCAATTTGTTCGTTGAAAGTCTCTTTAAGTCGTAAAAAGTTGGACCAAACTGGCGCGTCCGCCTGGGTTGCCAGACGCACATTCTCCAATACGGTGAGGTTCGGAAAAATATTTGTGATCTGAAAAGAGCGCCCCATTCCACGGCGGGCGCGTGCGTAGGGTGGTTCCTGGGTTACGTCATCACCTTTATAGATGACTTGCCCGGTGGTGGGCAGGTATTTGCCACTGAGCATGTTAAACAGGGTGGTTTTACCGGCACCGTTGGGGCCAATGATGGAGTGAATGCTCCCGGCTTGAACTTGCAGGCTGACATTGGCAACGGCCATCAGCCCGCCGAAGGATTTCTGTAGATTTTGGGCCTCTAGCATAGTGTTCATAGGGACGAATGCCTCATCTATTTACGGGGGCTGATGTCATGCCAGCCCCCGTAGACTGAACATGGAAAACAATAGGACGCGGGTTATTCGCCCATGAGTCCTTCGACATACTCGGTGTTCATCGCGCAGCGGTCTGCGAACTCGCCTTCAAGCGTGCAGGGCGGGATGATGGCGTTAGCCGGGACGGTCTCTAGCAGGTTATAGTAGAGGAAGTCCGGGTCATCAACGGAAACGAGTTCCGCGATGTACATCGGGACGAGTGCCTGGTGGTCGCCCGGTTGGATGTAGTACTCACCCTTGGGGCCGCTCCACTGGAGGCCTTCCAGCGCGGGGACCATGCTCTCTGGGAAGGTGTCGCCCTCGGTAGCAGTGAGCGCAGCAACAATCGCCTGGGCGGAGGTGAAGCCGCACTCGGTGAAGAGGTCCGGCACATCACCTTCGTAACGGTCGCGGTGGTTTTCTACCATCCAGTCGTTGATCTCGTTGTCCGGGAAACTGTAGTGGTAGATCATCCAGCTTACGGTGCCGATAGTGCTGGGGTCTTGGGCGGCGATGATCTCGTTGGAGTTGAAGGCCGCCACAATTGGAACCTCAGAGGCAACGTCTAGCTCATCAAGCTGCTGGAACAGGGTTACGGTGCTGTCGCCAGCCCAGGAGATAATCACAGCATCTGCGCCGGACTCGCGTACCTGTTGCAGGTAGGGGGTGAAGTCGGTGGTGTCTTGCGGGGCGAAGATGGTTTCTTGTGGGAACTCGATCCCTGCGCCGGAGAGAACAGCCTCAGCAGCGCCGGCAGAGGCACGACCGAACTCGTAGTCTGCGGCCAATTGGATGAAGTTGGTGCCCAGGTTTTGCTCGGCGTAGTTGGCAAAGGCGAGGAAGTCGTGGAAGGAGTTACGGCAGGTGCGGAAGGTGTTGAGGTTGAAGTTCTCGCCTGTTACACCGGGGGAGGCTGCGGGGCCTGCCATCAGGATTACGTCGAAGTCCTGGGCGATGCTCTGAAGCTGCACGGTGACGCCGGAACTAACGGTGCCAACGAGGATTTCTACGCCCTCGCGCTCGATCAGCTCGCGTGCCTGGCTAGCGGCTGTGTCTGGGTCGGAGGCGTTGTCGCGGACGAGGACCTCTACTGGACGGCCAGCGATTTCCATCGTGCCGTCGGTCGCATAGTCCATACCCAGCTCAAAGCCGTTCTGGAGTTCCACACCGTAGATGGTCAGCGGGCCGGAGGTATCCGTCAGCAGGCCAATGCGGATAGGCTCTTCCTGTGCGCCTGTGCCAATGCCGAGGGCGAGCAGCATAACCAAGATTGTCGTTAAGGAAAGTTTGTAGTGCATCGGTAATCAATACTCCTTAGTTAGAGAAAGAAATTCAATTTAGATTTATCAGGGTGCTTGCCCTGTGAAATCTCTTCAGGTATTAGGTTGCCGCCAAATGCTGTAACAAAGGGGCCTCTGCTACGGTGTCTCACCTTCTGTGGTGAGTTCGCGCTTGAGGATTTTCCCGGCGACAGATGTTGGCAGGGTATCACGAAATTCGATGAACTTCGGCACCTTATATCCTGCCAGGTGGTGCTGTAGATGTGCGATGAGGTCATCCTCGGTAACGTTTATGCCATTTGCACGTACGACGTAAGCCTTGCCAACTTCCCCCCAGGTGTCATCCGGCACACCAATGATAGCGCACCCCGCAACGGCGGGGTGCTGGGCCAGTACTTCCTCGATTTCGGTGGGGTATATCTTCTCGCCGCCACTGATATACAGGTCTTTTTTGCGGTCAACGACTGTGAAATAGTGATGTTCGTCCATGACGGCGAGGTCCCCTGTATGGAGCCAACCATCACTGTCTAACACCGCATTGGTGTCTGCGTTTCGATTAAAGTACCCGGAGAACATTGATGGGCCACGGACCCATAATTCACCGACATGGCCGGGTGGTAGTGGGTTGCCTTCCGCACTGACAACCTGGGCCTCTACAAAAAAGTTGGGGCGGCCAATACTGCCTACACGCGCCATAGCGTCGTCTGGGGCAAGGGCGAACATGCCCGGCCCGAACTCGGACATACCGAAGCCTTGTTTGAGTGCAACCCCTTTGTCTTGCTGGAACTTCTCTACTAAGTGGACGGGGAGTGATGCCCCACCGCTTGTGCAGAAGCGCAACGAGCTAAGGTCCACATCGTGCCAGTTTTCCGCCTGTATAAGCATTCGATAGGTGGTGGGCACACCCGCGTAAACCGTCGCGCCGTAGGATTCGATGAGGCCCAGAATTTGCTCGGCATCGAAATGACTGGATAGGACGACGGTCCCGCCCAGTATCAATAAAGGAAGGGTGTAGACGAAAAGCCCCCCGGTGTGAAACATGGGAAAACTGTTGACGCTCACGTCATTGTGTTGCAGGTCGTGGATCACGGTGTTGAGCGTGTTCCATGCGATCATGCGGTGGCTAATCTGCGCGGCTTTGGGTGTGCCGGTTGTACCCCCTGTGAAAATCAGGCACACCACGTCCTCTTCTGTAATGCTGTTCGTTTGTACTGGGCGTAACACCGACTCTGAAAGCATTTTCTCGTAGTAGCGGCTGTTGGGGAGTCCGTTTTCGCCCAGGTGGACGAGATAAGACAGTGATGGTGTGGCATATACCACAGTTTCTGCCGTTTCGGATAGGTCCGACGCATAGATCAACACAGAAGGTGTTGTTTCCCCAAGAAGGCCAACCAACTCTCGGGCATGGAGCCGCCAGTTCAGTGGCAGCATAATTGCACCCAGTTTGCTACAGGCGAAGAATAGGTCCAAAAATTCGACTCCATCGTGGGCAAGCAACGCCACACGATCTCCCTTGCGAATCCCCGCGCCGTTATGTAGCCAGTTGGCGAGACGGTTGGCGCGGTTGTTGAGGTCGCTAAAGGTGAAGGTGCGGTGGGGCGATTTTCCAGTGTCGATCACGGCCAAGTCGTCTGGTGTGTAGAGTGCCCGCTTACCCGAATAGTCACCGATATACATCTAAGTGGTTGCCCCGATGTGCTGGTGTAAGTGTTGATTGAAGTTGTCTGGTTTCTCAATGAACGGGGTGTGGCCGCACGCCGCGAAGGCAATCTCCTCAAAGTGACCGCCGTTGGCCGCATATTGTTCTAGTACGTTGCGAGTTTGGGAGACCATTGGTTGCGGCGGGAACACGTCCTCACCGGGGTAGCCGCGGACCGCGCCGAGCTTACCGAGGGTGGCGATATCGAACATAGAACCATCGGCGATGATCTGGTCATCAATTCCACGAATCCAGAGAATCGGGGGTTTTTTTTCTAGCTTGAGCAGGGGGTCTACCTCATTCGCGTAGATGGGTGAGAGAGCGTTGGCAGGGCCAAATTTGCCGGGGGCGCTGCCGGGCCAGTTTTCGGAGGGGAGGCTATCGCCGGGGTAGGCTTGGTCACCAACGTGTTCACTGAGGAGCGCCAACAGCAGTTCTTCCTCGCGAACCGCCCTGAAGGGTGGTTTCCAGTAGAAGGTGTTCATGACGAAACGGGGCGATCCCTGCTCATCACTCGTATCGTTGGCATCCATCGCTTTTGCAAAGTCTGCGTTGACGACCCCGGCTCCGCTACCTGCGCCATCTGCAAAGACAGGGGTTCCGTCTGCCTTGCTACCACCGAAGCCGTAGGGCGAACCTGGTGCGGCGAGGGTAATTGTGCGAATGCGGGCGCTGTGGTCCACGATAAAGCGCCAGAGCACACTCCCGCCGAGCGAGTGGCCGACAACGTGCGCTGTCTCTATGTTCAGGTGGTCTAACAGGGCAGCGAGATCGTCTGAGAGGTCGCCCATGCCACGGGTAGCGTCAATCAGTTTTTCGCGATCTGCCTCACCGTAGCCGCGTTGGTCCGGGGCAATGGCGCGGTAGCCACTGGGCAGGGCCAGCATGGTTTCTTCCCAGAAGGTCGCGTTGGAGGCGTTGCCGTGTACGAACAGCACAGGGACGCCGTCGGCGGGGCCGCTGAACAACACACGGGTGGTTAAACGGGCAGTGGTGACAGTTTCAGCGGTGATGCCGTCTATTGTGGGAATGCTCATAGGGTTGATTCTCCTGTGTGAAAAGGTTTAGTTTGATGGAATGAATTGTTGGCGTAATTCGCGCTTGAGAACTTTCCCGGCGGCGTTACGTGGGAGTTCATCTATGTAAGCAACGGAGCGTGGTACCTTAAATTTAGCGAGATTCGCTTTGCAGTGGTCGATGATGGTTGCTTCGTCTGGGCCGTTGTCGGCACGGACGACGATTGCCTTCCCGGTTTCGCCCCACTTTTCGTCTGGCACACCAATAACAGCTACGTCCTTCACACCGTCCATGTGAAAGATGACCTGTTCGACCTCTGCCGGGTAGACGTTCTCGCCGCCGCTGATGTACATGTCTTTGTAGCGGTCCACGATGTAGATACAACCTGCTTCGTCGATCATGCCCGCATCGCCGGAGTGTAGCCAGCGGTTTCCATGTTCGTCTAAGGTGAAGCTGCTCTCGTTGGCATCTGGGCGGTTATGGTAGCCGGGTGTGACGTTGGGACCACTGATGACCACCTCACCGACATCGCCAATAGGAACATCCTGAAAGTTGTTATCCACGACCCTGACACGTGTGTGGAGCATCGGCTTGCCGACGCTGGTAGGCTTGACCACGGCGCGGCGTTTGGCGATCAGAAAGACGGTGGGGCTGGTCTCGGTCATGCCGAAGCCAAGTTGCACGATGATGCCCCGGTCGGCGTATTTCTTGAGCAGGGCGGCGGGCATGGGTGCGCCGCCACAGCCCCAGGATTGAATCGAACTAAGGTCTGTGGTGGCAAAGTCATCATGCTGACTCAGGAACAGATAGATGGCTGGGACGCCGAAGAAGTGTGTGACACCGCTGGACGGGTCCGCTAGTATGTTGAGCGTTTTGCCGGGGTCGAAGGTGCGGGCAATGATGACCTTGCCGCCCGCGTGGATGATGGGGTTAGCGTAGAGGTTGAGGCCGCCTGTGTGAAATGTGGGTAGCACGGAATATTGGATGCTCTGGTGGTTGATGCCTGTTGGTACGCTGATATTGACTGCGTTCCAGAAGGTCATGCCGTGGGTAATGAGCACGCCCTTGGGGTACCCTGTGGTCCCGGCGGTGTACATGATCGTCATAGGCGTGTCGTGGGCCGTTTGTGGGTTCATAATGACTTGGGGATAGTCCCCTGTAACCACTTTTTCGTAGTTGGAGAGTTGGCCTAGCTCTATGGCGAGGTATTGGGCTATACCTGATTTCTCCGACAGAGACGGAATGCGTTCCTCGAACTCTGAATCATAAATTAGCGCCTTGGCGTCGGCGTCATTCAGGATGTAGAGCAGTTCCGGTTCGGCCAAGCGCCAGTTGAGCGGGAGCATAAGCGCACCGAGCTTAACGCAGGCAAACTGAAATGTAAAATACTCGACGGTGTTCATGGCGAGGATAGCAACGACATCCCCGGCACCGATCCCCCACATTTTTTGCATGTAACCTGCCAGGGTTGCACTGCGTTGGTTGAAGGTGGCATAGGTGAACTCGCGATTGTTGAACCCCTCGACCATCGCGATATTCTCTGGGGTGCGGTCGGCATGGAAGGCCAACCAGTCTGAAGCTAGTACCATAACGTTGTATCCCTGAAAAAGTGGCACTAAGTACGAATAATTTGGTGTGGAGGGTTAGCCCCACCGAACAGCGATAGCGCTCCAGGTGTAGCCTGTGCCCGCGCCCGCGAGGACGATGATGTCACCCGGCTTGATTTTACCCTGAGCCAACCCCAGTTGGATAGCGAGTGCTTGGTCCACACTTTGGACGTGGCCGTGATCTTCTAAGTAGACCGATTGGTCTGTTGTGATGCCGACTGCGCCGAGAATCTCTTTGTAGAAGGAGCGTTTCATATGGGTGATACCCAGGAAGGCGATATCGTCAACGGTGGCCCCGCCTTGTTCGACAGATTGTGTGATGACCTTGACGAAATTCTCTAGGGAGTTCGCGCCCAGGCGCTCTGCCATGTACTCACTGTTGGTTACGTCCAGGCGACCGCGTAAGTCGCCGATAGTCTCCGGCGTGCCTTCGGCAATGGCCTTCTCTGTCAGGATGACCGTTTCGGAGAGGCTACCGTCGGTGATGGCCGATGCGCCGAGAATTAGATTTTTCTCTGCATTGCGCTTGAGGACCATTGCTCCACCCCCGCTACCAAAGTTGAACATAAAACGGGAGCGGGTATTTTGCAAGTTAATGAGGTCATTTTCGCGGCTCCCGGCAGCCAGTAGCACATGGTCGAGATTTTGGTCCGTTTGCATCATGCCGCGTGCGATATTCATGGCGATGGGCGCGGAGGCACAGAGGGCGTACATCTCGAAGGCGAAGGCATTTTCTGCGCCGATGTTGTGCTGAATTTTGGCGGCTGCATTCCACACGAGGTGGTCTTTGTGTTCGCTGCCATGGGAGATAACCATCCGAATATCCGCAGGGGTAATGCCTGCCTCGGTAATCGCACGCTGGGCCGCAGCCGTCGCCATTGCGGTGACGCTGTCGGCTTCACCTGCAACGTGGCGCTGCCGAATGCCCATCTTCTCGCGCAGGATTTCCTCTGGTATGCCTGTTGGCCCGGCGAGGTCGGCAGCGGTTTCGATTTGATTGGGGAAGTGGGTGCCGATTCCGGCAATACCAACGGGTATGCACATAAAAATTCCCTTCGGCTGTAACGTTTATTCAATCAAGGGCAATAGCTGTTGATGATTTTATCTCTTGAATAACAATATCTGCTTTGATGCGGCGTACCCAGGGTAGTGATTCCAGGGTGTCATGGATGAATCGATCCAGGTTTGCCCGATTGGGCATTACCGCCTTGAGCATCACATCATATTCACCCGTGACTTGGTAGCATTCCAGCACCTCGGACATATCCTCGACATCCCGACGAAAATCATCCCACTGTGTTTTGGTGTGCTCGTGGATGTCCAGGTACAGAAAACACATTAAGTCGTAGCCAACCAGTTCGCGGTCGAGCAGGGTGACATATTGGTCAATAACGCCTCGTTTCTCTAGGCGTTTGATGCGGTTGTGAACAGCTGGCTGGGATAGATGTATTCTGCGGGCGAGGTCCGCATTGCTGATGCGCCCATTTTTTTGTAATTCTTCAAGAATGGCCCGGTCTAGCTCGTCGCAGCCGATATTCTGTAATAACTTTTTCATGTTCGGATTATAAAACCTCGTGTTTGGACTGAAAGGTCATGCAAAAGAAAACACGCTATTTTACGATGTTTGTTGAATGTTCTTCTACAAAATACATGTAATCCCCCATTTCTGTCCTTAACAAGCATCGTTAAAATTTTAATGTGTCTTTCATTTCGCCTTGTACTTTTCGATTTTGCAAATCCAAACTAGGATATAATAGTGGATAGCGATTTATCGTAATGCTAAAAAAGAACCGAATGCCTGATAAACACTCTGCAGAAGATATTTTGAAGCAGTTGAGACTTGTGGCTTCTATGGTCATGGAGGCTGCCGAGGCAGATACGATGGAGCAGGTGTTGCGGAACATCGCACACATCGCACGCGACTTGATCGGCGCGAAGTACGCTGCTCTGGGTATACCGAACAGCCAGGGCGGGTTTCAGTTTTTCCAAGTTTCCGGGATGACCCGCAAAGAAATCCAACGAATCGAACATCCCCCGGTGGGGCTGGGTTTACTGGGTAAGATGATGGAAAATTCTGGCCCGATGCGCCTGAAACATATGGCGGATCATCCGAGTTCGATAGGTTTTCCAGAGGGACACCCGGCGATGGATTCGTTTATTGGAGTGCCGATCAAGCTGGGTAATCAACTGCATGGTATATTTTACCTGACGGACAAAGAGGATGGTGAACCATTCACTGAGGATGATGAGTGGTTGCTCGAAATTCTGTCTGGTTATGCGGCGATGGTTATCGCAGAAAAAGCGCTTCAGAACCAACGACGACAGATCACGCTGATGAAGGAGCGGGAGCATATTGGTATGGCGCTACATGACGGTGTGATTCAGTCGATTTACGCGCTAGGTATGCGGTTGGATGTTGCACGCCGCACCGGAGATATCACTGAAGACGACATTGATTTTACACTGAATGGACTCAATCAAGTTATTGAGGATATTCGCGGGGCGATCTTCCAACTACGTGAGAAAGACGGACATACGTTGACTCTGCGCCGACGTTTCCAACGCGTGATAGCCCAGCTTTACCAACCGGATAGCCTGGAAGTTGCGCTGGACATGCCAGAGCACCCGGTGTTGTTACCAGAAAAGATGTATGAGGCATTGGAAATGATGGTCACGGAGTGCGTGAGTAATGTGGTCCGCCATGCCAACGCGAGCAATGTCTACATTAAGGTGCGCGATGCGTCTAAGTCCATTCTGGTCGTGGTGGCCGATGACGGTGATGGGTTTGAACAGGAACGCTTAGAACAGCATACGGGGTTGGGGTTACGTAACCTAGAGCGCCGTGCTCGAATACATGGTGGGCGTATAACGATCCAGAGTGTCCCCGGTGAGGGGACAACTGTGAAGATTCGGATGCCGACGGAATAACTAGTCTTCCTCACCATCCTGTTTGATGGGTGCAACCTTGTCGATGTCGTGTTTGAGTGCGTACACGGCGGCCTCTGCGCGGTTGCTGACATCGATCTTAGAAAGAATACTGCTTACGTAGTTGCGAACAGTTCCCTCACCAAGGAATAGCTTGGCGGCGATTTGTCGGTTGGTGAGGCCATCGGCAACGAGTGCAAGCACAGACAACTCTTGTTGGGTGAGGCCGTCGAAGTGGGTGGCGGCATGGGCGGCGTTTGCCTGGCGCACTTTCTCAAACACAGCGGATGTCATAGCCGGGTCCAGAATGCCCTCGCCCCGGCCTACACGCAAGACTGCTTCGACAAGATCATCATTTCCAATGCGTTTCAACACATAGCCTGATGCCCCGGCATCAATGGCAGCACTCAGGAGTTCTTCCTCAGCATAAGATGTAAGGATGATAACGCGGCAGTTATCAACCGTGTTGACGATTTGCCGGCAGGCGTCGATGCCGGATAAGCCGGGCATACGAATGTCTAACACGGCAATGTCTGGGCGGTGGGCCTGGGTAAGCCGGACGGCGGCTTCTCCGGTATCTGCTTCTACAACGACTTCAATTTCATCGTGGTTGTCTAGCAAAGCACGCAGGCCTGCCCGCACTACGGCGTGATCATCTGCTATTAAAACTCTCAGCATACCAGTATTCGCTCCTCGATATAATCCATGGTGGATTATAGCATTCGTAAATTGTAACAGCGTAGTTTATGTGACATTTGACACTTTCACTAGTGATTTTTTACATATTCACAAAGAAGTGAAGGGGTTTGTGACATAAAGCATTCGCTAGAATGACAATGGCACCACGAAAAGGCATGGGGGATATGTCATAATGTGCGTATATGGTTTAGGGAAAAAGGTAACGAGCTGATGCGTGTACACGAGATAATGACTACAAAGCCAGTGACTGCCCATCCGGGTGATACAATTGCCCATGCTTTGCACCTGATGATTGTTGGTGGTTTTCACCACTTGCCGATTGTGAGTTCATCTAAACATCTGATTGGTGTGGTTTCGAATAGCGATATTCGGCGGGCGCTGGATGTTGCGGACATTCACCAGATTATGCCAGAGGAGCATCCGTTGGCACACACGATTAAGTTACGCGAGATTATGTCCAATGGGCCAGTGATTACGGTTCCTGAGGCGGATATCTTCGATGCGGCGGTGTCGATGTACGAGAATTCAATTAACAGCCTGCCTGTGATGTTGGGCGAGACGTTAGTTGGGATTGTGACGACATCTGACTTAATGATTGCATTTATCCAGGTTTCGCGATCACAGCGCGCGCTACTATAGCGGGATTGAGACATGCCGCCGTTCCACGGTGCCGCTTTCGCTCCAATCCCGCCCTGGAACGTTGATGGACCGCTCTTCCCCTGGCGGTAGTATTAGTTGTATGTGTGAGTATGGTAACTGATACCCAGAAAACTGAACTTCTACTGTGATTTTAATTTCTATATCTGTCGTTTGAAGCACCACGCGCACGCTTGTGTGTGCCATTTGTGGCTCGATTGGTGCGACACCATCATCTTCGTAGAGGGTGAAAGCTGTTTCGCCGTGGGTTGGGTGTGGAAATGCGTGGTAAATTCGCACGTCATCGGGTTCTGTGACGGTGCTGCTGCGACGTTTGCCCAGTGGTATGAGGCCTCCATCTGGTACGAACAGTGGGAAACGGTCGAGCGGTGCTTCAACAGTGATTGTTTGTCCCCCCTCATAGCGGTTAAATGTGAAGAAGTCCGTCCAACTTGTTTCGGCAGGCAGATAGACATCGCGGGTGCGTGCGCCCTGTTCTAAGACGGTAGCGACGAGTAGATTTGCGCCGAGCATGAACTCAAATGACTGGTTGTGGGTGTTGGGGTCTTTGGGGTAGTGGTAGACGGTGGGACGGATGATGGGCCGCCCGGTTTGGTGGGATTCCCAGAACAGGCTGTATAGGTAGGGCAGCAGGCGGTAGCGAAAGTCGATGGCGGCTCGTACATGTTGTAGCACCTGGGGATACATCCAGGGTTCATTGACTGTGGCGTCGCTGTTCCACGAGTGTATGGTGAAACGGGGGTGGAAGATGCCATTTTGGACCCAGCGCACGAACAACTCTGGCGTTGGGCGGGGGCCATGAAAACCGCCGATGTCGTGGCCGATATTGGGAGTGCCACTGAGGCCCATGCCGAGGCCCATTGGGATATTGTATTGCAACGATTCCCAGGATGTTGTGTTGTCGCCGGACCATGTTTGGGCGTAGCGTTGAAGGCCGGGGCAACCAGAGCGTGACAGGACAAACGGACGCTTATCCGGTGCGTGATCTACGGTTGCATGATACGAGGCATGGGCCATGAGTAGTGCCTGCAACGGACGTGCCATGCCGATGGGAATCGGTTGGCCGTAGCCGTTACAGACCGCCTCATCATCCCAGATCTCATATTCGTTATTGTCGTTCCAGATGGCATCCATACCATATGCAAAAAGCTGTGCTTTTAGTTGTGATTGCCACCAGTCGTATCCGGCTGGGCTGCTAAAGTCGAGATAGACACCGTTGGTACTCTCGTAAGCCCCACCAGACCAGAAGCGGGCGATATAGGGAGAGCCGTCTGCATTGCGGATGACCCCACCGTCACGTAGTTGAGCCGGATAGTGGGGGCTGGCGTCCAGCACGTAGGGCTTGACGTTGGGCAGTAGTTTGATGTGCGCATCATGGAAGGTTTGGACCATTGTGGTAGGGTCTGGCACGCGGTCATTATTCCATGTAAACACGTTACGGACGCCGTCCGCATTGGTAGTGTAGCCGGAGGATAGGTGAAAGCCATCACAAGGGATGTCGTGGCGGTGAATGAGTTCTACGAACTGTTTAAGCTGTTCCTGGGCATTGGGGGCGTCCGTGTAGCTCATGGTGGAACCGAGATAGCCGAGGGTATAGCGCGGTGGCATGAACGGTTTTCCTGTTAGCCATGCGATTTTCTCTATGACATCCTCAATTGTGGGGCCGTAGAGCAGGTAATAGTCTAGGTCGCCGTTGTGCGCCTCATATTTAGTGTATGGCCCCCAGATGGCGTCAATCTCGCGACCCATGTCAAAGAGGGTTGTGGCGAGGTTGTCGTAGAGTAGCCCATAGGCGACATTGAGTGATGGTAGAAAGGTGATGTAGAGCGGGTAGTGTTTGTAGAGCGGGTCTGTGTGGCGGGCGCTGTAACCGAAGGCGTCCAAATTGCGCATTTCCATTCGTAGGCCACGTTTGTTGAGTGGTCCAGCACGCTCCCCAAAACCGTAGAAACAGGCGTCATCGCGTAGGTGCATGTAGTGTTGGATCAGTGTCCCGGCTGTGTCGTAGGTATAGGCTCGGCGGGGTAGGTCCGCTGCAAAGGTTGTTCCGTCGGCATTGGACCAATTGAGTGTGCCGGTGGCGGCGTCTGCTGTCACGGTGAGCGCGGATGTCGTTAGTGTGTTGGGCGCATGGGGCGTTGGGGCCGGGCGTGTGTAGCGGGATAGGTCCGCACGAGAGCGGCCCTCACGCGGAATGTTGCCATTGCTGTCCACGATCATCCAGGTACGGTCTAAGCGCCAATTGGGTGCGCCAGGGCGAAAGGTCACACGGGCAATGTCTGCCTCCAGAAAGCAGACCGACAGTTGGTTGTCGATGGTTTGCAGTGTCATTGGCTGTGGGTCGTAGGGGGTGTTGTTGTTGGATGTGATCAGGTTGAGGTCGATTAGGCTATGGAGGCGCATAGGTGGGTTCCTTGGATGGATGGATATAGGCGCAATGTTGGCGAGTGTAGCGTTTTCGGTGGTGCGGCGCTACGGGCTGGTGGTGCGCTTTTGGTGCGTATTACAGCGATCATGCTATACTGAGTAACATGAGTTCACTACGAACATTGGGTATGGTGTTGATCGGCGCGGCGTTGCTGGCTGCGAGTTTCGCAGGTTGGGTGATCTTCCGTGTGTTGCGACTGGGCCAAGCGGTGATCGTGCTTTTGGCAATACTACTGCCGTTGACGGTGCAGGTTGTTTTTGGTGGGTCGCTACTCCGCAAATGGGTGGATAAGCCCTAGTTATTGGGGGACTGCCGCTGAACAAGACGCTTTATATTGTGAATGGGTTGGTGAAACTCAGGAGGAAATATCTCATGAATGACTTGTATGATCAGATTATCAACGATCACGGGAAGCTCCGTGACTGGATGGATAGGGTGCCAGGGTTACGCGGGTATATGGATAAGGGTGACCGTCGTCAGGCAGACCGCATGATGCGTGAGTATGTGGCGAATCAGCTCCAGCAGCGGATCACGCGCTTTGCCGGGATGGAGAAGCAGATTCTCAAGGCGGGGGGCATGTCCTTCATGAGCGATACGCGTGATGCGAAGGCCAAGGTGCAGACCTATATCGACAAGGTGAAGGCCGCTGCCCCCGGATATTCTGGATTCTTCGCGGCGATTGAGGTGGATGAGGCGGCGATGGATCGTCTGTATGCTTTTGATGAGGCGCAGGTGCGCTATGTGGAGCAGTTAGACGGCCTGCTAGATGCACTCGCAGAGGCTATTGAGAAGGGTGAGGGTATTGGCCCGGCGGTTCAGGCGATCTACGATATGGCACAGAAGGCCATCAACGCGTTTGCGCTTCGTGAGGATGTGTTGACGGAGTTGAACAAGAAGTACTCGTAGGCGGTGGTTGTTTTGTTCCGAACGTTTTCGTAGTTTGAGGCTTTTTACCAAGATAGGAGATTATCATGGCACGGATTATTGACGTTATCCATCACAAGAATGTGGGTGAGCAGGAACTCGCATGGCGTGAGCCGCAGGGTGGTGCGGGTGACTTCCGCATGGGGTCGCAGGTGATTGTGGACGAGGGGCAGGCGGCGGTGTTTGTGCGCGGCGGTGAGGCGCTAGACGTGCTTGGCCCGGGCCGTCATGCGCTGTCTACGGCAAACCTCCCAGTATTGTCCAGCATTATCGGGCTGGCAACTAGCGGACGTACACCGTTCACGGCAGAAGTGTACTTCGTTAACCTGAAGGACTTACCGCAGGTGGGCTGGGGGACAAATCCGCCGATTGTATTAGAGACGCCGGGATACGGTCGTGGGGTGGCGCTGCTCATCACACATGGGATCATCGACATTGGTATTTCTGACCCGATGCTATTCACCAAGCAGTATGCAGTTGGGACTGCATCGGTGTTCTTATCGAACATCAAAGAGCGTATTCAGTCGATGCTACTGGGTGAGATCGGTCAGTTGATCTCGAACAGTGGGGCTAAGAGCATCATGGACGCGAACAAGCTGTTGGGCGACTTGGAAGGCGCGGCACTGGCGATGCTCAATGATAAGTTCGAGGCGCTGGGGATGCGGATTAAGGCGTTTGAGGCCAAGCCGTTCACTGCGAAGAACGCTTCGATGGAGGAAATTGCCAACTACGTCAGTGATGAGGCGTTAGAGCGTATTGAGCGGTTGGAGCGCCTCAACATTGCGCGTGATGCGGCCAATAACGAGGGTATGGCTGGTGGGCTGGCAGGTGCTGGTCTGGGGATGGGCGTCGGGCAGATGATGGGCAACCAGATGGCTGGCGGCCAAAATCAGATGCTTCAGCAGCAGCTACAACAGCAGCAGATGATGATGCAGCAGATGATGCAACAGATGATGCAGCAAAATAACCAGCAACCACAATCACCCGCCGCACCGGCTCCGGCACAGCCTGCCGCGAGCGGTTCCCCACAGACGAAGGGGGATGTGCAGGCGATTCTGGATGACCTCGATATGAAGCTGATGAACGGCGAAATCTCTGAGGCGATCTACACGCGCATGTACGCGAAGTGGGAAGAACGTATGGCGAATATGCCGGACTAGGCACAAGCTGCAACATGACAAAGAAAGCGCCCAGTTAGCGGGCGCTTTTTTGACTCACGGGACGGTAAAGGTTGCTAGAAGATAGGTGTTTGTTTCGTCCGTGACGGAGAGGCGTTGGCTTGTTTCTGGGTCGTAGAAGCCCGTCACCAGTTGATAGTCGCCGGTGGGGAGGTTGGCGGCGTTTGGTAGGGTGAAGACATCGCGGTAGATGGTTCCCGGTTGCCAGTCGGTTGTGGTAGCACGACCTAGCTGGGGGTCGTGGTCATCTTGTGACCAGAGGAGGGTGCCTGTGGCTGGGTTGACCGGCCCGACTAGATGCACAAATGCCTTAAGGCGTGTTTCAGTTTGGCGTAGAGGGTGCCAGTACAGCCAGACGAGACGTTCTCCGGTAGGTTGTGGCTGGTCGAATACAGTAATGTCTACAAGTTCAACAACGTCACCGAATTGTGTGAGGGGGGTGTTTATGGTAAGGTCTACATCCCAGGAGCGATACTGCTGGACGCGCAGGCCATCTGCGTTGGTGTCGATAACGCGCTGCATTTTCTCGTCCAGCCAGGTTTCGACCACACCATAATTCGGCCAGTCGGTAAAACCCTGGGCGACGAGCCAGATTGCATCATAGTTGCTGCTGGCTTCGGTCAGTTCGCGGTGGATTTCGTCGGCGGGTTGTTCTGGGGTGGCGGGCAAGGCGCGTTCATCGGCGGCAATGTCGTCAACATGGTGGTAGTAATAACCGAAGGCGGCATCGGCTGCGGCCTGGATCACGAGATCATTGTCTGTGTTGTGGTCTGCGAGATAGGCAGTTAGGGTAGGCCACGCTGGTGATTTCGTATAGTCAGTATAGTAGGTGTTTAGAGATAGCGATGAAAAACCCAACCACACCAACAATAGTACTATACCGACGATCCGAATAAAATATCCCTGCTGCAGAAGATAGACAATGAGAGATGCTACGATCAATGTATAAATAGGTGCGACTGCCAACACATAGCGCGGTGCAAGAACATTCAAGCGTAATGTAACCAGTGAGAGCAAAATTAGCGGGACAAAGCCAAGAAGGGCCAACAACCAACCCTGACGACTATCCTGATAAAAAGTAATGATTACTCCAATGACAAGCAGGCTAAGCAACAGGATTGCTTGCAATACAGGGAGATGTGTTAGTGCAGTGAAGCCGAAAAACAACACACGTGGAAAAGTCACGAATAACTTCGATAGTTTGAAGCCTGTTGCCGTTCCACCGTACCCACCACCACTTAGAAGTTCTGGTTGAAGGTACCAGGGCGCTAACAGCAATCCAATCACGGCCATCGCGAACACCCAATGAAGGTAGATACGCCAGTTTCCAGCATAAGCAACCGCGACACCCAATGAGAGGGCCACCAGCATAAATAGATCCAGATAATAGAGATACCCTGCTAACACGGCGGCAGACACAAAAGCAATCCAGTCAGCACGTCGCCCCCGATTCAAAGCACACAGGCTAAGCCACATGGCAATCAAGCTCATTGCAGACCAAGGGGCATAGTTGCGGATGTCCTGACTATGCCAAATAGCAAAGGGGTGCAATACCCACATGAGGGTTGCGATTAGTGCAATCACCTTGGAACCTGTGAGCCGATGACTGAAGGCATATATCGCAGCGATACTTAGCACCCCAAACAGTGCAGGTAAAGCGCGCGTGACAAACGGGCCAATCCCTAATAGTTGGCCCCACGCGTTGAAGCTGGCATAGGCAAATAGGGGTTGCGGGTCTACCGTAAGTTGTTGCTGGATCGTCTCGGAGACGGGGACCATCATCCAATATTGGACCGTGAAAGCCTCATCACCACGTAACGGTTGCCGGTCTAGCTGGTAAAAGCGCAATCCAAATCCCAGCAGCAGTAAGGTTCCCAGCAAGATTGTTGGAACATTGTTGCGAGACATAGCTACTCGGATGTGGGCAATGTTGCTTCCTCAAAGGCCATAATCTGTGCCTCAGTGAGGGGTAATTCCTTTGTGTCGCCCTTGACCTTCCGCATATAGTCTGTGAGATTGGGCTTAAGCCTCTCGCCGTTGATGTTCTTCTCGTTGGCGTATAGAACGGGAACAGGCATTTCGTCGTCCCCGTTGACCTCGAACTGAGCGCGAGGGTCGGTAATAATGATGAGGGGTTGAACTTCTACGTCTGGGGCGATGGGGTCTAGCAGGCTTTGGAGGTAGTTAGCGGCGCGTTCTGCCTCTGCGTAGGGACGGCCCAAGCTGTCTAGCCGGAAGATAGCGGGGATGCTGGAAAGAAGGTTCCGGCGGAAGGTCCAACGTCCGTCACGGACGATAATATGACCCTGTTGCCAGCGAACTACCATCACGAACACGCCTTGCGGTGCGATAAGGATGTGTTTGGCGGGGCTGTGGTGGTAGTGGTAGAGTCGGCTTTTTTTGTTCATGCCCTTTAGCCCGTCGCGGATGACCTGTTCTGGGCGTGGCTCACGAATCCAGAGGTTTGTCATATAAACGGCGAAAAGCGCCAATCCCAACGCGAAAGGTAAGACGACAGTGGCAACGAGGTCTAGCCAGCCCATTTCATCTGGAGAGCGATCCGTAAAAACGGGCAGAAAGGTGACGCTGAGGCTTGCTAGCCAGACGCCCATGCTGACAAAGAAACTATACTGTGCAATTTGACGGTTGCGTTTAATTACGCGAACGTTGTTGCGAATCTGCATGGTGCCCAGAGCGCCTTTCTGAACCGTTGATAGAGATTATCGGAAGATGTCCCGGCGATAAGATGGTGGTATACCAGGGCATGTTATGACAGTTTAATTCGGTGTGAAATAGGAGATGCCACCCCCGCGCCGGATTTCTGCACAGACGAGGTTATCGAAGCGCTCTGACGGCAGGAGTTCCCAGCGGCGTGGTGCGCCGTAAGCCAGCCCGACAACTGCTTCGGGTTGTTCGTCAAGGGCAGGAGTGACGCAGTGAGTCACGGGGAACGGAAGCTCTTCGGATATCACATTGCCGTTACTGTCGAAGAAGGCAACATCATAGACAACACCACGAGCGTTAGTGCGGCGAATGAGACCCGATGGGCTACGGGGTGCATTCCAGGATTCGACCTCGCGACAAGTGGAGCTGATCCGGTTATCGTTGGAGATCGTAATGTCGCTCTCATCTTTGAAAAGCGTGGGACAGCCAGAGTAGTTAATGAGGAAGTCCAGCGGGTTGAGGGGAATTTCTTGGTCCAAGCCAGCGAAAAAGTTGTCGGTTAGGACGGCATCAGCGGTGAGCGCCTCTGCGCGGATGCGTGCGACGCCACCGAGCGCGATATTGACTGGGCTAGTACCATCCGAAGGACCGAAAACTTGCGCGGTTGACAGATCCCGTAGGTCGAAACGACTATCAGGCGTCCATGCCCAGTAGGTGAGGACGGATGATCCCTGGCGGTCCGCACGGAATTCCATACCTACTGGCATCTTGAAGCCAATCCACACGACTGAAGCATCAACGATAACAGGTTCGGGGAACTGCACGGTAAACTCGCCGCGTTCCCGGATCGTAACCTGAGTTGTAGCAACAAGTTCAGCATCCACTGGTGAGCCACCGTTGGGATCTTGGTAGACCACGACATCAACGAGTTCGTTGGCTTGTGGTACAAATATATCAATGGTGATGTTTTCAATGACAACGGGGAACCGGAGGGGTGTGGGGATGAGGTCAAAACCGTTCATAACGAGGGTTGGCTCGCCCTGAATTTGCCAGATGCTGCTTTGAATACCGGCGTTAATGTCCAGAGCAATGCGGTTAGCATCCTGGGATAAGGTTGGGACAACAAGTAGGGTTAATAATAGGGTGAGTGTCAGCCCGAATCTGATCCGGCGGGTCGTATTTTTTAGCATGATGCGTCTTCCCTTGGTTGAATATTCCGCAGTGTAGGTCGCCACACGGCTTACGTAACATTCGGTATTGTAAGGGGGTGCGGGGGGTTGGTCAAGCGGGACAGCAGAAATGCCCGGTTGTGGCAACGAGTGGCGGCGCTATAATGTGTGGCGTTTTGCGACTCGTGAAAGGTTCTGGCTGATGGCCGAGTTCGGTTTTTTGCTGGTAATAATGCTACTGCTGATGGGTGGATACTGGTCTTTTTTCGTTTATCCACGCCAGCGGGAGTTCAACAAGCGCCAGGAATACGTGCGGTCTTTGGCTACGGGCGATGAGGTGGTGACGTTCGGCGGGATGCTTGGGCGCGTAGTCGATATTGATGGCGACACTGGGATTGTGTATGTGGAGATTGCGGAGGGCGTGGTTGTGCGCTTCGTGGCTGCGTCGATTGTCTCCGCGTATGATGCCGAGCGTGTTGCGGCAGATGCCACGCGGGGTCTCCGGCAGTTTGAGACAGGCAAAGATGACGCTGACTAAGTCTCTATAGAACTAACTTAGACACAAATACTAGAAAGGGTTTCGCGATGAAACAGCAGACAGGCTGGCTCATCTTTGTGGTGGTATTGTCGGTGTTTGCCACTTGGCTGGCACTCCCGGCGACGAACGGTACGTCGTTCGACTTCAACAATGATGGAACGGATGATCTAGTGATTGACCAACCTCTTGGCTTAGACCTTGTGGGTGGGTTGCGTGTGTTGCTTGCGGCACAGCTTCCGCCGGATGCCTATACAGAGGAAGAACTGCGAGAAACAGCTAACAGTGTGTCGCGCCGTGTGAATGCATTGGGCTTGACAGAGGCAACTGTGCAGGTGGAGGGTAACACCCGTATTTTGGTAGAGTTGCCCGGTGTGAGCGATCCACAGCAGGCGATTGACACGATCCAACAGACGGCATTGCTTGAGTTTGTCGATTTTAGCGGCTTGGGGGGACAGGCTGCTGGGTTCGATGGCCGTCCGATACTTACGACGGAGCAGGATTTGATCCTGCGGCAACGAGAGGCCGCTGGTGAGAACGTAGATGACCTGAGAGCAGGCCGCGACGTAAACCCGTTGACAGGTTTACCGTTTGATACGGTGATGACGGGGTCGGGGTTAGCTACTGCCAATGCGGAGTTCGATCAGATGAATGGGGGCTGGCTGATTCGCTTTGACCTGACGCCGGAGGGTGGTGAGGTCTTTGGGCCGTATACACGCGGGGCGATTGGCGAGCCGATGGCGATTGTGTTGGACGGCGAGGTCTTGTCGGCACCGACAATTCAGGCGGAGTTGCCGACAGGTGGTGTGATTACAGGTAATTTCACCGAAGAGGAGGCCAATACGCTGGCATTGCAGTTGCGTTCTGGTTCGTTGGAGATCCCACTGGAGATTGAGAGTACATCGACGGTGGGCGCGACACTGGGCCAGGAATCGGTACGGCTGAGTATTCAGGCTGGTATCGTCGGCGTGATGATTGTGCTGGCGTTTATGATGATCTACTACCGTGCGTTGGGCATTGCGGCGGACGGCGCGTTGTTAGTGTTTATCGTGTTGAATTTGATGCTGTTCAAGATGATTCCGGTTACATTGACGCTGCCCGCGATTGCTGGGTTCTTGATTTCGATTGGTACAGCAGTAGACGGCAATATTCTGATCTTTGAGCGTATCAAAGAGGAAGTGCGGATCGGCAAGGGCCTGGGAGAGGCGGTGAGTGCTGGCTTTGACCGTGCCTGGACATCCATCCGTGACTCGAACACTTCGACCATTATCATCTGCGGTATTCTGTTTCTGTTTGGGCAGACACCCGGTGCAAGCATCGTGAGTGCGTTTGCGGTGACATTGGCGCTGGGTTTGATTTTGAACCTGTTCACAGCGGTGATTGTGACCAAGACGCTCTTGAGTGTGATCGTGAACACAGGCTATGACTACATTGAACAACGCGCCTGGACACTGGGCGTTTAGGTTTACTGGACCAGAAAAGGAGCTAATAGCATGTTTCAAATGGTACAGCGACGACGCTACTACTTCATCCTGTCTGCGACGGTGATTAGCCTGGGCATTGTGATGATGATCTACTCGACTGTGACGACGGGCGCACCGTTCGCGTTGAGTATCGACTTTCAAGGTGGCAGTATTTACGAGTTCGCTTTTGAGGAAAGTGTGAGCGAGACGGAGATTCGTGATGTGTTCACGAACTTTGGGCAGGATAACGTGGTATTGCAAAGTATTGGTGCTGCGGACGAAAACCGTTGGTCGGTACGGGCTGGTTTCCTGGACGACCAAGATGACGCTGAAGCATTACTGGCCGAACTAAATGCGCTGGGTGGGCTAGACCTAGACAGCACACGGACGAGTAGTGTTTCCCCCACGATTGGTGGGGAGGTGACTCGGTCGGCATTGTTTGCGGTGGCGACCGCATCTGTTGTCGTTACCACCTTTATCGTGTTGGCCTTCCGCAAAATCCCGAACGCGTTGCGCTACGGGCTATGCGCGATTGCGGCGATGTTCCATGATGTGCTAATTATGTTGGGTGTTGTGTCATTTGCGGGGTTGTTCTTCGGTTGGGAGGTGGACGCGCTGTTTTTGACAGCGGTGCTGACCGTTGTTGGTTTCTCTGTGCAGGACTCGATTGTGGTGTTTGACCGCATTCGTGAGAACATCCCGAAGTACCTGGGCGAGCCATACGAGACGATTGTTAACCGCAGCGTGTTGGAAACGATTCACCGTTCATTGGCAACACAGTTAAACGCGTTTTTCGTCATGATCGCAATTTTGCTGTTTGGTGGGCCGACGGTGAAGCAGTTTATCGCGATTTTGTTGATTGGGCTGTTGTCTGGGACCTATTCGTCTATCTTTACTGCTGTGCCGCTATTGGTGTCGTGGGAGAAGGGGGAAATCCCGGGCTTGCGCGGTGGCTACCCGGTGGTTGAGGTCCAAGAAGCATAGGTTTGTGGCCTATGTGGGTCGCAATATCGGGGGGCGTGCGAGCGCATCCCGATTAGCTTTTGAGGGGCATGGTGAAGAAGAAATTTGATCCCTTGCCATGTTCACTTTCTGCCCAGATATTGCCGCCGTGTGCCTCGATGATATGTTTGGTGATGGCAAGGCCGAGCCCGGTACCTTGTGTATGCCCGGCGGTATCTGCAACACGGAAGAACTTCTGGAAGAGGTTCTTCAAGTTCTCGTCAGAGATGCCGAATCCGGTGTCCTCCACTGAGATCTCCACGAAGGCATCGCCTTCGTGTTCAAACGCACGCGAACGAATGTAGATGTGCCCACCATCACGATTGTATTTGATGGCATTGGTGAACAAGTTGAGCACAACTTGCTTGATTTTGCCCCGGTCTCCGTAAATCTTGAAGTCGTCTGTCTTGAGGTGGAAGGTGATGTTCCTAGCCTGGGCTTGATGGATCACAACATCGATGCTTTCGCGAATGAGTTTCTCGAAGTCGAAGTTGGCTTTCTCTAGCTGGAAACGGCCAGATTCAAGGCGTGCGAGGTCCAAAAACTCACTGGTCATGCGAATGAGGCGTTCGGTTTCGCCCTGCATAGTTTCGATGATGTCCAGGTGTTTTGTCTGTGGGAGTTCTGGCCGCTGTAATAGTACGGTGCTTGCCTTAAGTGCCGCGAGCGGTGTGCGAATCTCATGTACCATTTCTGCAATGAAATCGCTTTGTTGGAACAGACGCGCATTCTCGATGGCGACGGCGGCTTGACTGGCAAGTGTGGTGAGAATTTCGATGTCTTCCTCGGAAAAGTCTACACGGTCAGCTTTGTTGATAGCTTCGAGAACGCCAATCACGCGGTTGTGGGTTCGCATCGGGACACCGAGGATACCATGTGTTTTGAACTCGATTTCGTCGTCTACGCTGTCGTCCCACTCCGGAGCCTGGGACACATCATTGATAACACGCGGTTCACCATGCGTAACAATCCACCCGGCGATACTCCCGTCCATCGGCACGGTGATCCGTTCCATGTGATGCGACTTGATGTTGGATGCGGCCTCGAAGCGCAACTCACCGCTGGTGGGTTCAATCAACATGATTGAGGCTGCTTCGGTTTCTGTCAGTTCACGAGCAGCTTCAATAATGGCTGCTAACAATGAGCGGAGGTCATAGGTGGTGTTTAGGCGTTGGCTAATGGCAATAATGCGCTCATAACGTTCAATCAACTTTGTGCTCTGGTCGGTCATGTGCGTGCTATAACTCACTTACTATTCGCGGCAAGATAACATTCACATCGTCTCGTAGAACAACATCAGCGTAGGGGTCAGCTGGCGTTTCTTCGTAGTTGATAACAATGAGTTTGGCCCCATGATGTACCGCTGTAAACGGCACCTGGTTGGCTGGTTCGACCCGAAGCGATGACCCAGCGACGATGAGTAGGTCTGTGGCTTCGAGCATCTGACGTGCTTGGCGGACGGTTTGGTAGGGGAGTTGTTCACCGAACAGGATGACATCTGGTTTGATGACTGACCCACCCGGTTGACAGTTGCAACGGGGTAGTTGGTGGGTTTGGTTGAACTCTTGCAGAAGCTGTACCGCGTCGTAGGTGCGAAGACAGTGGGTGCAGGTGGCTGTTTGCATTTGCCCGTGTAACTCGTAGACATTTTGGGTCCCGGTTGCCTGGTGTAGCCCGTCAATGTTCTGAGTGATGACCCCCATCAGCTTGCCCATGTCCTGTAGTGCATGAATAGCGATGTGTGCTGCGTTGGGTTTGGCGCAGAAAAGTGTGTCCACAAGCGGTTGTATCCAGTTGAAGAATGCTGCTGGGTTTTGGCGAAAGCCGTTCAAGCTGGCAACGGTCATTGAATCTGCGTTTTCCCATAATCCACTAGACGGGCTACGGAAATCTGGAATGCCGGAGGCGGTGCTAACACCAGCCCCAGTGAAAACAACGATGTGGTTGGCTGCTGCGACAAGCGCAGTAGCTTGTTGTAAGGGTCGCATAGAATAATTTCCCAAAAAAAACTATAGAGTTGGTCCACCACCAAATATCCCT
>CAYWZS010000026.1:0-6872 GCA_964462905.1 uncultured Anaerolineaceae bacterium
ATATAAGGGGATACGCGGGCAGTATCGCGACCTGGCGGACGCGTTCCCGGCAGACAAGCCGCTGTATCTGGTGGGGCACAGCCTAGGGGCGGCGGTGTCGCAACTCGGCGCGTTGGATCTGGCACTGCGTCACCCAGAACGGGCGGAAAGGCTCCAGGTCTATGCTTTTGCGCCACCGCGTACCGGCAACCTAACCTTTGCAGCGGCCTATGATCGGCTAGTGCCCACGAGCTACCGGGTTGTGAATGTGTGTGACGTGGTGCCGTATGTTCCGTTTAACAGCCTGGGCGAGTACATTGACCAGCCCGTATACCCCTATGCGGACACCAAAGGCGAGATGGCCTATGTGCATCAGATGGGCAACCCGATTGCCAACCATGTGAGTTCGTACCATCATGCGACCCGAGCCGATGCCCCTGCCCTGCTGGACCTCAGTACGCCGCGCCGGGTGAGCGTCTCACCGAAAGAGGCGTAAATCGGAAAGGTAGAACAATCACAATGAACGACGATGCTTTTGAGCGCAAGGTAAAACGTCACTTAGACCTGTTGGCCGTCCCAGATTACACCGCGAAGGGCGACGCCGCGAATTTCTTCAGGATCAACGCGCAAAAGGCAATCCCCGTGTTAGAGCGCATGAATCCCAACGGAAATCGTCGGGTCAAAGAGGCACTCACCATCGCGCAGCGTGCAATTGAGCGGGGATCACCGCAGAACAAGCGCAACAATTCCAGGCGTACCGACGTGTTCTAGGGTTTGACCCACCCTGGTGGGGCGAGTAAACTGGCACCGTTTCCCGTTGAGTGAACATCCACCCGCTATGACGACAACCCAACCCCTTTCGACTTCTGTGCCGCCGGGCACCGCCGCCCGGCCCACACGCGTTCGCTCGGCCCGTTTTGCCTGGACCGTGACGGGTTATGTGCTGCTGATTCTGGTGGCGTTGGTTGTGCGCGGCCTGACCTACGAGCGTTACTTGCCCGTCTTTGAACACATTGACGAGTCCTATCGCTTTATCCACGCCTACCAACTGCGTGAGGATGCCCCGCTGGGCGACCAATACGGTGTGATTGCGTGGGCGCACGGCTTCCCGCCGTTGCAGCCGTGGGTGGCGATTGCGTCCCAACGGCTCGTGGAGCGTGTGGTCCCGTTCCCCACCCCGCCGGACTACGTGCGGGCGTTACGGGCGCTGTCGGCGGCGCTGAACGTGGGGACGGTGGCGCTTATCGCGGTGACGGGCTGGCGACTGGCGCGGCATCACGGGCCGGGTGTGGCGGCGTGGGTGGGGATGTTGGCGGCTTTGCCGTGGGCGGTTGCGCCGCGTGTCGTCGGGACGGGAAACCTGGCGCTGATGGACCCGTTGATCTTTCCATGTGTGGCGCTGGCGCTGTTGCTGGCCGTTGTCAGCATTCAGGATGACAGTCCACTCGCGGCTTTTGGCAGTTTATTGGCGGTGGTTGCGGCGATCTACCTGAAGTATCTGGCGGTGTATGCGCTGTGGCTGCCGTTCTGTGCGGCGGCGGCCCTGGTGTGGCGGCGGCGTTGGCGGGCGCTCCCCTGGATTGCGGCGATGGGGGTGGTCAGCGCGGGAACGGCAGGGTGGCTGGTGTTCGTCCACCGGGCGCTAGAGTTGGACAACCGCGAGAGCGAGGCGTTCTACGAGGACGGGCTGGCAAATATGCTGTCCCCGCTGCGGAACCTGGACAATCTCGCCTACACCCTGAGCGAGAGTATCGGCGTATGGACGTTCACCCTAACACTCGTTGCGGGGGGTGTCGCCTACATCATCGCACGGCGCAGTGATGCGCCCACAGTGGACCTGCGCTGGCTGGCGTTGCTGCTGCCCTACATGTTGGTGAACCTGATGCTGACCTCCAGCGTGGATATTTTGCGGACGTGGGAGCCACACTGGTACCGCGTTCGTTATACGCTGCCCACGGCTACTGGCTTGATGTTGATCTGGGCGTTGGCAGCTGCCCAGGTGGTGTTCGCGCTACGTGGGCGGCGCTGGCTGGCGGGGGCGGTACCGGTATTGTTGGCGTTGATTGTGGGCCTGCCGTCCTTAGTCGTCAACGTGGGGAACGCCCGCGCCTGGACCGAGCCGCACACGTTCGAGCGGGTGTGGGCCTGGGCTGATGGCACGCTCCCCACTGACGGTGATTTCCTGTTAGCGGGCCGCAGCGACCTGGAGGATGTGTGGAACCGCCCGTGGAGTGGTTATAACGGTGCGCCGTCCTTCGATTGGGCCTTTACCGACACGCCCCACGATCGACCGCCATCTGCCTGGCACGCTGAGGGGTTCCGCTACTTCGCTGCGACCGAGGCCGATCTCACGAATATCTACACGGACCCCGCGATGGCCCCGTGGTTGGACCAACTTTACCCGATTAAGACCATTCCCGGCGGCGTGGGCGTCCCCACGGATGCGACCTTCTACCGCCTGTTACCCCCACAAACCCAGACGGACGCGGTATTTGGTGGGGAAATCGCGCTGGTTGGTTATGACATTGCCGACGCCGCTCCGTCCCCCGGCGATGTGTTGGCACTGCGGCTCTACTGGCAGGCGGTGGAGCGCCCGTCAGCCAATGTATCGCTGTTCGTGCATCTGCTCTCAGTAGGCGAAACAGTCCCCGTTGCGCAGTTCGACGGCACCCCGGTCAACGCCAAACGGCTCCCGCTCACCTGGGGCGACCCAGACGAGGTGTTGCTTGGCGAGGCCGCTATCGCGCTCCCGGCGGATTTGCCTCTCGGCGCGTATACGCTGGCGCTCGGTCTGTACGACTTCACCACAGGGGCGCGGCTCACCCTGGTGGACGGCACGGACGTATTCAAACTGGAAGTTAACCTTCGTTAGTGAATTATTTATAGTTGTTTTCACCAAAATGGTGTGGTGACATATTACAATAGGTGAGGTAAACAAGATAACTATAGGAACGCTCTTCATGAGATATAAGTTCGTTATTCCCATAGTGGCGGTTGTGCTGGCCGGGTTTGCGGGGGTTCACCTCGCGCAGCCGGGCGTGGCGACCTGTTCCCCGCTCGTGGATGACGCGTTGCAAAACCTGGGCAACAACTGCAACGGCCTGGACCGCAACAGCGCCTGCTACGGCAACACACTCGTTCAAGCGGCGCTGGCAGCAGATGCCGACGAGGACCTGTTCAACAGGCCGCGTGACCGCGCCGAACTGGTGCAGGTCAGCAGCTTGCGGACGGCCCCGCTGGACGAGGACGAGGCGATTTGGGGGATTGCGATGCTGAACACGCAGGCGAACCTCCCCGGTACGCTGCCCGGCCAAGGTGTTGTGATGATGCTCATGGGTGACGGTGAGATCACCAACACGGTTAACCCGGCAGACCTGCCAGACTTAAACCCTACGCCGGGGATTGTCAACGACAACGGCGTGGAGAGCGTGCGCGTGCGGACTGGGGCCGAGTTCGGCTTTAACGTGAACAGCGTGCTTGCGCCGGGGACCGTCATTGCGGTGGACGCCCGTAACGACGACGGCACATGGGTACGTGTAAATTCTGGGAATAGCTTCGGCTGGATGTTCGCGGAACTGGTGACGCTCACGGAGTCCAGTGTGGACGCGCTCCCTGTATTAGAGGACCAGATTCAATCACCGATGCAGGCGTTCTACTTCCGTAGTGGGGTGGGCAACGCGGACTGCGCCGAAGCCCCCAACGCGCTGATGATCCAGAGTCCGCGAGGCGGGCAGGTGTCGCTGACGGTCAACGAGTCCGAGATCGTGATCGGCAGCACGGTGGTTATCGAGACGCTGAACGACAACACCATGATTATCTATGTGATTGATGGTGAGGCGATTGTCAACAACCTGGTTGTTCCGGCGGGGTTCAAGGCCTTCGCGCCGATTGTCATCCGGGATGACCTGATTGAGGCGCTCCGGGGGCAGGACTTCGAGATTGTGACGATTGCCAATGAGGGCGTTCCCGCCATCACCGGGCCGTGGGAAACTTGTGACCCTATCAGCGATGAGGACCGGGCATGGCTCAGCACGCTGACCGATATCCCGGAGAACCTGTTGAACTACCCGGTGGAGCAAGCGCCGGAGTCCGACGCGCTGTGTGCGTCGCCGGAGGAAGTCCAGGTTGTTCAGGAACAGGCCTTTATCGCCCAACAGGAGGCCGAGCAGCCTGTGGAATGTACCGGGTTTGTCGCGACCTCTCCGCTTGGTGGGATGGACTGGGGCGACCAGGCCTTCTACTGGGACCCGGCCATTGGTGCAGACGGTGGCTATGAGTTGCGCGTGTTTGACGAAACCGGCTCTCAGGTGGTGGCGGAGACAACCAACGACACTACGATCACGGTGAACACCGGGCGGGGCAATATCAGCGGTGGGGTGAACTACACCTGGGATGTGGTCGCGTTGGATGCAGATGGCAACCCGGTGTGTACAACGCCCCCTGTAACAGTACCCCGTGGCGCACAGGTCAAGCAAGAACTCCCGCCGCCGGATGAGGATGATCTAAACCCGCCGCCACCTGATGAGCCGCCGCCGCCGGATGAGGATGATCTAAACCCGCCGCCACCTGATGAGCCGCCGCCGCCACCGCCATCAGAGGAGGAGGAGTACTACGAAGAATTCCCGGAGTTCCCGGAGGAGCCACAACCCTGTCCCCCGGCCTGTTAGAGATGACGACCATGATCGTATAAGCACGACACATCCGCCTTTGACGACTGAGAGGCGGATTTTTTGTTTAGGTGGCTTCTGCGTCCAGGGTATGAACCGCATCAACAACCGCCGTCGCGACTTGCGCCGGCGTGAGCGTGTCAATCCGTATGCAACAGTAGCGCGGGGTGGTGTTGGCGGGGTCGTAGGGTTGTGCGCCGTAGTTATGAGATTCTGCGCGAACGGTGGTCACGGCCTCCGGGGTAATATCCCCCGCCGCGAGTGCGGCCCGTACTTCCTCCACGCGGCTATCCGGCAAAAACGACAGATCCGCTGTTGTGGCGGCTGTGATCGCGTCGAAGGCGTCAGCACGGTGGCTGAGGCGGCGCAGGCGTGTGACAGGGTCTACCCACAGTTCGACCAAGCGCCAGCGCGTGTTTGCCAGCGCATAGGCGATTTCGTTGGGGCCACGCACCCCCTCCGACAGCACACGCCCGGTTGCGTCTGCGAAGTGCAACCAGGTAAAGGCCGCTGCTGTGCCGCCGTCGGCGGCGTGCTCCCGAAAGGCGCGGGTGTAGGCGAAACGCTGAGTGCGGTCCTTCACGGGGGCAATCGCTTCCCCGGCGTAGTGTTGCGCGTAGGGGATGAGTACCAGGTCAGCGAGTTGGCGGCGGGTGGGGATGTCCGTGCGGTAGGCCAGCGTCCCCACCTGACGCAGCGCCCGTAACGCGGTGGATTTACCTGTTCCTGTTAAGCCGATCAACATAACGATATTGCAGTCCGCCAGCGGTGTAAAGCCTGCTGTCGCATCTAAGCGTACATCCGGGTAGGCGTCCAGGGTGGCGACGCGGGTTGCTTCTGGCACGTTGGGGAATACATTGTTCAGGTAGTTTTGGTGTGGGTGGGTCATTGGGGGTTTCTGTGAGATCAAAAAGCGTTTGGGGGGGCGATGTGGGCCGCCGCACAGGACGGCCCCTGCGGTGTAGATGCGATTTGGCGTTTTAGTCCTCGTCGCTGGCGTCCAACTCACCGAGGACTTCGGTGATGTCTCCGGCAGCGGCTTCTGGCTCCTCGGTGGCTTCCTCGGTAGCCTCTGCTTCATCGGAGGTGCTGGCGTCGTCCTCACCCGCTTCAACCTCGATGATTTCCACCGTTTCGAGGATGTCGCCCTGGCGCACGTTCAACACGACCTCCATCTGGTCCTCGTCAATCACTTGACCGAATACGGCGTGTAGCCCGTCCAGATGATCGCAACAGCCCTCGGCCAGTGTGACGAAGAACTGGGAGCCGTTGGTGTTGGGTCCGGCGTTTGCCATGCTCAACACACCAACGCCCAGCGTGTGCGACAGTTCCAGCGCGGCGGCCTCGTCGTCCCAGGTATAGCCCGGCCCACCCGTACCTGGACGCTCCGCGATCAGACCGTTGCGGTCGCCACCCTGGATGACGAAGTTGGGGACGACGCGGTGCCAGGCGGTCCCGTTGTAGAAGCCCTCTTGTGCCAGGAACACAAAGTTGTTCACTGTGTCCGGCGCTTCATCGTCGAAAAGGTCTACCTCGAAGGTGCCACGGTTGGTCACGAAACGGGCGCGGTAGTCGGTCGTTTCCGGCTCAATGACGAAGGTGACCTGCTCAAACTCCATTGTCTCCTCAGCAAAGGGGAGCGCAGTCTGGGTTGCGGCGGCCTCAGCCTGGGCGGTGGCCGCTGTCTCTGCGTCTGCGACAGCCTGGGCGGTGGCCTCCTCGTCAACCTCCGGCTCCTCGATCTCCGGCGGCTCGGCAATAGAGAGGACATCGCCGCTCTCGGCGTCCACTTCTACAATGCGAATTGCCTGGATCAGATCGCCCTGTTCGATGCTGCCCACCACGTCCATATCGCCCTCGCCGGACACCTCACCGAAGATGGCGTGTAACCCGTCCAAGTGATTACAGCAGCCGTCCTCCAGCGTGACGAAGAACTGGGAGCCGTTGGTGTTGGGGCCAGCGTTTGCCATGCTCAAACGCCCGACGCCCGCGTGTGGCAGCAACAGGGCGCTCGGCTCGTCGTTCCACTGGTAGCCGGGGCCACCTGTCCCAGCGCGGCCCTCAATTGGCCCGTTGCGGTCCCCACCCTGGATCACGAAGCCATCTACCACGCGATGCCACAGCACGCCGTCGTAGAAGCCCTCGTTTGCCAGGAAGACGAGGTTATTCACGGTTTCGGGGGCGTTATCGTCAAAGAGCGTGACCTCGACCATGCCCTTGCTGGTG
>CAYWZS010000026.1:6972-27281 GCA_964462905.1 uncultured Anaerolineaceae bacterium
GGTTTCGGGGGCGTTATCGTCAAAGAGCGTGACCTCGACCATGCCCTTGCTGGTGGCAGCAACAGGGCGCTCGGCTCGTCGTTCCACTGGTAGCCGGGGCCACCTGTCCCAGCGCGGCCCTCAATTGGCCCGTTGCGGTCCCCACCCTGGATCACGAAGCCATCTACCACGCGATGCCACAGCACGCCGTCGTAGAAGCCCTCGTTTGCCAGGAAGACGAGGTTATTCACGGTTTCGGGGGCGTTATCGTCAAAGAGCGTGACCTCGACCATGCCCTTGCTGGTGACGAAACAGGCGAAGTAGTTGTTGGCTTCGGCGTCAATAACCTGTTCGGCGGCTTCGAATTCCAACGGGGCAATTGTGGCGGAGGTCTTGCCGGTGTCTGGCGGCACGTCGTCACAGTAGTTGCTGGCGACCACCTCTGGCGGCGGCGGCAGGTCACGTAGGCTTTCGGGTGTGGCGAGTTCGCTGCGGTCAATCGCGCAGCCAGACACCACGACCAGGGCTAACAGCAGCGATACGCTGTAGATCAGTCGGTTGCGAGTCAAAATGAGTCACTCCAAGTGGTTTCGGTCTCACACAGGGCATAACCATACGCGGGGGAGCGCATTGTCGCAAGCGCAAACCTGCTAAATTTTACGCCGCAAATGACGAATAAAGTCTACAGATTCGAGTTGGCGTTCTAGGGTGTAGGTGATGTAGCCCAGCAGCAACGCCTCAACCTCGATATGCAGCGGTTCCTCGATGGTCAATGTGCGGACGCGGCTGTAGTCCGGGGTGCGTTGCAGGTAGCGCAGCAGCTTGAGCGCGTGATAGGACAAACTCGGCAGGTTGGTATTCCTGGCTGCGCCCTCCGGCGAGACAACCCCACCCCCGTCAAAGCTGAAAAACTGATGTTCGGGGCGCACGGCTTTCCCCGTGACCACGCAGCGGTTGAGTTCTGGCCGGAAGCCGACGACGTTGAGCAACTGTATCTCGTAGTGCCGCAACGCCAGCCGCACGTCGTCTGCCTCACACAGCCGCGCCAGCACATTTTGTAGCAGGGTGAACACCTGGGGGGCGGTGTCCTCGTCGTCACGCTCCGTGAAGCGGTCCAGCAGTTCGGCGGCGTAGCTGGCATATGCCCCCAGCAGCATATCGTTGCGGACAGGTAGAAACGGCTCGATCATCTCCGCCTGGGTGACGCTGCCGGGGTCACGCCGACGGTTAATCAGCATATCCACCAGCATAAACAGCTCGACATGCCCGGTTTTGCGCCCGGCGGGCTTGCGTGTGCCGTAGGCCACCACATCGAACTTGCCGTACTGTGGCGTGAGGATGGTCAGGGCGCGGTCGGCCTCACCACGATCTTGACGCCGGAGGATAATCGCGGGGGTGCGGATGGAACGGTCATGGGCTGGCATGGCGTGACCTAGTCCGATGCTTCCAGGCTTTTCGGCCCGAAGCCCTGGTGTAGTAGCTTGTCCAGCGTGGTGTCAATCGTGACGGTGCCGTCTGGGGTGGCGCACACCACCCGCAACCCGGGCGAGAACTCGTAGAGCATCTGCCGACACACGCCGCAGGGCGAACCCCCATTGCGCGTCATCACCACCAACGTCTCGAAGTCCTGGACGCCCGCGCTCACGGCCTTGACGAGCGCGGTACGCTCCGCACAGATGCAGGCGGGGTAACTGGCGTTCTCCACATTGCAGCCTGTGTGGATGCTGCCGTCAGTTGCCAGCAGCGCCGCCCCAACGCTATAGCCTGAATAGGGAACGTAGGCACGGTTGCGCGTTTCGCTGGCGAGCAAGAGCAGGTGATGGAGTTCTGGCAGGGGGGTCATCATGCGGCTGATTCCGTAATTTGAGCGGGACAAAAAGGACGCGGTGGCCGCGTCCCCTGTAGTCTATTCTAGCATGTCTGGCGAGGTTTGTGGGCTGGGCGTTGCAGCGGAACCCCGTGCTAAACCTGCAAAATCCGCACGTAGCGGAACGGCTCCTTGCCCCGGCTCTCGCTAGCGAGGTTCGCCTGACGGATCAACTCGTGTTGCTGGCGGCGGATGTGTGCGCCCTGCGGTGCGAGGTCGATCATCTCCATGCCGGACTGCTGTAGCTCCAGGATGGCGGCCTCGGCCTCCTGCATTGCCTCGGCGAAGGGGTTTTCCGTCTGGTGATGCAGGTCGAACAGGTCAATCAGGAAGTTCTCCATCTGGCTGACGGTGTTGGCCCGCAGCACATAAACGGCTTTCCCCGCCTTCTCGGCATCGGTGATGGGGCGGGGTCGCTTGCGATAGTAGTTCTTGATCGTCACCACTGCGTCCGCCTTGCCGAAGTCATCCGTGACGGACAGCGGGACATGTAGCCGCTTGGCCGCCTGTTCGAGCCGATTCCGCGCCACGCCGTAGGCATACACCACCAACGAGGTCAGCTTGGACGGGTCAAAGTTCGGGGTTGTGTCGTTATAGCCGCCCACCCCCTGCGTGATGATCGTCCGCCCCCGCCCATTGTTGCCGTTGCTGCGGGGGCCACCACGTCGGGAATCGTCTTTGCGTTGGGCCTCTACGGCCTCACGGCCCATCTGACGTTCCGTGATAACGTTGGACTCCGGCTTGGTGGAGGTGACGAAGATGTCCCCGTTTTCGTCGCGCTCACGTAGTTCGACATCCTCCGGAACACCGCGCAACATACCATCTACGGAGCTGGCGATGTCTGGGTGGATGATGAAACGCTCTCGCGTCTGGATTTCGACCAGTACGTCGAAGGTCGGGGGGCTGCGGCGCTCTAACACAGTCTTTTGGGTGCCGCGCCGCCGGGCCTCGTCGTCGGAGAGCGTTACGGATTCGATGCCGCCCACGAGGTCACTCAGGGTTGGGTTGAGCAGCAGGTTATCCAACGCGTTCCCGTGTGCGGTGCCGATCAACTGCACACCGCGCTCGGCAATCGTCCGGGCGGCCTGCGCCTCTAGCTCCCGCCCAATCTCGTCAATCACGATCACCTGTGGGTTGTGGTTCTCCACCGCCTCGATCATGACCTCGTGCTGCTGGCTGGGGACGCGCACCTGCATCCGGCGGGCCTTGCCGACTGCCGGGTGGGGCACGTCGCCATCGCCGCCGATCTCGTTGGAGGTGTCTACGATCACCACACGCTTGTGTTCGGCAAGGACACGAGCCGCCTCACGCAGTAGGGTTGTCTTGCCGACCCCCGGCGGGCCAAGTAATAGTACACTGTTCCCGGCGAGCACCAGGTCCTCGATAATGTCGATGGTCCCGTAGACCGCCCGCCCCACACGGCACGTCAGGCCGATAACGGCATCCTGACGGTTACGAATGGCGCTGATGCGGTGCAGGGTGCGCTCCATACCAGCCCGGTTGTCGGCGTCGAACGACCCGATGTGCATGATGATCCAGTCAATGTCGTCGCGTGTGACGGGGTCTTCCAAAAGGTTGACCTCACCGTCAGCGAAACGGGCGCTAGGGGCGCGGCCCAGGTCTAACACAACCTCGATGAGTTCTTCGTTCCTGCCAACCCGGGCGAGTGCTCCCTGTACGTGGTCCGGCAGGACGTGTAACAGCTTGTCAATGTCGTCGGTTATACGGCGTTCCAAAAAAGACTACTCCTGATCTCACATTCGGTTCTATCCCGGCACGCCTCCGTTTGGACCAACGGGGTGCCGCCCAGGAGCGATGTGGGTCATTCCGTCACACCACTCACGGCTACCGATACCTGTCCAATATGTTCGACTGATTATATCACGTTGTCCGCGTAACTCCCTGTCCAGGTAAAGTTCACGGGCCTGTTCTGTGTGGCGCGATAACTTGCCTGTCGCCAACTTCCGTTCCAACGACTTAAAACCGGGTGTGTGGATGCCCGCTGCAATATGCCGCACCATCACCGCCTGCTGTGCGACCTCGATAAAGCCTGCCGCGCTGAGGGTTGCGCCCATCCAACCCTGGTGACGTTGCACGCGCAATGTTGTCGGGCGGCTGTCTACACGCGGGACCAGCGCCAGCGTCGCTAACAGCACCTCTGCCGGGTCCGCTGTCATGCGATGGTCCATATAAGGCACCACATACACACCGTCGCGTCCCTCTGTTACGTTGACGAAGCCCACGACGTGCCCCCGCTCACGGTAGAGGAAGCCATCTGGCTGGGGTGCGGGGAGCACGTTTTGCATCAGGCTGGGCACGCTGCGCTGGTACGCTAACATGACATGAACGCTATCGGCCTCGCTGGTGGGTTGCAGGTCAAACGCACCCGCGAGGTGTGTTGCTATCGTGGGCGGGAAGGCCCATAACTGCTGCCGCGCATACACCGCGAACCCCGCCTGCCGCATTGTGATGAACAGTGTACTGTCCTCGTCCAACTCGCCAACGAGCGTGTGTGCGCCGCGTTTCCCGGCCTCGCGCACCATGCCGTCTAGGATGAGCAACCACGCGCTGTCGTCGGCCTCGGGTTGCAGGTGTGGCGCGAGGTAGACAATCCGGGCGCTGCTGCGGTCCGGCGTGATGTAGAACTGCCCGACTACGCGCTGTGCGTTACGCCGCGCCACCAGTGTATGCCGACTGTTGTGTGGGAGCATACTCGAAAACCAGCGACCGTTGGCGGCGCTGTGCGTTGTGCAGCGCAGGCGTGTGTCCAACACGATCCCGTCATCGGCCAACCGAAGGAGATGCGGAATGTCAGTTAGCGTCAGGGTGTGGGCGTCGTTTTGGTCGGACATAGCTGCTCCGGAAGGACTTCATATTGGTGGGCAGGGAAGAATCCTACATTATAGTAACACGCTTTCTGCGCTTGCGATGCGCTTTTGATTGGTAGCTATTATCTACGAATTACAACGCGGTGTATACCCAGGCGGTTTGTTTCCTATTTGAACTTTATAGTAGCGTAGGCAGAATGGGTCAGGAAGGGTCAGTTTGTGGTGTATATTTTAAGATGAATAGCAATGTGTGTGTGTGTCATCTCTCGTCCGTTGCAATCTATCCCCCCCCATTTTATGCTATGCCGCCGATACCGAAACAGACGGACCACCTACCCTATGCGGCGACTTCTCGGCGTGATGCTCCTCAGCCTAATCTTGACGGCCTGCGGCGGCCAACCCACGCAGCAGGCGTTCCAGGCGACCCTCCCCGGCGCGGTTAGCACGGCCCCGGTCTACACCGCGACGGCCACCGTTACCCCGACGAGTACACCGTCGCCCACGCCCACGCCGTCCGACACACCAACGCTCACGCCCACACTGAAGCCCACGAATACGCCCACGCCGACGGTAACGCTCACGCCGTCCGAAACGCCAACGCTGACCCTGTCGCCGACGCTGACGCCTTCACCGCTCCCCACACAGGCGCTCCTCACGCTGACGCCCGCCCCCCGCACAGCCGGAGCCGCCGCCGTCGAGATTGGCGCGGTTGCCCGTCCGCTGGATGCGGGCTGGTCCTGTAACGTGAACCCCTGCCCGGACGACGTGGACGGTTTCCTGCGTTTTATCAGCGTGCCGTCGGGGTTCCGTGTGTCGCACGTCGGGCGCGTGGACGGGAACCCGCAGCAGATGACCTACGGCCCGGACGGAAACATTTACGTGACGGTCCACCGTGAGGACGGCGGGGTGGTCGTCGCCCTGGACCCGGCAAACGGTATGGTTACGGACTACGCCACCGGGTTGATTTCGCCTGTGGGGTTGGCCTTCCAACCGGGAACGGACGTGCTCTACGTGAGCGCCCGTGAGACTGCCGATAGCGGCGGTGTGATCTACCGGGTGCCGTCCGGCGGCGGTGATCCCGTCCCGGCTGTGACCGGGTTGCCGTGTTGTTGGCGTGAGATCGACAACCAGGTTAACGGGATGGTTTTCGGTCCTGATGGGCGGCTCTATGTTGGCGTAAGTGCGCTGACCGACCGCCTCGAAGCCCCCTCGGAGCCAGACGACTATGGCGAAACGGTCACGTTCGAGGCGTCCGTGCTGCGGGTGCAACCGCATACCGGGGCGGTTGAGGTCCACGCAACGGGGATACGCCACCCCTTTGACCTCACCTTTGACGCCGCCGGAACCTTCTACGCGACCGATAGTGGTGTCCTCACCGGGCCGGGGGATCGCCTGTTGCTCCTCACGCCGGACGGTCACTATCGCTGGCCCTACTGGCGCGACCTGGGCTGTGTGGCGTGCCCGCCGACGCGCCGCGACATCACCTACACCGGGGCGCTGCTTGCCCTACCGGACTACTCGCTGCCGCGTGGCCTTGTCGCCTACACGGGGTCACAATACCCTGCGAACTTGTTCGGACAGCTATTCGTCGCGCAGTGGCACGACAACGGGCGCGGTCCTCAAATCGTCCGTGTGGACCCCGCCGCCATCCCCACTGACCCCGAACAACTCGCGACCTACACGCCACCGACATTCGTTCACGGCCTGCTGCGCCCCGTTGACGTGGTGCAGACGCCGGACGGCGCATTGGCCGTCGCGGACTGGGCAACGGGGCATATCTGGCGAGTGGATTACACCGGATGATGACGCGATGGGTGTTGCGGTTGCTGTTGCCTGTGGGCCTCATTGCGCTACTGCTCGTGGGGGGGGCGTTGGCCGTCGCGGGGGCGGTCCCACCCGGCCCACAGTTTGCCTACCTAACGGACTGCCAGGGCTGGGAGAATATCGCGCTGGCGGATTTGCGCTACGGCCTCCAGCGCCCGTTAACCTGTGACAGTGGCGGCAAAACGCAGATGACGTGGTCCCCCGACGGGCGTTATCTGGCGTACTTCAACAACGGTGCGGCGCTGTTCTCGTTGGTCGTCCGCGATATGGAGGCGGACAACTCGCAGTTCTACACTTTCGACAGCACGCGCTACTATGTCAACTCGCAACAGCCGCTTACCTGGTCCCCGGACGGCAACCGGATTGCGTTTGTCTCCACCACGGCGGGCGACCCGGTTCAGAAGTTGTTCACGATTGACCTTGTCACCGGGGCGCTGACGCAGGTCACGCCGGGGGAGCGTGACGCCACCCAGCCGCAGTGGTCCCCGCTGGACGCCGATGTGCTGTTCTTCCAATGGGGTGATACGCTGTATGCCGCACACCCAAATGGCGACATCCCCCCTGTGGCCGTTGCAGAGCACATACGCTACCTGTGGACGGTGGACGGCGTACAGGTCGGCTACGACTACGGACGCCCGACGATCCAGATCACCGAAACAGACGGGACCACCCGCGAGATCACACTGCCGGGGGACATCCGCCTGAACGAGCTAACGGCTTCACCGGACGGGGAACAGGTCGCGGTGGTGGTGGCGGGGGCGTCGGGGCTAGCGATTGACCGCATCAACACGCTTACAGGCCGGGCGGACGCCGTGGTGAGTTCGTTGTTCTACATCGGGCAGGTGGCGTGGTCCCCAGACGGCGACTGGCTGGCCTATGTGGAGACGGACAGCCGCAACGGTGGGGATAACATCGCGCTGTATCACCTGCCGAGTGGCCGTAACTTCTCGTTTATCGTCACCCCGCGCCGCGACTGGTCCCCCGTGTGGCGGCCTGCTGGGTGAACGCGCTATCTAAACCGCGCATCCACAAACTGACCGAACGCCGCCAGCGCCTCCGGCATTGACCGCCGCCCGAACCCCAGCCGAAAGTAGCGCCCCGGATACCCGTAGACCGACGACGGCAGCACCATCACGCCATGATTGGTGACAGCTTCGTCTGCAAAAGCGTCGATGTTCACGTCCGGCACGACCTGCACCAGCGCCATTGTCCCGGCGCGGGGCGGTTGCCACGCCAGCAGCCGGGGCCGTTCCGCGATAAAGGCGCGGGCCGTCGCCAGGTTCTCCAGCGTGATGCTCAGGTTACGGGCGGCCAGCGCCTCGGCGTTGTCCAGCGCGATAACGGCCAACATCTCGCTCGGCGCACTCCCGCAGATGGTGGTGTAGTCTTTGAAGCCCTGGAACTGCGCCATGAAATCCGCGTTTTGGGTGGCAAGCCAGCCCACGCGCAACCCCGGCATCCCGAACGACTTACTCAACCCGGAGAGCGCCACGGCGTCCGGGTAAATTTCGGCAGCGGACGGCAATCGATCCGCCTCGTCATACTCAAACCAGCGATACATCTCGTCGCTGAACACGACGATGCCGCGCTCGGCGGCAAGGTCGCAGATGGCCCGAAACTCGTCCTGGGACGGTAACGCCCCGGTGGGGTTGTGCGGGAAGTTCACGACGATCAGGCGTGTTGCCGGTGTGAGCAGGCTCTCTAGCTCGTCCACGTCGAAGAACCAGCCGTCGGGGTTTGGCCCCCAAGCGTCCACCACGCAACCAAGCGCCGCCGCGATACTGTACAACGACTGATAACCGGGAGCCGTCACGATGACATGATCGCCTGCTGCCAACAGCGTATTCATCGCAATGAAGATGCCCTCCTCTGGCACGACACCGATAACCTGCTGCGGCCCGATTGTCCCGTCGTAGAGCGCGGCAACCCCGGCGCGTAGGGCGGCGCTCCCGGCGGATTCGGTGTAGCCGAGCCACAGGTTATCCCAGGCGTCGTGCTGTTCCGGCGTAGCGTAGGCCAACACCTCCGGCAAGGTGTACGGTTCACTGTCCGACGGGCTGAGGAGGTGCGGCACGTCGAACTCGTAGCGGGCGAAGTAGCGTTCCAGCGCAAACGGTTCAATCTGCATTTACGCGCTCCGCACCGCAACATCGACGTACACATCGCTGCCCTCAACTGTTACCTGATAGGCCGTGATGCCCTGCGGCTCCTGGCCCATGCTGATGAGGCGCTGTGACCAACCTGGCACCCGTACCCCCGCGACCCCCGGCGTCCAATCGAGGTTAGCCCCGGTACACAGGTCAAAGCGCGAGTTGTGCAACGGGCAGACGATGGTCCCGTCCTCCACGCGCCCGCCCTCCAGCGGGACCGGGAGGTGAGCGCAGCGGTTCTCCACCGCGCAGAAGTCGTCGCCGACGCGGGTCACCAGCACCGACGCGCCGCCGACTGTCACCTCTTTGACGCGCCCCGGTGTGAAGGCGACGGTCTTTCCCACGTAAACCCGACCGGGGTCGGCGTCTACCTGTGGCCGCAGGAGCTTGAGAAAGCTGATGAGAAGATTCACGAGAAATTGCATAGGGTCTCCTTTGGGCGTTATGGATTGCCGTAGTTTATGAAGAGGTGCTTCCCCTCATGCTTCGGGAGCGGAGGCATGAGGGGGAAGGACGAAAGCGCCTAGTCCAGCGTGTAGGTGCTGGTGGGGTCCAGTACAACCGGGGTCGCGTCCGTTTCCTTGTTGACGCGCTCCGCCCAGGCGCCGGCGTCCTGGGTGATGGGCGGGAAGGTGTTGTAGTGCATGGGCATCACAAAATCCGGACTGAGAAGTTGAATCGCCCGAAGCGAGTCGTCTATGCCCATCGTGAACATATCGCCAATGGGGACAATCGCCATGTCAACCCCAGCCTCACCGATGAGCGACATATCGGAGAACAGGTCTGTATCGCCAGCGAAGTACACCACAAGGTCGCTTTTCTTGGCGGTGATGAGGAAGCCCATCGGCACGCCGCCGTAGGTGCCATCTGGGAATGAGGAACTGTGGTAGGCGCGGGTACATTTCACGGTCATGTAACCCAGGTCAATTGTGCCCCCGGGGTTCATCCCCACGCTATCCCCAATGCCCTGCTCGCCGAGCCACTGGCTGACCTCGAAATTGGTGATAACCTGGGCGCTGTTGGCCTTGGCAATCTCGACGGTGTCTCCCAGGTGGTCGCCGTGGGCGTGCGACAGCAGAATGACCTCCGGCTTGAGGCTGGATGGCTCAATCGTTGCCAGTGGGTTCCCCGTGACAAAGGGGTCAATCAGGACGGCATGGCCGTCTACATCTAACATAAAGGCCGAGTGGGCCAACCACTGAATGTGAATGCTCATAATCTTCTTGGTAATCTCCTGTCTACAATGGTGTTCGTGGCAGCAACCTGTCTCCACACTATGATAACAAACTCAGGCGCGTTCTGCTGTATCCGCTTCGTTACCGCGCCCGCGCAACCGCCCCCACAGGGAAACGGTGGTTTGTTTCGCGTCCCCGCTGTACAGGCTGGCCGCAACATACCCCGTCGCCTGGGTGGTGGTGTAGTTGACCGCAAAGCCGACTACCGCGCCCAAAAACGGCACAATCTTGGCGGCGGCCTTGCCGCCCACGCGCAACAACACCCGGGACGCCACCTCAATCCCGGTGGTCGTCACCTGTCGGCTGCCGAACATCACCAGCGAGGCGACGGCCTGTTCTTCTTTCATCAGGGTGGGGTTGTAGTCGTAGGCCTTGGCGATGAAGTTCACCATTGCTCCCTGGATGCGATAGGACATGACCATGTCCATGGGGAGCGCGACGGGCAACGTCACGAACCCGCCGAGGCTGGTCGCCGCGCCGACAACCCCGCAGCGCAACGACTGGCGGTGAATAATCGTCCGCACCAGTTGGTCTGCGGACTTATTCGGGTATTTCTCGCGCAATGCCTGGTAGCTGGCCTGCATCTTCTCCGTGTTGGGGTCCAGCAGGCCCGTTAGGAAGCTGCTCCCGTGGCGAAAAGCCAGTAACCCGCCGACCCCCAGCACCAGCATTGGAACCACACAGCACAGCGCCGTGTAGGTGATCCAAAATGTCGTCCAGTGGATGTTGATCTCGCCCATGGCTTCTCCCTTATCCGGCGGTGCCCGCCGTCGCCTTGTAACCGCGTGCTGCCGCCAACAGATCACGGGCGGTCTGTTCGCCGCTGTCGCCGGTGGCCCCCAACATCTCGGCGAGTTCGTGGGTGCGGTCGCCCTCGTTCACCAGTAGGCGGACGGTGGTTGCGGTGCGGTCGTTTTCCACCTGCTTTTCGGCCCGGTAGTGGTTATCGGCGAAGCCCGCCAACTGCGCGAGGTGGGTGACCACCATCACCTGATGCTTGCCGCTGAGGTTCCACAGCTTCTCCCCGACGACGCTGCCCAGGCGTCCGCCGATACCCTGGTCAATCTCGTCAAAGATGAGGGTGTCTGTCGGGTCTGCGAGGGTGAGCGCCCGCTTGAGCGCCAGCATAATCCGGGCTGTCTCGCCACCGGAGGCGACCTTCGCCAGCGGTTGCAGCGGTTCGCCAGGGTTGGCGCTCATCATGAACTCAATGTCGTCAATGCCTGTTATGTCGAACTGGTAGCGTTTGTCCCCGACATAAGCGCCCTGGGGGTTCTCGTGACGCGCAATCTGCACCTCGAAACGCGCCGCCGCCATGCGGAGGTCGCCCAACTCCGTTTCAATTTGCGTGGCGATACGGGCCGCTGCCTCTTGGCGGGCGGCGCTCACGCGCTCGCACAGTTCGCCGATGTGGTGCAGCATGTCTTCCTCTTCGGCGCGGAGTTGTTCCAGCCGCTCGTCACTGTTGTCGATGGCGTCCAGTTGGTCGCGGGCGGCCTCCGCGTGTTCCAACACATGTTCAATCGTGATGCCATAGCGCCGCCGTAGGCTGTTAATCAGTTCCAGGCGTTCCTCAATGAAGTTGAGCCGTTCCGGTTCGTACTCAACTTCTTCAGCATAGCTGCGTAGGTTCAGCGATAGCTCTGCTGCCTGGTCCGCTAGCGAGTCGGCGAGTTCGGCGTCCTCCTGCAAGTCCGCGTCAATAGCAGCCAGCTTGCCCAGGATAATGGCGACCTGTTGCAGCCCGTCCACTGCTGCCAAGATGTCGCCCTCGTCGTCGCCGTTGAGCAGAATTGACGCCTCCTGTGTGAGCATGGCGAGTTGTTCGCTGTTCGCCAGTCGATTGCGTTCGTTACGCAGGTTGTCGTCCTCGCCCGGCTCCAGGGCCGCCGCGTCAATCTCCTCCACCTCGCGCCGTAGCTGGTCCGCCTGTTGTTCGAGCGCGTCCTTGTCCTCCTCTAGTGTGGTGATTTGTGAGCGTAGGTCGCCCAACCGCCGGACGAGTGTTCCAATTGCCTGGCGCATCTCTAGCAGGTTGGCGTAACGGTCTAGCAGGTCAATGTGACCGCGTGGCTGCAACAGCGACAGGTGTTCACTCTGCCCGTGGATGTCCACCAAGTAGCCGCCAATCTCGCCCATGAGGGCTAATTTCGCCACTGTGCCATTGATACGCCCGGTGGAGCGCCCGTTGCGGCGGATTTCACGCGTTAGCACGACCAGCGCCGGGTCGTCTGGGTGGGTGAGGTCTTCACGCTCTAAAATCGGCGCGACCATCGGCAACACATCTGGGCCAGCGACGAACGTTCCCTCTAGCACGGCCTTGTCCTCGCCAGCGCGGACCATAAACGGCTCTGCCTTGCCACCGAGCAGCAACTCCACGGCATCAATGATGATGGACTTACCCGCGCCCGTCTCGCCCGTGATGACGTTCAACCCGGCGTGGAGCGATAGTTCCAACGATTCGATAATGGCGAAGTTCGAGATGCGGATTTCTTCTAGCATATTTCCCCTACGTAGGGACGCGGCCTCCCGCGTCGATAGTCTTGCAAATGTCGAATGTTGGTGCGTTGGAACCTCACCCCTAAATCCCCTATCCGCGTGCGGAGAGGGGACTCACAAAGGAAGGGTAAGGTAATTTCGTTGCTTCATAAGGACAAAACGATACTTATCCTATTCGTTGTCATGGTTCAGATTACCGCCGCCGCCCATAGATATTGAACCGCCCGTAGACTGTGAACGCGGTAACACCGGCGTAGAGCCAGACGGACAAATTCAAAAACGACGCGCTAAGAATCTGCATCGTGAGGCCGCTCTGCTGTTGGCGAACCTGCTGGATGATCTCGGCGGCCTGTTCTTCGCCGTACTGCTGCACGAGTTGGGCTGCTTGCTCTGGCGTGATCGCTGCGCCCTGCACCATGCCCAGGTAGGGCAGGGCCAGCAACAGCAACATCACCAACGTCCCGCCGACGATGCCCCCAGCAGCGGCCTGCGCCGTGTAGCGCCCACGCTTGCCCCTGGTCACACGCATGGCGGCCTCGCTGATGATGCCACCCGCGAAGATCGCAACGAAGATGACGAAGATAAACCAGCCGAGCAAGTTCGCCACGAACGCGCCGACAGCGCCCAGCGCCGCCGTCACCGCGCCCAGCTTCACGTAGTAAATGGCATCCGCATCGAAGAACGCCGATTCACGCTGGCGCACACACTGCTCGCAACGGTAGCCGACGGGCGTCTGCACGGCGCAGGCGGCGCACATCAACCGGGTGCAGTTGTTACAGCGCAGGCCCGTCTCGCGGTCTGTGTGGACCTGGCAGTAGGTGTTGCCGTCCGTGTCCACCACATCCGCAACCGGGATTGGGGGATTGCCGAAGGTCTTGACGGCCTCTGTGTCTTGAATTGCGTTGTCTGTCATGGGTGAGTTTTGCCCCATCGTTAATCTGTGGTGAGACTTATCCTAGCGGCATTTTATCAGAAACGGACTAGCAATTTATTCGCGCTGAGTGTGAATTTGCAAATGCTCTGGGTCTGGCGTGGCGCGGGACGGCACACGCGGCTCCAGACGATCCAGCAACGACCGATAAAAGTAGTTGCGGTCCCGCAACCGCACGAATAGCCCCTGGTTCCCCGATAAACGGATATTGATGATGTCCTCCGCCTGGAGCGCCGTCAGCGTTACGCCGTCTAGCACGACCGTTGCATCACCGGAGCGTTCCGGAGAGACGATCACCTGCACCGTCGCCCCCTCAGACAACACAATTGCCCGGTCCATGCTCAAGTGTGCCGCCACAGGGACAATCAGGATATTGTGCAACTCTGGCGGCAGGATGGGACCGCCTGCCGCCAACGCATAGGCCGTGGACCCGGTCGGTGTGGCGACAATCAGCGCGTCGGCGTGGTAGGTCGTGGCCCAGTAGTTGTCGATGTAGGTTTGCAGCAGCACGGTGCCCATTGGCTTGGTACGGGTAATCACCACATCGTTGAGGGAGTCGCCCTGGGCAATCACCTCCCCATCGCGGATGACCGACGCGGCGATCATCATACGGTCTTCTATCCAGTAGTCGCCGTTCACGAGCCGATCAATGTGTTGGTCCCACGCCGCCGGGCTGTTGATCTCTGGAAGGAAACCAAGATAGCCCATGTTAATCCCGATGACGGGGATTGCCTGAATCGCGCAGATACGAGCAGCCCGCAACATCGCGCCGTCCCCGCCGATAACGACCACGATATCTGTCTCTGGGGCGATGTCGTCCTGCTCGATGGCCCCCCAACTGCGCCGCGACCAAACCTGTAGGCCACGGTCCATGAGGGTCTGCGCGACGTGGTCCGCCACTGGAAAGGAAGCGGGGCGGCGGGGATGGGCAACCACACCGATACGTTCAGGCGATTTCAAGTGGGCTTCTCTCTCATGTTCAAGTGAATAGAATTCTAGTGTACCGCCTAGACCGATCAATCGCCATTTTAGCACAAATGTTTGAGAGATAGCAGCATTATTTTTCTGTTAGAGTCGTATAAAAACATTCCTCCGACGACGAAGCGGTTCACGGACCCAGCCAAAAAAGAAACCGCTGACCGCATCTCTGGGTGCTTCGGTTAAACCGCTCACTGGTGGGGGCCGTGAGAAATCGAAAACGGACACCCGCGCTGGTGTCCGTTTCTTGCGTCTGCCGCGTGTTGCGTTTTATGCTTGACGTGGAGAGCGTCTATAGCGTCTGTTCGACACGTTCTAGCTGACTACCGCTTCGCTATCTTGGTCCATTGCCACCACTTCAAAAGGGGAGGTGAACAACAGGCGCGTGACGTAGGGGTTTTCCAGCACGGGCATGGTGATCTCGCGGTCGCCCTTGCGCATACGGAAGTGATAGATGTTCACATAGCGTGCCCCACCGTGCATGTGAACCTCGTGCCCCACCTGGTTGCTTAGCTCCCAGCCGCGCATCATCGCTGTCACCAGGCAGTCCGCCCCGGCAAAATCTTCGGAACGCGGGGACCAGTGACGATTCACATTCGGGTACTGTACGTGAAAGTTTTTGGCGTCTCGTGTCAAAAACATGTTCTTCCTCTCCAAATCAAGCGGTAAATTTGCAATAGGCTTTATAACTTACACAAATGATACATGACGCTTGTTAAGTTCATGTAAAAAAGTGTGGTGAATTGGCTATGTGATTTATTATATCCCAGGTGATGAGGGTTGCACGGGGACAAATCGCAGAAGATGTTGGGACATTTTAGGTTAGTTTCGACAAAGTGAGATTGGAACCGTTTCCAATTATCAGTAAAATTAGCTAAAGCCATTGGAGCGGGTTGTTGCCTGGGGGCATCCCCCAGGCCTAATAAATGTAAGACACTTGTCTATTTCTTAAGCGTTGGCCGCGAAGAGCAAGACCTCGGCGACGTGTTGTTGCTCGGTTACAATGAAAGCCTCTGTGTGAACAAACCGCTCGACAGCGGGATTGGCCTGCACGGGCATCGTCATGTAGTGGTCGTTATATTGTAAGTCAAACTTATAGAGCCATGTCCGGCGTCCACCACGGAAGCGGACTTCTGTGCGCTTCACATGTTGTGAGACTGCCCACCCGCGCATTAGGGTGCTATAAAGTTGGCTTGCAGTTGCCACCGTCTCGGAGCCGGGGTGCCAATGATGGAATTCACGGGTTCTGTTTACACGAAATGTGGTTAAGTCTGGCTCAAAAAACAACACAATATTTCTCCCTGCAACTCTGTCCTGCGAAAAGTAAACGAGCCATTTATGAATACAGTAAATCATGAATGGGGCATTAGAAGCAATAGGTAGTTTCACCTATCTTTAATTCTAATCTTATGCTCATTTCATTGACTTATCAGGTTAGTTCGGTCGATTCCCCTATCTGGTTACCATTAAACCATAGAATGTGGGCCAAAAACGACCACCTGAACGCATCGGTTTTTGTGAGGTTTGTCATGTAAAACCCCCAAAATCATCGTGAGGAGAGATGCTTGGCGTGCTATACTCACTGTCTATTGGTTAAATTGAACAAGGAAAAAGGTAAACGTGACGGAAGTGATCCGCATTAGCGACATAAGTGCCTATGACGGCCAGAATGTGACCGTGCGTGGGTGGGTGTATAACCGCACGGGCAAGGGGAAGTTGCAGTTTGTGCAACTGCGGGATGGCTCTGGGGTGGTGCAGTGTGTCGCCTTTAAGAAGGAAATGGACGAGGCGGTTTTCGAATCCATCAAATCGCTCACGCAAGAGTCGTCTGTGGTCGTTACTGGGTCCGTCCGGGCGGACGACCGCGCCCCCGGTATTCCTGGCGGCTACGAGTTGGGCATCCAGTCTGTAGAGATCATCCAGGTTGCGGACGAATACCCCATCACCCCCAAGGAGCATGGCACCGAGTTCCTCATGAACAACCGCCATCTGTGGCTGCGGAGCCAGCGCCAATGGGCTATCCTGCGGGTTCGCGCCACCATCATCAACGCGATGCGAAACTGGCTGGACGACAACGGTTATCTACTGGTGGACACCCCCATCATCACGCCTGCCGCTGGGGAAAGCACGACGACGCTGTTTGAGATTGACTACTTCGGCGAACAGTCCTACCTCACACAGACGGGCCAGCTCTACAACGAGGCTAACATGATGGCCTTTGGTAAAGTCTACTGCTTCGGCCCGACTTTCCGGGCGGAGAAGTCCAAGACGCGGCGACACCTGATGGAGTTCTGGATGTTGGAGCCGGAAGCGGCCTTCATGAGCCTGGAAGAACTGATGGACATGGAGGAAACCTTCGTTAGCCACGTCGTCAAGACGGTGCTAGAGAAGCATCGCCCGGAACTCGAAATATTAGAGCGCGATATCAGCCGCTTAGAGGCGATCACCGCGCCATTTGCCCGCATCACCTACGATGAGGCCGTGGAACGGTTGCAGAGGCTACATGCGGAAACCGACGACCCGGAGCAGAAGGAACTTCTTAAAATCGAATGGGGCGAGGATTTTGGTAGCCCGCACGAGACAGCGATTGCCGAGATGTTCGAGAAGCCGGTGTTCGTCTATCACTACCCGACTGAGATCAAGGCGTTCTACATGACGCCCGTGGAGGGCCGCCCAGAGGTTTGCCGGAGCGTGGACCTACTCGCACCGGAGGGCTACGGTGAGATCACAGGCGGCAGCGAGCGCATCCCCGACCCAGAACTGATTGAGGCGCGTGTTGCTGAGATCGGCCTGCCGCGTGAGGCCTATGCCTGGTACCTGGAACTGCGGAAGTTCGGGACGGTGCCGCACGCCGGGTTCGGTATTGGTTTGGAACGTACCGTCGCCTGGATTTGCGGCCTGGACCACGTCCGCGAGACAATCCCCTACGCCCGGATGCTCAACCGCAACTACCCGTAATCTACAACAACACCGGGGACGGTTCTTGTAACCGTCCCGGCATGTAACAGTACGTTAGCTTTTTCCCCACTGACGCCCAACCCCGGTCCGCGTTACAATGCGACACGATTTTGTCAGCCATCTAAGCGGACACCCCACCCATGAAACTGCTTTTCGTCGTCTCGTCCCTGGACCTCAACCAACCCTTTAGCGCGACGCCTGCCTGGTGGCAGTTGCTCAAAGGGCTGTATGAGATCGGTGTGGAGGTGGTCGCCACGCCCTACCAGGGGCCAGCAATCGAGACGTTGTGGTGGCACGCGGAGCCGAACCCGGCCAAGCTCCAGGGGGACGCCTTTAAGTTCGCCCGCGACACCGCCCGGCGGTTGGCCCCGCCCTTGGACGCGACCAACGCCCCGGATGCGGACGCGGACGCCGAATCATTCTCAGACCGTATCGTCCGTCAGACGGCCAACGCGCTCATCGCCCCGTTGTGGCTGAGCCACCTGGACCGTATCCTGCGCGAACAGCCGGACATCAGCGCGGTGATCTTCCTTACGATACCTTTGAATCATCTGGTGGGGGTCGCGAAAGAACTCCAGGCGCGGCACGATAAGCCCGTTTTTTACTACGACGGCGATGTCCCCGCCTCGTTGCCAGATATGCACGGTTTCGCCAGCGGCTTTCGCATCTACCAGGGGGCCGATGTGACGGAGTACGCCGGGTTCATTAGCAACAGTGACGGCGGTGGCGAGCGCCTGCGCAAACTTGGCGCAAGGACGGTCCACACGCTCTACTACGGCGCAGACCCGGATGTGTTCGCGCCATTGCCTGTAGAAGATCAAGACGTGGACTTCTTCTTTTATGGTCATGGCCGCGAGTACCGGGGGGAGTGGATCGACGCGATGCTGGTCAGCCCCGCCAAGCATATGCCAGAGGCCAAGTTCGCCGTCCGGGGGACGGACCTCGGCGTGACGGATGCGGTCGAACAGTTGCCGTACCTCAGCTTTAGCCGCCTGCGGGAGTATGCCAACCGCAGCAAGGTCAACCTGTGTATCACGCGCAGCGCCCACGCCAGCGTCCCGCGTTCGTCGTCGTCGCGGCCCTTTGAACTGGCGTCCATGGGCTGTTGTGTTGTCTCCAACCCCTACGATGGCCTGGAAACGTGGTTCGAGCCGGAAAAAGAAATTTTCATTGTCAACAGCACGGGGGAGGCGGTTGAACGCTATCGTTACCTGCTCAAGCACCCCCGCACCCGCGAACGGGTGGCGCTGGCTGCCCGTCAGCGTGTCCTGCAATCACACACCTTCCGCCACCGTGCCCGCCAACTCGTCAGCATCATCACCGAACATGTGGGGACGACCTATCGGTAGCGTCCGTTGCTAAGGCTATTCCAGATAAGAGATAGCGTTATCCCCCGGCTACGGCTAAAACGTGTCCACTGAAGTGGACAGCGGCTCACACGGCTGTTTTGGCGTCCCTCTAGTGGCCGCGCCAGGCTGTGGCCTGTGGTTTTAACCGCAGGCGGCTTGCTCCGACATTTTGCTGGAATAGCCTAAATTGACGCCTCAACAGGTGGGTCATCAATGGCGGTTTTGGCAGACTTGCGCCATAATGACAGCGGTTCATCGTTGGAAACGAGCTTATGAGTAACGACTTCGAAAATCGCGTCATCCGTGGGTACCTGCTCAAAGAACGTATCGGTGCTGGGGGCTATGGTGCTGTTTACCGCGCCGTTCAGCAAAGCGTAGACCGTGAGGTCGCGGTTAAGGTCATTTTGCCGCAGTATGCCAGCCAGCCACAGTTTGTCCGTAACTTTGAAAAAGAGGCCAAGCTCGTCGCCAAGCTGGAACACCCTTTTATCGTCCCGTTGATCGACTTTTGGCGCGACGAGGAAGAAGGGGCCTTTCTCGTTATGCGCTATATTCGCGGGGGCAGCCTCTCGGACCTGTTGCGCCGCGAGGAGGCGCTGTCGCTGGCCCAGGCTACGCACATCATGGACCAGGTGGCCCACGCGCTCCAAACGGCGCATGAAATCGGCGTGATCCACCGTGACCTCAAGCCAGATAATATCCTGATCGACAAACACGGCAACGCTTACCTGACGGACTTCGGGATCGCCAAACAACTCACGGGCAACACCGCCGCCAGTGTTACCGGGGCGGTCAAAGGCACGCTGGCCTATCTCTCCCCGGAGCAGATCAACCAGACGACAGTCGGCCCACAGACAGATGTCTATGCGATGGGCGTGATGCTGTTTGAGTTGTTGGCCGGGCAACACCCGTTCCACGAGACATCTATCGGCCTGATGGTGATGAAGCATCTCCAGGAACCGCTACCCCCAGTCACAGAGCGCCGCCCGGAACTGCCAAGCGAGGTCGATGACATCATCGAAAAGGCGACCGCTAAGGAGATGGCCGACCGCTACCCGACCCCCGTCGAGATGACCGAGGCGCTACGCGAATTGGTCGCGCAGACCCCCTCCGGCCAGATCGCGCTGGATGAGATGCGGCGTGAGGGATTTCAGCCGGGCATCTACGAAGCAGCAACGATTACCTCTCCCCTGGAGGTTGAACCCGATCATCCCACCACGGTGTTACCTAGCCATGCGCGGCCAGACCAGGGCGGCGGCAACCGCAATTGGCTGTGGGGCGGGTTGGGTGTGGCCGGGCTTGCCCTTGTCGCGTTGCTGTTCGCGTTCTCTGGCGCGTTTGGTGGCGGCCCAGCCCCAACCCAAACGCTGACGGTTGTCGCTGTGGCCGCCACAGAGGAGCCAACGGGAACCGACGAACCCACCGCAACCGATTTCCCAACCGAGACTGCAACGCTCACACAGACCGCAACGTTAAATGTAGAGGCTGCTGTCGCGCTGACATTCGAGGCGAATGCCGCTGGTACAGCGACCGAGGCGGCGATCGATACGGCCACCGCGTTCCCGCTGGTTTTCCAGCAAACACTGGACGCCGCCGCCACGGGAACCGCAATTGCCCTGTTGCCCACGGCTACACCGACTGACACACCAACGGCGACCAATACGCCGACGGACACACCAACGCCGACGCACACGCCGACGGTGACCAATAC
>CAYWZS010000026.1:27381-30291 GCA_964462905.1 uncultured Anaerolineaceae bacterium
CTAATACGCCGACGGACACACCAACGCCGACGCACACGCCGACGGTGACCAATACGCCGACTGACACACCAACGCCGACGCACACGCCGACGGTGACCAATACGCCGACGGACACACCAACGCCGACGCACACGCCGACGGTGACCAATACACCAACTGACACACCGACGGCGACCAATACACCAACTGACACACCGACCAATACGCCGACGCACACGTCTACTCCATCCCCAACGCCAACGCCGCTGGGGGGGAGTGGACAACTGGTGTTCGAGATTGACCCGCTTAACCGCCTGGAAGAGTCACAAATTCTGCGTGATCTGGCCCTGATAAACACTGATGGGACGGGCTACCAGCAGATTGTGGATGACCCCCGCGATGATCGTCATGCGGCTTGGTCGCCGGACGGTAGCCAGATTGCCTTTGTGTCCACCCGTAGCGGTACGCGGGCGAAAGTCTATGTCATGGAGCCAAACGGTGAAAATCAAACGCAGTTGTTTGAGCTACCCGGCACCTCATTTGGCGCATATGACCCGGCGTGGACACCTGACGGCGCACAGGTTGCCGTTCATGCGGATGCCTTCGGCAACTTCGAGATTTGGTCGGTGACGCTTGAGGACGAAGCCCCCGTGCGTCTGACGTTTGCGGGGGACATTGACAAGGAGCCGTCGTTCTCGCCAGACGGAACACAGATAGCCTATGCTTCGCGCCGGGATGGTTTCTATGACTTGTACACGTTAGACCTCACAGACCCGGAGCTTCAGCCCGTGCGTTTGACGGAGTTGCCCCAAAACGAAGAACACCCGGAGTGGTCCCCCGATGGACAGCAAATCGTGTTCCAGGCCGGGAGTGGGGCTATCCGCGAGGCGGCAATTTACGTTATCAATGTGGATGGTACCGGACTCACGGCCCTGACCGAGGGCGGTTTTGCCACGACCCCCGCCTGGTCCCCCGATGGCGAGTGGATTGCCTTCGCCTGGGACCGGGACGGCACAGACAGCGAAATCTACATCATGCGGCGTGATGGGAGCGACCTGCGCCAACTGACAGACAACGATGGCTACGATTATGCACCAGACTGGCGACCTGTTGCGCCTTAGGTCCAACGGGTTAGCACCATAATAGTTTTACATAAGTTTAAAAATGTGTCCCGCATATAAAAATCTTGTGGAAAATTGGGTTTAAAATCCAACTTTTGTCACAGAAACATCAGATACACCCTGGTAAACTACCCATAGATTGACGTTAACCCTATGTTTCTACAGGAGAAACCCTTCCATGACTCACATTATCACCAGCCTGTGCCTGCGCGACGGTGCCTGCGTTGAAGTTTGCCCGGTAGAGTGCATTGTCCCCGGCCAGCCGGAGAGCGAATGGCCGTGGTACTACATTGACCCGGACACCTGCATTGACTGTGGCGCGTGCATCCCGGAGTGTCCGTTTGAGGCGATCTTTATCGAGGAAGAGGTCCCGTCGGAGTACGAGATGCAAGCCGGCCAGAAGCGTGTAGACGCTGAGAGCAAGAAAGAAACCGAAGCCGCCGGTGGCGAGGTCATGGACCTGACCGTAGACATCCAGCCGAACTACGACTTCTTCAGCAAGGGGCCGGGCTACGACGCGATGTAAGCGTCTACCACACCCTACCACAGCCGAAGCGGCGTGGGTGATCTGTTCACCCACGCCGCTTTTGTGTTGGAATGGTTATAGCGTTTCCACCAACAAGCAGGGGAATATGTTATGCTAACTCCCATTGGTTAAATTCAGAACAGGGCCGCAGGAAACGTATGGCAGACCGTACCAATGATGAGTGGTTGACCCAATTGGCCGAGGGCCACCCGGAGCAAGCAGGCGCGATTGAGGACCTACAGAAACGTCTCAAACGCTCTATTTTCTACTACCTCAGCCGCGAACGCAGTGACCTTGCCGGGTTGGCGACCCAGGAGCTAGACCAGATGGCGCAAGACCTGGGCCAGGATGCTGTGCTACGGGTGATGGATAATATGCACACCTTCCGGGGGGACAGCCGCTTTACCACCTGGGCCACCAAAATTGCGATTCGCATGGCGATCAGCGACCTGCGCCGCGCCCACTATAAGGACTACTCGTTAGAGGACGTCACCATCGGCGGGGAACTGATGCCTATGCTCAGTGCGGCGCAGCCTGCCCCCACACAGGGGCCAAAGCCGCCCAACCCCGAAAACGCCACCGAGCGTGATGATGTGATGCTGAAGGTGAGCAAGGCGATTGACGAGGCGCTGACCGAACGACAACGGCAGGCGCTTGTCGCCGTGACGATTGACGGTGTGCCGCTAGAGATTGTCGCCGAACGCATGGATACCAACCGCAACGCGCTCTATAAGCTCATCCACGACGCACGCCGCAAGCTCAAGGCACACCTAGAGGCGCAGGGGATGTCTGTGGATTACATGATGAACCTGTTTGGGTAGCATTACGCTTGTCGTCCGTGGTGAATGATTCATCGGTGGATTACCGCTCATTGGTCTACGGTGGTCTTACTCGGTGCAGGGCCACTCACCTACCCTCTTTCTCATGGTTTGTGCACAGGAGAGGATGCTGCCCCCAACATGCCGAAAGACCCGCTGACAGACCCCATCAACGCGGTGCGCCGTGCCGTGGACGACGCGGCGTGGATTCGCCAGATGCTCCACGCTGCCGCCGTCGGTAGTATGGCGTCTGTCCAGGACGGGCAGCCGTTCATCAACAGCAACCTGTTTGTCTACAACGAGGCGCGTAAGGGCCGCAGGCGAGGACTACCGCCCCCCGGTCCCGGAGGAGTTGAAGCGGACAACGGTCATGCGGATCAACATAGAAAGCTGCACTGGTGAGAAGAAAGAGGTGGACGCCCACGACGGCGCGTTCTGGTATCCTGAACAGCCCCTGCTGGCGTCG
>CAYWZS010000026.1:30391-42521 GCA_964462905.1 uncultured Anaerolineaceae bacterium
TGGCGTCGGGTATTTGTCACGCTCGATACCCGCAGACGAGATGCCTGGGTTTGGGGGGGATGCGTGGGTACGACAATGTGACTTGTTGGTGATACCATCTCTCTCCGCCTCCCCTTATAATCCCCTGCAACCTGACCACAACGCGGAGGTTCGCCGATGCGCTATCGCATGACCACCCCGATTCTGTTGTTGACCACCGCGCTGGCTGCTGCCCGGCTCGGAGCGGATGCCGTGTGGTACGACGAACACTTCACGCTACGAATTATCGGGGCGGCGCACTACGGCCCGTTATCCCCCGCTGAGGTGCTGGCAAACGCCGTTGATGACCCGTGGCAGCCGCCGCTGTACTACGCGCTGGTGTGGGGATGGGGCCGTCTCGTTGGTTGGAGCGATGTGGCGCTGCGGTCGCTGTCGTTGCTGGTCGGTGCGATTGGAGTGGCGTTCGGCTATCGGCTGGGACGTGACGCCCGCTCACATGCCGCCGGGGTCGGGACGGCGCTTGCACTCGGACTGTCCGCTTTTGTCTTGAGCTATCTCCATGAGCTACGACCCTACGCGCTACTGGTTACGACCGCGACCTGGTTGCCGGTGGCCTATCTTCGTCGGGATATGATTTCTCTCGCCCTCGCCACCGCTGCCTTGCTCTACGCGCACTACTTCGGCGCTTTGCTGCTGCTTGCCCTGGGGCTGTTCCACCTGATGCGCTACGGGCGTCTGGGCTGGTGGCGGGCGCTGGGTGCGTTCGTCGTCGGTGGGCTTGCGTTCCTGCCGTGGGTGTGGGTGCCGCTGGGCGCACTCGGCGCTACGGTGGACGAGGGCGGGCGGGTGACAACAATGCTCACCGCGCCGGAGCTGCTCTACGGGGTGGGGTATGCGTTCGGCAACGGCATCGCCCCGCTGACGGCGCTCGTCGTGATGGGTGGCGTGTGGCTTGCCCGTCGTGACCGTAGCGCCCGGTTCGCTGTGATCGTGTTCGCGCTCAATGTCGTGTTGCTGCTGCTGCTCAATGCGCTGGTCCCTGTGCTGTCGCATGTGCGTTATCTGCTAACGCTGTGGCCCTTACTCGCGCTGCTGGTTGGGCTACTGGCACACGCGGTCAACCAGTCACGTTATCGCGCTGTCTTGCTGGTACTCGTCCCGTTATGGGGTGGGCTGGGGGCCTACCACGCGCTAACAGCGGGCTTCGACGCCACCCTGTTTCGCGAGGTGCATACCGCCTTCTTCCGCCCGGAACTGCGCTGGGACGCCGTGGGCGATGTGTTGGCCGACGAAACGTTGCCCGGTGATGCCGTGCTGTTTCGTCCGGCGGATCATCCGTGGGCGGTTAGTGGCCCAATAGACTACTACACCTATGGGATTTCTGCGCGTTATGCTGTCGCGGATGACCTCACGCCGGAGGGTGCAGCGGCGCATCTGGCCGGGGCACGGCAGTCGTTTATCGTGACGGAAGGGGCCGTCGCGCCGAATCCACCCGCCGAGTTTGTGCGCTGTGACGGCACGCTCTACAGCGATGGGAGCCTGTTCGCAGAACGCTATGCGGCGAGCGCGGCCTGTTGCGCGGCTCCCGAAACGCCCACTGTGCTGTTTGGGCCGGGGTTGTCGCTCGGTGTGGTGGACGCGCTGAGTGTTGAGGGGGATATGGTCGCGGCGCGGCTGGGTTGGGAGGTAGACGCGGGTTTCCCGGTGGATGCCTACTCAATATCGGTACAGGTGCAGGGGGAGGATGGCGTGCCGTTGGCCCAGGCCGATGTTCCGCTGACGCCGAACGGGTATCGCTGCGAGGCGGTCACAATCCCGCTAGATGACTTGGCCCACGGTGAGTACCCGGTGGCGGCGACGGTCTACAACTGGCAGACGGGCGAACGGCTCCCCGGTGGTCTTGCGGAGATCGGCACGATTACGGTTGGGCCGTGATAAAATGCAGCCAAAGTAAGCAGAGACGGAGACAGCACGAGATGGACCGATTCTCCCATGAGCCACAGGTAATCCCGGAGGAGGAGGCCAGGGCGATCCTACGGGCGGCAATCGCGGCCAAGATCGGCGAGAACTGGGACGCACCCAACAGCGGTTGGACGGTCGTCAGTAGCCATGCGTACATGGCCCGGCTGAACAAGGGCCGCGCCAACGTGGATTTCCACGTGAACTACTTCACGGGGGAGGTCACAACCGAGGTCAAGGAGATTGACAGCGGCCAGGATGTCGGGCGGTGGGTGGCCTGGGTGTTGGCGCTGATCTTCACGGTGTTGGTGGTGGTGCTGGCGCGGGGGCTGGGCTTAATCTAGTGCGCCTCATCGCGGTTGCTCATCACTCCCAACTCAGATTGGCCGTTGCCATCCCCAACCCCACCACCACAAACAGCACCCACGCCGAGCGATAATCCAGCCACCAGTAGTAGTCGAAAACGCTCACAATCCCAACCGCAACCAGCGCCAACGCCCACGTCCCCCGTGCCCGCCACAGCGCCCCCGCGACCCCGACGCCAAACAGCGCCAACCCCACCGCGCCGAGTTCCCCCAGTAGCACCACATACACGTTATGCGCGGGGAACGCCGGGTCCAGCGTCGGGCCGTTCGCCGCAATTACCGCCATCAGGTTCCCGGACCCAGCCCCGGTCAGCGGCGCAGCCCGCCACACGCGCAGCGTATCGTCAAAGGCGTAGGTGAGCCGCTCGGTAGCCGTCGCCGTAAACGACAGCCGCAGCCGCTCCGCCAGCCCCCCCCCCACGATGACCAGTCCGGCAGCCCCCACCAGCAGCGCCGCGACCACGACCCGCCGGGAAAGCCATACACGTCCCCGCAGCCACCACAGGATAAACGGCCCGACAACGGCCAGCGCCACCAGCGCCGCCCGTGATGCCGTCGCCAGGACCCCGCCCCCGATGAGTAGCGGCGGGAGCCAACCGAGAAATCGGCGCTCGTGGGTGTTGTCCTGCGTCATGAGCGCGGCCCACGCCATACCCGTCACCAGCAGATACCCCGCGAGGTTGTTCGGATGCACGGCCAGCCCGTAGGCGCGAAAGTCGCTCAGGCCGAAGTTAAACAGACTGTCCAGCTCCCACTGAATTTCGCCCAGCGTCGTCCAGCCTAGCCACCCACCGACAACGGTTTGCAACAGCGCGATTGTCCCGTGTAACGCGCCACCCAGTACCAATGCTCGTATCATGTTTCGGCAGTCGTCCGTTGTCCCGGCGACCACGAGCCAGGCCGTGAGCAGGCCCAGCCCCAGCCGCCCGGCCCCGACTGCGACCAACCCCGGCGAGAGCGTCCACGTTATGCTCGCCCACGCCCAGGCGAGGAATGGTGTCCATGGGAGCAGCCGCCGCGTTGCTGTTCGCATCCGTGCGCGGAAATCCGCATTGTGTATCAGTTGGACCAGCGTGAGGAGCAACGCCAGCGCCAGCGGTATGTCGAGCGTGAACAGCAACCCGCCACGAAAATCCACGTAGATGCCGTCCAGCGGGAGCGCCCACAGCACAATCCGTGCGCTGTGCGGCGCGACGATCAACGCCAGTGCCAGCCACGGATAGGGGGATAGGGAGATTCGACGCATAGGGCGCACTCATAGCACTCAGCGAACGATACCGGGAGTGTAACGGAGTCTAGAACGCCGCGCGAATCCTGGTTGTCGTGGGACAGGAGCAGGCACTTTCCCCACTGAACGGAAAATGCCCCACATAGACGATGAGGCATCTCAAATCACAGCAAGCTAACAGCTAATGGCTGCCTTCCTACGCCATCGCCGCCTGCATGACCTCAACCGCGCTGGCCTCTATGTCACGAATGTTCAGCACATGCTCCGCTAGGTTTGCCCGGAACGCCGTCACCTCGTCAGCGGACATTGGAAAATCCGCCGCGACTTCCGCTTTGATGGCGGCCAGGCGCTCGTTCGCCGTGCGGCGCTCTGGTGTCTCGCCCTGTGTGATGAACAGGTGCCGCCGCTGGTCCATGAGGTCGCGGGTTTCGCGCAGGGGCGGTACCTCGTCGGGGAGCATCGCCGCGCCAAGTGACAGCCATGCCGCCGCGCTCTCCCGAAAGGTCGCCGCCGCTTCCCGGAGCGCGCCCTTCTCCAAGATGACCGCTGCCTCGTCTAAGAAGTCCGCGTACATGCCCCGTTCAAACCCCTCACCCGCGCCCCAATCGGTAATCCACATATAGCCCCAGCTGAGCGCCGAGTAAAGGCCGCTCCCGGCTGGGAAATAGCGTTCCCAACTGTTCTTGTTGCGCGTGTTGGTGAGCATCTTCGCCCAGTGGTCGTAGGCCGCCAAGCCGAAGTTGTGCCTGGCCCCTTTGGGCGGCGCTTCCGTGTACAGGCTGATGGCGCTCCAAATCCCCCGCGTGACGGCGGTGGCTAGTTTAGCGGCGTTGGGTGCTTGGACCGTCATGAGACGGTGCTTGAATTTCTTGACCGCGCCGCGTGCCTCGGCCAGTTGCTCGGCGCTCACCGTGAACGGCACCCCGGCGCGGTCTGCGATGTGGACGGTGCCGTCCGCGTGGCCGTAAACCAGGCTCGGCAACATGTAGTGGTCGAAGTCCGCATAGGCGGGTGTGCTGTACGGCAGCGACGGCACACTCGCCCACACAATCGCGGGTTGGCCGTTTTCCAGCACCTCTAGCAGGTTTTTCTCGGCGGTCTTGGCGCTGCCCGTTCCCAGGATGTCGTGGGGGATCGCTAACCGATCCAGCAGTGTCTCCAGCGGGTCAAAGGTGTTGCGGGTGATGAGGTTAAGCTGTGGGTCCAGCCCGTCGTAGTGGAAGGTAAAGTAGCCGAAGGCCGCGCCCCCGCTGACACCCAGCAGCAGCGCCTCGGAGTAGGGGGCGTTGGTGTGTGGCGCACGAACCCCCTGGTAGGCCAGCGCGTTGTGGATCGTCCCGGTTTCATAGTGGCGTCCGGCGAATGCGGTGTAGTTGTTGAGGATGGGCATGTGGGGCCTCCGTGTGTTGGTCGATGTCTGGTGCCATTATACGGAGGCCACACGTAAAACCGGGAAATGAGGGATAGGCGATGCACTTTTTCGCCGTGATGGGCTACGCGTCCTCTACCCGTGGCACCTCCCGCGTAATGCGCTTGAGGTAGGTGCCGTCGGTGAACCCGCCGCGTTCCGCACGCCGCTGCCGCAGATGTGCTAACACGGTGTCCTCGTCCTGGTCGAGCGTCCGCGCCAACCCGAACAACACCTCAATCATATCGCTGATCTCGTCCAAGTTGAGGTCCGCCAACAGTTCGAGGTGCTCCTCTGCCAACTTCTCAAGCAGCTTCTCGCGCAGCACATCCCCACTGAGTTGTTCTGTCACGGGGGTGCGCCCGTCCGCCTGGATAATCGCCGGGATGTTGTCGCGCACCAGCTTCTCGTGGCTTTCCTCCTCTGGGGTGAGCGCCTGTTGGCTCTCATGCCACGCTTCAATCTTCGCACGGGCGAGCTTAATCGCCGTCTGCTTGAGGTACACATCTTTGATGCTGACATTGAGGAAGTAGTTCTCGGTCTTAGGGTCATAGGTGAACATGTCGAAGCTCTCAAGGTCGAGCACGGTGGCCCGTGCCAATACCGACTCATAGTAGAAGCTCACCGGGTCGTTGCCCGTCATCAGCCGCCGGATGAGGTCTGTCTTGGTGGCGCGTCCGCCGTTTTCCAGTAAATGCAGGATAATTGTTGCCTGGTGAACCTGGCCGTCGCTCAGGCCGTCACGCAGATAGTCAACAAGGCTTTGCACATCCTTCATAAGTTTGTGTTTGCGTAGGGTGAGGGCTACGCGGCTCCTTTCTCAAGAGGTGGCAGAGTTAACTCACCATTGCTGTTGCACTCTGCTCACATCTTAGCCGAGTTCAGCCGCTTGCGAAAGCGAAATACACACATTTGTCATGCCACATGAACAACCACGAAACAATCCGAATGGACTACCACACACAGAAGCATTGTGCGCTATACTATGTAGATGTATGTATGATCTCAGGAGCACCCTATGTCTCGATGGTCCCTCCCCCTACTGTTGGTCTTTAGCTTGGCGTTGGTCGCCTGTGGTGGCACCACGGCATCCCAGGCTCCGGCAGCGCCCCCGGTCGCCAGCACCCCGTTTGACGCGCTGGTGGCGGACTTGAACGCCGAGGAGCAGTTACCCACCCCGGTTGGTGAGGCGTTGATTGCCGAGGCCGACGCCGAACACATGCTGCTGGCGAACCTCTACGAGCGCCTGTCGCCGTCGGTTGTGTTTATTGAGGTGGTTGTGGGCGGTACCGACAGCGACTTCGCCTTCCAGGATACCGGTAACGGCTCTGGCTTTGTCTACGACATCAACGGCCACATCATCACCAACGCCCATGTGATTAACGAGGCCAGTGAGGTCCGCGTGACCTTTAACGACGGCTACGTAACCCAGGCGGAGATCATCGGCTACGACACTTACAGCGACATCGCCGTAATCCGCGTGAACGTGGGCACCGAGCGCCTGTTCCCGATCCCGCTCGGTAACAGTGACGCCGTGCGTGTGGGCGAACGGGCAATTGTGATCGGCAACCCGTTCGGGCTAGCAAGCTCCATGACAACGGGCATCATCAGTGCCAAAGGCCGCCAGTTGCCATCTGCCCAGTTGATTGACGCCACCGCGCCGGGGGGCTTCCAGAACCCGTCCATCATCCAGGTAGACGCGGACATCAACCCTGGTAACAGTGGGGGGCCGTTGCTCAACAGCCTGGGTGAGGTGGTCGGCGTGAACACCGCCATCCGCACAGAGACAGGCGTGTTTGAGGGTGTCGGCTTTGCGGTGCCGTCCAGCACGGTGGAGCGCGTCGTGCCGGAACTCATCGCTCAGGGAATTGTGGACTACGCATGGCTAGGCATTTCCGCGATGAGCGCGGCAGACGGCTTCGGGGTTGCCAGCCTTGCGGAGCCGTTGGACCTCCCGGTTGAGGCTGGGGTAATGCTCAGTACCGTTACACCGGGATCACCCGCGTTTAAGGCTGGGCTGCTCGGTGGGACCGAGATTGTCGTCGTGCGCGGACGTGAAATCTGTACAGGCGGTGATATTGTCGTCGCCGTGGATGACCAGTCTGTCAACACGATGGACGAGTTGGTGACGTACCTCGTGACCAATAACGCGCCTGGCGACACGATCAACCTGCGCGTGATCCGTGGCCGCGACACCTTAGAGGTCCCGGTGGAGCTAGAGGGACGCCCCACCACGCAGATGACAACCGTGTTCTGCGAAACTGAAGACGAGTAATTGCCGCTTCAAACAACCCCGCCCCCTGTTATTCACCAGAAACAGGGTGCAGTTTCTTAACATCGCCATAACAGAGGTTTCCCGCCCTATGCCCCCAATCATCAGCGCCCTGTATAGCTACCCCATCAAGTCCTGCGGCGGCCTTGCCCACGACACAGTAGAGATGGTGGCGACTGGCCCACGCTTTGATCGTCACTGGGTCATTACAGAGCCGGATGGCACCTTCATCACCCAGCGCGAATACCCCAAGATGGCGCTCATCCAACCGCAGTTCTTGGACGGCGCACTGTCCATCACAGTGCCGAACCACGGCGAGGTCTGTGTCCCGCTGGACGAGCGCCCACGCCTCGCCCAACGCCCGGTGACGGTCTGGCGCGATACGGTGTTGGCGTCCGACGAAGGTGACGAGGCCGCCAACTTCCTGAGCAGCTACCTGGGGCTGGATGTGCGCCTATTCCACATGCCAGAAACCACCGTCCGCGCTGTAAACCCGGACTTCAACCAGGGTAAAACGGCCCAGGTCGGCTTTGCGGACGGCTATCCGTTGCTCGTCGTCAGTGATGCGTCCTTGGACGACCTCAACCGCCGTTTGGAAGAACGAGGGGCGTCCCCGGTGGCGATGCAGAACTTCCGACCGAATATGGTGGTTACAGGTGTAGACAAGCCGTTCGCTGAGGACGGTTGGAACCGCTTCACTGTTGGCGACATCACCTTTGACGTGGTGAAGCCTTGCGCCCGCTGTTCCATCACCACGGTAAACCCGCAGACGGGCGACGTCCCGAACCCGAAAGAGCCAACGGCAACGCTGGCGACCTTCCGCAGAGGCGACAACGGCGGTGTGCTGTTCGGGCAGAACGCCATCCACCGCGCAACCGGGGCCATCTCCGTTGGCGATGCGCTGACCATAAGTTAATCCAACGACATAAACAGCGCCCCCAACACGCCATAGTTGATTGTTCAAAAGTCCCCTCTTTGCCTGCGGAGAGGGGATTCAGGGGGGAGGTCAGGTAATGTCCGGCGGTGTCGCTTCGTCTGTGGGTTAAACGCCATTTAGCAGACGGAGACCCCACCATGCCTGTTTACGATACGCCCATCAATACCGACGCCGCCAGCCTACCACGCATTCTGGGCGCTGGATTGCCCGTGCTGCTCTACTTGTACCAGTCTCCATCCGCTAGCCTGGACACCGCGCTCCGTGAGGCGGCGGAGGACTTTGCCGGGGACGCGCTGGTTGTACGCCTCAACGCGACGGAAAACCCCGACGTTCACCAGAAATACGGCTTGCTTGGCCTGCCTGCGCTGGTCACGCTGGATAACGGTGAGGTGGAGTCCTCCGCCGCACACATCACTGCCGAGGACGTGGACGACCACATCATGTTCTTGATGGGCCAGGGGCCGCTCCCCCAGGAAACCGCCACCGAACGCGCAACCCAGGCTGCGACCGAGGCCGCCCCCTTCCACACCGCCGACGAGCACTTCCAGCAGGATGTATTGGAGAGTGATCTCCCTGTTTTGGTGGACTTCTGGGCACCGTGGTGTGGGCCGTGTCATATGGTGGCCCCGGTGTTAGAGGAACTTGCTCGTGACTACGCCGGACAGGTGAAGATCGCCAAGATCAACGTAGATGAGAATCAGTTCACCGCGCAGACCTACCGCACCATGAGCATCCCGACGCTGTTGCTGTTCAAAGGTGGGCAGAAGATCGGGCAGTTGGTGGGCGCACATCCCCGCCCGAGCATCGAGCAGCTCATCAAGCAGGCGCTTTAGGGCAGCCTGTGGCGTATAGGTTTTAGCAGGTTCAAATGCGCTGTGCGGCATCTGCTCATGGTTGGCGCGTACACTGTAGTATGGTTAGCCAAGTAGACTCAAAAAGGACATGCGATGTACAAGTTGTTTCGACTGTTGCCGTTGTTGCTGGTGGCGGCTTTTGTGAGCGCCTGTGGAGTCATTGACGAGTTCGCGACCAATGAGATTGAGACGGACTTCTCCGTGGACAATAGTGTGGAGATCGTGCCGCAGGTGACGAGCTACAGCGTCACGGGCGATGTAGAGGCTGAGATTGCGGTTGAGGACGGCACGGCCTTCACCGCCACCTATGCCGAGATACTGGGCGGCGACCCGAGCGCCTTCAATATCGTAATGCGCCCGAACGGTGGGTCGGTCCCGGCGGTGGGTGTGCAGGGCATCCCCGGCAGCGCGGGTGCAGGCCGCACCTACGACTTGGCCCCGCTCCCAGGCCGTGACGAGGCAAGCGTGTACTTCCAGGAGATGCTGGTGATCGCGGAAGGCATCTATGCTCGTTCTGTCGAGGGGACGCTGACGATTACGGCACGCGAGAATGGTCGTGTCTCCGGCGCGTTTGAGGCGACGCTGGCCCCGGCGCTTACGGACGGGACGATCTTGGGCGGTGAGGCGCGTTACACCGTCACTGGCACATTCGAGAACATCGTGATCCCGAACCTGGACTAGTGTTATCTAGATCGAAATTCGGAGGGACTGGTATAAGTGGACTAGTTCCTCTGTGCAATCTCCGAAAGCTCTGGGACTCGTTCCAGAATCTTCTGCGATAACGTTCGGAATACGGCTTCTGCATCATGCACTGTCTTCGTATGGGCACCAACCGCACCATCAGCAGGTCGTAGGAAAAAGATTGGCTTACGCGCATCTTGGGCCATCACGCTCAAACTGCGATAATGACGAACATAGCCCAAAAAATTAGCGTCTTCGGTTGTGGTTCGGTTGGGTTGTACTTCTTCATATAATACATATTTCTGGTACTCAGACGGAATGCGGTCAATCCATTCTTTGTAAGCACGAACAGGCCGTTTCAACTGCTCGTTGTGCTGGGTGATAATATATCCAAGTGCCTGGATAGTTCCTTGTGGCAATTGGAGGTGTTCAGGTGATGCTCTTCTCAGTACATCATCCGCCCATATACTACGCCACTTGCGAATAGTTGGGCCCAAATTACGTAGTCCCTGTAGAGAGAACATATCCGAAGACATAGGAACGACAAAGTAATCTGACGCAATGAGCGCCGCACGATTAATTGCGCCTAAATTGGGGCCAATGTCTACGAGCACGAAAGCTGCCTCACATTGTTGGGCTGCCTGTTGCATAATGCGCCAGAAAGCCGATGTAACACGTAATGCCCCAGCATCCCCCGTGATACTATCAGCCCATTCTTTAGAGAGGGTTTCCTCAAAATAGGACAACCGCAAATCTCCAGGAATGGCCCAGAGCATCCCACTGTTTAAGTCCGGTGGCTGGATTTCCTGTAAATCCATAGGCGTAATATCTCCAGTTCGCTCAATTTGGGGGCGAACAGCATCGTAGATGGTTACAGCTTCAGGGGATGGTTGTCGATCTATGTCCCACAGGTTAACCAAAGTGTCGTCGTCTAGCAACACCGAGGTGAGGTTTGCCTGCGGATCTAGGTCCGCAACCAATACCCGTATTCCCAGGTAAGCGTACATATGGGCGAGGTGTTGAACGAGCGTTGTCTTGCCGACGCCCCCTTTGTTGTTAAAAAATGCAATAACAGGAACCGTTTTCATCGCTTACGCACCTCCACCCGGACATAGTTGCCATGCCCCATAACTTTGGTTTCAAATAGGGGTTTGGGGTTCTCATTTCGTTCCAGTAAGTTTCGTGTTAGCGGTATGCCTCGTCCAAAACGCTCCACGTAGCCTAACACACGCATTGCCTCAGCCAATGTTGGGTTGCGGTAGTCCGTTACGCCAGGTTCACCAAAGTTCTCCTCAGTGACAAGGCCATATGGTCCGCCAGGACTATAGATTTCGATCCTGTTATTGAACCATGTGATTCGGATTGGCGCATTGGTCGTTTCATAATCGCGATGCAAAATTGCATTTGCGACTAATTCGCGTAGTGCCTCAAAAGGGTAATCCGAAACCTGGATTCGTTGTCCAGTTTCTAGCATCTCGCCACGAACACGATTGTGAGAACGAATTTTACTCAGCACTTGGTCGATCATCTCACGAAGCAGGCCAGAAATGCGTGCCTCGTCAATAACTGGGTCTGTAATGTCCTCACCATCGATTCGCAAAAACTGAATGTATGCTCCCGGCAGATATTGAAGAGGATCAGAGCCAGCGAGTAGAATCCCAATAACCGTTGGAATGTTGTTGATGTCCACAATGCGAAGCGCCTGTAGTTGATGTTCTAAGGAACGATGATTGTCAGCTAAAACTTGATCTGAAAATGCTGTCGGCAAGTATTCTTGTTGCAAATAGAGCGTATCTAGGGTGTCAATGGTTGCACCAGGGACAGGTGTCATATCATAGGTTTTGACCTTGCGACGCAAAATCAGGGCACGCTCCTCTTCTGGCGTCGCTCGACGATTCGATGGCCCAACACGCACTCGCACTTCTCCTTTACAATATACAGGTGGGTTTTCCGCCGGGGACACCACAATAGCAATAACCGGACAACCATCAATCTCATGTTGTTCAACGCTCATTACAGGTAAGGGGACAATGCGGCCATCGTCATGAATGTTTTGAACAAGGCGCAGCACTTTTTTGTCTGTGATTTCAAAGTGACTACAACTTCCATTATTTTCTACACCAACAAATACAATCCCTGGTTGTCGATGATTCGCCAAGTCATTGGCAAACGCGCAAACAGCCTCCTGAATAGACCCTGTTTGGCTCGTAGACGGTTTACGTTCCACACGGTCAGATTCAGCTTCATATAACATCTCTTTCAACGCATCAACAGATAGGATGCCCTGCTTTAGTATCATGATTAGCCCATCATTACATGTGAGATTAATTGGTGAGTGGGAAACTAAAAAATCTGTGTCCCACTCGAAAAGAATATTGCCCCCTACACCACAATATTCACCTTCGGCTCGGACCCGTTGCGGCCCGGAATAAAGATAACCTTCTTCG
>CAYWZS010000027.1:0-42116 GCA_964462905.1 uncultured Anaerolineaceae bacterium
TTCTCCCGTTGCCTGGCAACACATTAATCTGCATGGGCGATACGAATTCAACAAATCACCCCGGGTGATTGATGTTGCTTTACTGGTTCAGCAGCTTGCTCAATATGACCTTGAATTATTGGAGAAAGATCAAGCCTGTTCTATTGTCTGTGGGGTTTTTCGAGGGAGGGAGTATGCAAAAACCCCACATTGGGCGGGATTTGGTGTACCCCTCACGGCTACGGACATACAATTTCCAGGACCGCATTTGGTGATATTGCCGCACAGTACCCACGCTTTTGTTGGATGATTTTATAGAAATTTTGCGAATTCCTTGACTTTTTTCGTCTGGGGTGAATAATCCCTATTGTGAAATCAGACAGTCGTCTGTAGATTGTCGACAATATATAGTTCACGCGCAACGAACGGTAACCGCCTTTATGACTAAACCGTCCTCTTTTTCGCAAATAGAGAACAAACCGTTACGCGAACGTGTGCTGGACTCGCTACGTAATGCTATCGTCAACGGGGAGCTCAAGCCCGGCGAGGCGGTGGTGGAGACGGAGCTTGCTGCCCAGCTCGGTGTGAGCCGAGCACCGCTACGTGAGGCAATCAACGTTCTGAACATGGAGGGCTTGCTAGAAACCATCCCCTACCATGGCACGACCGTTAAACAACTCTCGCGCAAAGACATTGAGGATCTGTACAGCGTCCGTAGCATGATGGAGGTCTTCGCAGTGCGCCACATTATTGAGCACGACAAGACAGAGGTGACCGTGACCCTGTTGCGGGCGAGTTGTAAGGCTATGCTCAAGGCGGCGGAGAACAATGATCTGAGTACATTGAACCGCCTGGACCGTGCGTTTCACAACGCGCTTATCGAAAGCAGCGAGAACGAAATGCTGTTGATGTTGTGGAACAGTGTCACGCTCCGGGTGCAGCAGGTTATGTCACTGAGCAACGAACTCAAGGGTGACCTGCTTCTCATTGCGCGCAACCATCAGATTATTGTGGACGCGCTTGCAGAGGCGGATGTTGATGAGTCAACACGGTTGATTGACGAGCACATCCGCGCTAGTGGAAATTCTATTGCTGCGAGCTGGGAGGACATTATCAACGCCGAGGATGACACAAGTGAGTAATCAGGAAAAAGGGATTATTTCATGACATCGAAGAATATTGATGTTGTTTTAGAGCTTCACAAAGAGAACACCCATCTCAACACCGCTATGCCACCGCTCACCGCCGAAAGCGCAGGTGACCTACGGGCGGACGAATGGCCCGCGCCGTTAGATGAACGCATCATCGCCACGACGATGGAGGCGCTTGAAAGTGGGCAGACGCATTATGTGTCCGTGCCGGGGATTGATCCGTTGCGTGAGGCTTTCGCTGCCAACCTGGGCATTGCGGGGATAGAGGCGGGCAACGTTATCGTGACGGCTGGTGTGCAGGAGTCACGTTTCCTGACGATCCAGATGATCGGCCAGGGCTACGAGCAGATTGCAATGCCCGCCGTGGTGCATCCCGGCGCAAGCAAGGCGTTGGGGGTCCGCCCAATGTCGCTACACAGCTTAGAGGTTGCGCCAGACACCCAGCTTGCGACGCTGGCAAGTATGGAGGCTGCGCTGTCGACGGGCGCTCGTCTGTTCTACCTGGAATCTCCATCGCGGCTGACCGGGGCAGCGTACACGCCGGAGCAGGTCGAGTCGATTGCCGGGATGATGGCCGACAGCGACGCGGGGGTGATCTGGGATCAGGGCTTTGGGCCGTGGTCTGATGCAACATCACTAGCCGCGATGGACGGTACGGCCGCCCGTACCGCGCTCATCGGTGAGGGGTTCCCCGGTATGGGGCTGGCAAGCTGGTACATCAGCTACATTGCTGCGCCGGAGGACTGGGTCGGCCCGATGCAGAAGCAGAAGCAGATCATGGCGATTTGTACGGCGACCGCTAGCCAGTACGCCGCGTTGGAGGCGAGCAACCTCGCTGACGAAAGTCAGGCGGCGCACCGTCAACGGCTGGCGGGCGTGCGTGAGGAACTCGTCTCATTAGCGGAGGCCGCTGGTTTCGAGGTCGTTGGCGCGGGGACGGCCTGTGTGCTGGCGTTGCGTCTGACGAACAAGGCGGCGGCAATGGCAAAACTGGCCGACGCAGGTTACACCCTGGCCGATGGCGCGGATTTCGGCGCACCGGACCTGATGCGTCTCACAGTGACCACTGACGGCAGCCCCCAGGCTGCGCTTAAGCTGCTGGCATAGCAAAAAGGGACAATTTCTTTCATGACGAAGAAAAAACAGGGCACAGAGCTACTTTATCAACTCATCGGGGAGGCGCGGGGCTATGACGACGCGATCATCCTGGGGCGCGGTGACCCGGACTTTGACACACCGGAGCATATTGTGGCGGCGGCAAAGGATGCCATGATTAACCACCACAGCGACCATGTGCCGCCGGAGGGCCTACTTGCCCTGCGGGAGGCCATCGCGGAGCGGGTGAAGCGTGTCAACAACATTGACGTAGACCCAGCAACTGAGGTTGTCGTAACCAACGGTGGTCAGGAGGCGCTGTTCCTGATGGTGGTGGCGTTGCTGGGCAAGGGCGACGAGATGATCGTGCCAGAGCCGAACTATAACACCTATCTCGACGCGATGAACTTCGCCGGGGCAACCAAGGTTGCTGTCCCGACGACGGCGGCCAAGGATTTTCGGGCGGCACCGGGAGATGTGCGCGCTGCGGTGACCGATAAGACAAAGGTGCTGTTGTTGGTGTCCCCAAACAACCCGACGGCCAGCGTCATTTCCCGCGAGGACATGACGGAGATGGTTAAGATCGCGCAAGACCATGACCTGACGATTATCGCGGACGACATCTATGACCTGTTTGTCTACGACAAGTTCGAGCACGTTAGCACGGCCTCACTACCCGGCGCGAAGGAGCGCACCTTGACGCTCAACGCACTGTCAAAGGCGTTCTCTATGACAGGTTGGCGTCTGGGGTGGGTGGTCGGCCCGGCGAACCTGATGACACGGGTCAAGGAACTTAAGGCGGCAATCACGGGTGGTACGTCCGTGATTTCACAGTACGCCGGGATTGCCGCGCTAACCGGGCCACAGGAGCCAGTCGAGATGATGGCAGCCCAGTATGTCCAGCGGCGGAAGCTGGTGCTAGACGCGCTCAACGAGATGGGCATTGCCTATGGTGTGCCACAGGGTGGCCAGTTCGTCTTTGCGGACATCGGCTTTACCGGGATGGACAGCGCCGAACTCGCGCAGCACATCCTGACAGATCAACATGTGTTGGTGTATCCCGGGGCGGCCTTCGACAAGGACCGCGCCCAATACGTGCGTATGACCTTCTTACAGCCGGAGGACAAGCTGCGTGAGGGGTTGGAGCGTATGAAGATCGCGATGGGCAAGGTGATGGCGTAAGAGATGGTCACACAGCACAACCACATCGCATCGCAAAGGAGCATCATCACACATGGCTGATCGCAAGCAGATACTGATTACCGAAACGGACTTTGCGGGGGCGGCGAGTGATCTCACCGCCGAGTTCCCGGAGTTTGAGTTGCTAGCCGCCACCGAGGATACCCCGGTGGACGCGCTGGCATCGGACGCCGTGACGGGTGTTGTCACAGGAATGGCCCCGGTGGACGCTGCCCTGTTGGACAAACTCAACAACACAGAGGTAGTCCTCAAAATGGGGCGCAACACCTTCAATATTGATATGGCTGCCGTCCGCGAACGTGGGATGACGTTGGCCTGTGCGCCGCGCAAGGGGCCGAACTGTGTGGCGGAGTTGGCGCTGACCTTCATCATGTCGTTGAGTAAAGACCTCATCGCCTCACATGAGAGCGTAGCGGAGGGGGCCTATCGCTATCGTGGCCTGAAACCGGAGATTACCGCACAGTGGAAGATGGCTTTCCACTGGATGAAGAACGAGCGCGTTCATGAGGTCGGTGGCAAGACCCTCGGCATTATCGGCATGGGGGAGATCGGCTGTGAGTTGGCGCGGCGCACGAGTGTGCTGGGGATGACGAATCTCTACTACAAGCGGACGCCGTTGCCGGAGGAACTCGAACGACGCTTTGACGCCAGCTACCGTGACCTGGATGCGCTGTTGGCGGAAAGTGACTACATCTGCGTGGCCGTGCCACATACGCCACAGACCGAGGGCATGATCGGCGCGGAACAGTTCGCTTTGATGAAGGAGAGCGCCTTTATCGTCAACATCGCACGCGGCGGCATCATTGACGAGGAGGCCATGATCGACGCGCTAACCTCGTGGCGTATCGCCGGGGCCGGGTTGGACGTGTTCACCTACGAGCCGCTACAGGAAGACAGCCCGCTCTGCTACCTGGACAACGTCATCCTGTCGCCGCACATCGGCGGGGGAACGGGGACCAACCGGGGACTTGAACTCGGTGCGGCTCTCACAGAGATGCGCCGCATCTTGTCCGGCGAGCGGCCCACTGTTGATATGAGCCAGCCACAGTAGAGGAGCGCAGACGATGACGAAAGCACTAGACGGACAGGTCGCAGTGGTTACCGGGGCGACACACGGCCTCGGCCACGCTATTGCAACGCATCTCGCGGAACTGGGCGCGAATATCGTGTTGGTGGCACGGGGGCAAGAAGCGTTGGACGCAACCCGTGCGGATGTCGAGGCGCACGGCGTCAAGGCGTTGGCGGTTTCCTGTGACATTGCCGACCGCACGGCTGTTCAGGCGGCGGCGGATACGATCACGGGTGAGATGGGCCGTGTCGATATTCTCGTGAACAATGCGGGTATCCCGGCCCCACGCACCTTCGCGGAGACGAGTTTTGACGACTGGGACCACGTAATCGGTGTCAACTTAAGCGGTGCGTTCTACATGACGCGGGCGCTGTGGGAGCCGCTGACGGCCAACAGTGGCTATGTCGTCAACATCTCTGGGACGGCGGCGCTACGTGGCGGCGGCAGCCCGGCCTACGGCGGCTCTAAGTTTGGGCTGACGGGGCTAAACCATTCGATTGCGGCGGCGGGCAAGGAACACGGCCTGCGTGCCACGATTCTGTACCCTGGTGGGATGGACACGGGCTGGCGCGGGGCCGAGATTGGCAAGCCGCGTGAGGAGAGCATGGACCCGGCACAGGTGGCCGCGTTTGTGGGACGGATGGTGACGGCCCCACCGGAGTTTGTGGTGAACGAGGCCGTCATGAATCCAATAAACTACCCCTTCATGTAACTAAGTCACTTTGTGACATGACAGAAATTGACTGGGATAACACGTAACGCTTTAGACACGGACGATTTGGACGGATTATGGGCTACACAATTCACAAGCAAGACCTGGTGAACCACTACGACCTCAACACGCTGCAAACCTTCGCCACCGACTTTATGAAGGCGATTGGGGCGACAGAGGGGGAGGCCGCCGTTATCGCAAATGGCCTAATGACGGCCTCCCAGTGGTGGCATCCGGGGCAAGGGCAAGGGCTGGAAAAGCTGTTTCGCTACCACCGCCGAGTGACGGGCGGCGGGATCGTGCCGGACGCTCCCATGAAGTGGCTGACGGACGGCCCCAGTTATGCGCTGCTGGACGCGGCGAAGGGTTTTGGCTATGTCGCCGCACACCGGGCGATGGCCCGCGCCATTGAGAAGGCGCAGGAAACCGGGGTGGCGATGGTCGGCGTGCGCCACAGTAACCACTTCGGCATCGCGGGCTATCACGCGCTCCAGGCGGCGAAGGCCGGGCTAATCGGCTGGTCGTTCACCAATGCTCGCGCAGAAATGGCCCCGTGGGGGGCCGTAACGCCCGTGCTAGGAACAAACCCGTGGGGGATTGCGATCCCCCGTAAGGACACACACGCGATTGTGTTGGACATGGCGCTCACCATGTCCGGCAAGGGGATGATGCGTTGGTATGAGCAGGAGGGCCGCCCCATGCCCGATAACTGGGCGCTGACGCCGGACGGCCAGACCACGACCGACCCTAGCGCCGCGATGGACGGCCCGATGTTGCCCATAGGGGAGTACAAGGGCTACGGGCTCAGCCTCGTCACGGATGTGCTGGCGGGTGTGATGACCGGGGCGCTGTTCGGCATGACCGTCTTCCAGGATGAGGCGAACTACGACGTGGGCCACATGATGCTGGCGATCAACCCGGATGTGTTCATCGGGACGGCAGACTTTGAAACGCGCCTGGAACAACTGGTGGCCGAGGTCAAAGGCGTGTCCCCAATTGACGCCAAACGGCCTATCGTGTTGCCGGGTGAGATTGAGTTCAACCGGATGGACGAACGGGCGGCAAACGGCATTCCCGTCTCGCGTGAGACGGTGACCGGACTGAAAGAACTCTCAGCGACAGTCGGCGTAGACTGCCCGCTTTAAGCAATAGACATTTTTAGGAGACGATATTACATGGCACAGACGACAGCACTCGAAATCGGCAACGTGACGGCCATGCCCGGTGAGGTGACCCGTGGTGGCATCCCCATCGGCAAGGACATGTATGGGCGTGAGCGGGAAATCCCGATCATTGTCTACCGGGGCAAGGAGGACGGCCCGGTCCTCTGGCTCAACGGCGCAACCCACGGCGACGAGCCAGAAGGCCCGTTCTCGATCTTTAAGACGCTGGAACAACTGGACCCTGCGACCATGCGCGGGACGGTTGTCGCCGTACCCGTGATGAACGTGGAGGCGTTCACGGCGGGGCACCGGGGCGATCCGTTGGACACGTTCTCCCATGACATGAACCGCCTGTATCCCGGTAAGCCGAACGGCTACCCGACGGAGCGCGTGGCTCATACCCACTGGCTGGCGATGAAAGATAATTGTGATCTGCAAATTGCGATTCACTCCGGCGGCGAACACTCCTACCTCGCGCACATGATCTTCGCGTCGGACAACCCGCCTAGCCTAGAGTTGGCGGCAGCGATGGGGGAGAAGTGGCCATTGGTCTTCCGCAGCGGGACCGGGGGCGGCAACCCGTCCTCACAGATCGGCGCGCTTGGAAAGGGCGGTATCACGGTTGAACTCGGGGGTAACTGTCGCACGCTCACCAGCGATTTCCACGAGGTCGCCAACGATCTGTCTGAGGGTTATCTCAACGTGATGCGCCACTACAACATGATTGACGGTGAGGCGACCTACGAACCGGAATGGCGCATGGGCTATCAGATTCCGCTGTTGGCCCCGGCAACGGGCATGTACGTCGGCAACCCGGACCTGCCATTCGAGACGGAAATCGCAGAGGGTACGCTCATCGGGCAGGTCTACGACCTGTACGGCGACGTGATCGGAGAAGTGCGCGCACCACAGGCGGGCGTGATCTTCGGGATGCGGTCGCGTCCCTCGGTGTTGGAGGGGCAGTGGTGTTGCTTCTTCGGCGTTGTTGAAGAAACCGTTGATAACCTGATTCCATAAGGGGCTGACTATGACGCTAGAACAGCTACAGATCACGCCCGCGGCTGAGGGGATTGTCCAACGCAAGCGCGGCCTCATCCCGGAAGACCTGATGCGATTCCGCTGGGTGGACGACATTGCCCTCTCACCAGACGCGGCCCATGTCGCCTACACCATCCGCCAGCCGGACGCGGCGACCAACGGTTACATCACGCATTTGTACGTTCGGGCGCTCTCCGACGGGGCCACACAACGGGTCACGTCAGGGGTCGGGCAGGCCACGTCCATCACCTGGAGCAGCGATAGTGCAAAGGTGGCCTTCGCCTACAACGGCGAGGACGGTCCATCAGTTCGGGTATGGTCGGCAGCAGACGGCGAAACCGCCGTCTACGCCACGGGGGATATGCCGATGAGCGGCCTTGACTGGTCGCCAGATGGAACGAAGCTGGCCGGGGTCCGTTGGACGCAAATGCCGCACCCGGAAGATCGTGGCCCGGCCCCGGGTATCCCGGCCCCGACGATCAAAGTCATTCGTCGGCTGCGCTATAAGCGTGACGGCGCGGGTTGGGTGGAGGACAAATACACGCAAATTTGGGTGTTGGACCTGCAAACGGGCGACTTTACCCAGGTCACGCACAGTGAGTGCGATTTCGGCTCGCCCAAGTGGAGCGGGGCCGGGGATCGGCTGGCGTTTGTGGCGACAGCCCGTGAGCAGAACGTCCCGCTGGGTTACGGGCAGATTTTCGTCTGCGATCTTCCCGGTGGTGCGCCGCGCCCGTTGCTCCCAGAGTGGCAGGGAACAGCGGTCAGCCCGGTATGGGGGGAGAACGACCGCTACATCGCGTTTGCGGGGCATAACCAGCCACCACCCGTTAACCGCCGCAACTTCTGGCAGCCACACCTCGCAGATGTGGAGGCCGGGACCGCTGTCAAGCTCGGTGAACACATTGATGAGGAGGTCGGCAACTATGCCGTCGCGGACCAGCGGGCGGGCCTCGCTAATGTGACGGTGAAGTGGGCCGCAGGTGATAGCTACATCTACTATCTGCTGACGGAGCGTGGTGCGACTAACCTCTATCGTATTGACACGACCGGCAAAGATAAACGTCTCGTCAGCGGGGACAGCGTAACGTTTGAGTACAGCCCGGCGGCTGGCGGCACGGTGGCATTCGGTCAGGCGGACCCCACGCACCCCGGCGAACTGTTCATCTGGCGGGAGGGCGGTGACGTGGAAAAGCTCACCGACCTGAACCCGTGGCTACGTGATGTCTCGTTAGCCGCGCCGGAGAGCATTCTCTATGACGGGGTGGAGGGCGCAGAAGTCCACGGCTGGATTATCAAGCCGCTGAACTTTGAAGAGGGCCGCAAGTATCCCGCTGTCGTCTACGTTCACTGTTCGATGTTCTCCTGGGATTTCAATCACGAGTTTCAGGTATACGCCAACGCGGGCTACGTCGTGGCGTACTTCAACCAGCGCGGCACCACCGCCGGGTACGGGCAGGCCTGGACGCACGCCAGCATGGGCGACCAGGGTGGCAAGGACTATCAGGAAATCATGCTTGGCGTGGATGATTTGATAGCGCGGGGCTATGTGGACGAAACGCGCATGGGCGTTACGGGCGGGAGTTGTGGCGGCTTCATGACGAATTGGATCGTCGGCCAGACCGGGCGCTTTGCCGCCGCTGTGACACAACGCTCGATTTCCAACGAGATTAGCCACTTTGGGACGGCGGACATCGGCCCGGAGTGTACCGAGGGCGAAACGGGTACCAACCCCTGGAAGGACCTGGAATCCATCTGGCGGCAGTCCCCGATTGCATATGTCCAGAACGTCACTACACCGCTCCTCATTATCCACAGCGATGAGGACTACCGCTGCCCGTTGGAACAGGCGGAGCAACTGTTCGCCGCGCTGCGTTGGCTGGGCAAGACCGTCGAGATGGTGATCTTCGAGGGGGAGGCGCACGGCCTCTCACGCGGGGGGCGGCCCGGTAACCGCATTGAGCGCCAACGGCGTATCTACGGCTGGTTCCAGAAGCATCTCGGCACGCACTCAATTTCGTCAGACTAGGGAAAGGGAAGCTTACATCATGAAAGTGGGTCACTTAGAAGCGAAACCGGGAGAGCATGTCTTCGGGTATCTAAAGACTGCCGCCTCGCGCTCTGGCCTCAGCCCAGACATTCCGGTTCATCTGTTTGCCGGGGCGGAAGACGGCCCAACGCTGCTGGTACAGGGGGCAATTCACGGCGCAGAGGTCATCGGCTCGATCGCGGTGCTAAACTTTGTTGGCAATCTGGACCCCCAGACGATGAAGGGCAACGTGATTGCGGTGCCCGTCGTCAACCGTGCTGGGTTCGAGTTGGGGGAGCGCGGCAGTCGCATCGACAACAAGGACATCAGCCGCCTGTTCCCCGGCAAGAAGAACGGCAGCGTGTCGGATCAGGTAGCCTATGTGTATTATGAGGAGGTCATCCGCCAAGCCGACGTGATGGTGGACTTCCACGCCGGGGCACGCACAGCCTACGAGCGTTATGTGTTGTTTGGCGCGGACAAAGACCCGGCCAATCCCACTGAGATGGAGAAAATGCGGCATAAGCTGGTCGTTGCCTTCGGCGTGGATCAAGCGGCATTCTTCCCGCCGGGGACCTTCGGGGCCAACGCCGCCAAGTCCGCCATTGAGGACGCGGGTACCGCGCAGATCACGTTGGAGTTTGGCGGGGGGACAGGCTGGTTCAAGAACGGCCAGGACAACGTGCGCGACGCCGAGCGCGGTATCTGGAATATCCTCAAGTCCATGCGGATGATCGAAGGGGAGTTCGAGACAGACGGGCCAGAGTGTATCGTTTACAACGCGGGTGTCGTCATCTGGAAGCCGGATGTGGACGGGCTGTTCATCCGTGACCGCAAGTTTAAGGACGAACTCAAGACGGGCGATGTCTATGGGCGACTGGTGGACCCGTACACAGGTGACCTGTTGGCGGAGATGAAGACGCCGAAGGACGGCATCGTTATCCCCAGCGGCCAGGAGTGGCCAACCGTCGGCGCAACATCCATCGGCATTCTTGGAACTGTTGATCGTGTGGAAGACCGCCGCACGATAGACCTATACGTCTTTTAGGGAAGGGCTACGATTATGAAAATCGGCAACATTGAGGCAACACCCGGCAATAAGGCCTATGGGTTCTTCAAGACGGGGGAAACGCACGGGCGCTTCCCTGTGCAGATTCCGCTGCACATCATCAACGGCGCGGCGGACGGCCCGACACTGGTCGTCCACGCGGGGACGAGTGGGCTGGAGATCGAACCCGCGCTGGTGCTGCCACAGATCGTCAAAGAACTGGATCCGGCAGAGATGAACGGGACAGTGGTGGTCGTTCCGCTGATGAACACCTCCGGCTTCGAGTTCACGCAGATCGTCAGCGCGTGGGACGAGAAACACCTCAACGAGTTGGGGCGCGGTGACGCCAACGGCACCGTCAACGAGCAGATGATTCACCAGTACTATGAGGCCGTGATTGCTGAGGCTGATGCGCTGCTGGACGTGCGGACGGGGTCTCAGTGGAGCTACTACCGTTACGCGGGTGTCTACAACACAGGGTCAGCGGACAAGTCGCAGGCGATGGCGGCGGCACTTGGGGTGGATCAGGTCGTGCTCGGCCAGCCGGAGGACCGTTCGATGGCATATGAGGCAGCCAGCGACGGCAAGACGGTTGTGGCGGCGTACATCGGTGGTGGGCCGGGGCTGCGCGACTACCGTGAGGAGGACTTGGGGCGTGTGCGTCGGGCAGTTCTCAACGCGATGCGTTGCCTGGGTATTCTCAAGGGCGATGCCGAGTACGAGTCCGACACGGTGGCCGTGATTGAGGCGCACACCGTCCTCAAGCCAACGGGGGAGCGCGGATTCACGTTTATGGATAGCAGCAAGCGCGGCGCACAGGTCGCGGCGGGGGAGCAGATCGGCTATGTGCGCCATCCCTTCACCGGGGAAACGCTAGAGGAGATCACCGCGCCGCGTGCCGGGGTCATGGTTCACGCTGGGGCTTCTTGGCCTGTCCCGTTGGAGGGTAGCACGCTCGCCATCCTGGGCAACCTTAAAGAGACAATCAACGTCGGTTAACCCCCGGCCCAACGTAAGGAGAACAACATAATGTTGACACACGAAGGCCTTAAACGCGATGTCGCCCGCCGGGTAGAGCGGATTCAGGCCATGATGAAGGAAAACGACCTGGATGCCTTGATTATCACGGGGCAGGCCGCGCCCGGTGGCATCGGCGCAATCCGCTACATTACCAACGCGCACCTGTGGGGTGGGGCGGGCTATGTTGTGCTCGGCGCGGATGACCCGGACCCGTGGCTGCAAATCTGGAGTTCCTACCAGGCCGTGTGGAGCCGCAACGAGGCGACTACTCTCCCAGAGCGGGTGGAGTCGCCCGCAGAGAACATCGTCAACCGCGTGTCGGAACTGGCGAAGGGCTACGCGACTGGGAGCAAGCGTATCGGCATGGTCAATATGACCAAGCTCATGCCGCTGGGAATCTATCAGCAGTTCACGGAAACCCTGGACGGCTATGAGATGGTCGAGGTCACCGGGCACTACAACGCCATCCGTCAGATCAAGACACCGTTCGAGTTGGAGGCGATCCAGCAGAACGGAGCCATCCTGGACGCGGCGATGGATGTTTTCGCGGAAGAAGCCTACGTCGGGGCGCGGTACTGGGACGTGTGCGCGGCGGTAGAGGGCTTCATCAAGTCGCATGGGGCCTTCTGGGGGCGCACGAAATTGTCCCTGGACCACACGCCGTTCACCGTGCCGACGGCCAAAGACCTGACAATGGGGGCGGACGACATCATCAACTTCGAAATTGTCTATGAGTCACCGTGGGGCTACTGGCTGGAAATGACGAGTGTGCTGTCCTTCAACCCATTGCCGGGCGATACGCAGGCGTTGCTAGACGGGTATCTCCTGGCGGTTGAGAACTCGGCAGCGGTCGCTAAGGCTGGAAATACTTTTGCCATGATCTCTGACGCGAACGACAAGACCCTGGCGGACCTGGGTTTCCCGGTGGACGGCAAGCACACGCCGGACTGCCACAGTACCGGGTTGGACGGCAGCGATGGCCCGAACACCATGAGCACACCGGACTTCGTGCTAAAGCCGAACATGGTGCTGTCGTACCATCCGGGGACCGTGTTGGAGAACAATCGCGGTTTCCTGATTTCCGATAACTTCCTGGTGACATCGGAGGGCGCGGTGCGGCTCTCACCCCATAACGCCAGCCGCTACTACATCCAGATGGAAGGCTAGCCATGACCCGGCAACCTCGGAAGGGGGGTGATGCCGTTTTTTAGAGAGAGAGAACGACAATCGCTATACCCCAACCGTCATCAGTTATCTTGGAGGAGTAAGTATGTTTGTACGCCGTAGTTTTCAGATCGTTACCGTCTTTGCGATGTTCGCGATGGTGGCGATTGCAAATCCGCAACAGTTGATCGCGCAGGACGACGTTTCCGAGTTCGTCTTCGCCCACCCCGGCCCGATTCGCACGATGGACGCCCCGGTGACCTGGTTCGGTTCCACCCACTGGCTGACCAACACCCTCTACGACTGCCTGATCTGGCGAGCGGCAGATGGTGATGGGTATGTCGGGCAGGCTGCTGAAAGCTGGGAGAATGTGGACCCGCTAACGTGGCGCTTCAACCTGCGTGAGGGGATCACCTTCCAGAACGGTGAGCCGCTGGACGCCGAGGCTGTGAAGTGGAATGTCGACCGCGTGATGTCCCGCGAGGATTTCCTGGTCCATCCGCAGTGGCAGTTCATTGATGAGGTGATCGTCGTGGACGAGACGACGGTGGACATCACCACCGATGAGCCATACCCGTACTTCGAGTACGACGTGAGCTTCAACGGTTGCCAGTTGCTCCCGCCGGACTACCTCGAAGAGGTCGGTGAGGAAGAGTTCGCCCGTAGCCCAATCGGTTCTGGCCCATATCGTCTGGTTGAGTTCACCGAGAGCGACCGCTACGTCTTTGAGGCGTGGGACGACTACTGGGGTGGCCGCCCGGAGGTAGACCGTATCATCTATCAGGTGATCCCGGAGCAGTCCGCACAGGTCGCCGCGCTGCTGTCTGGTCAGGTGGACCTGATCCCGACGGTGCCCGTGCCGGATCGTGAGCGTATCGAAGAAGCCGATGGTGTGTCATTGGTCCGTGAGACCTCCAACCGTATGCACCACTTCTACCTGCGTGTCGAGACTGAGACGGGCGCGATGGACGAGACCTACCCCGACTACCAGCCCGCAACGTTGGACCCATTGGTGCGCCAGGCCATCAACCGTTCGCTAGACCGCACATTGTTGGCAGACGTGCAGGGTGCTGCGTCGCCGCGCCTGGGCCGTGTTTGTGACTACTACCCGGAGGGTTTCCCGGAGCGTCTTGCATCTGAAGAGGCTATCGCCGAGTACTATAACCCGGATATGGCACGCGGGCTGTTGGCTGAGGCTGGCTTTGCTGAGGGCGAAGGCCCGACCATCTACCTAGACGCGCCGAGCTTCCAGTTTGGTGGTGAGAGCGAGGTTGCCCAGGTGGTTGAGGTGATGTTGGAGGAAGTTGGCTTCAACGTGGAGTTGAATATTCTGGACGGTTCCGCCTATGCTGAGCAGATCACGTCTGGCGGCAACAACCGCGATATGATGATGACCACGCTCGGCTGTGCGCCGTCGTTGGTGCCGCGCTTCTACCTGTGTAGCTGGACCCAGGCCAACTACAACGTCTGTATTGAGGAGTGGGACGAGGTTGGTCAGGCGATCCTGACGACCGTTGACCCGGACGAGCGCCTGGAGCTGTGGGACCAGTGGTGGGACTTCTACCTGGACACCTCCCAGACGATCACAATCTATGAGATAGATAATGTGATGGCGTTTAACTCGGCGGAGTTTGAGTTCGTGCCGCGTAAGGATGGCTGGTTCACCTTCCGCGACCTGCGCCTCGCCAACTAACGAGGCCTTGTAAGACCTGTGGCAGTGGGGATACCGCGTGTATTCCCGCTGCCCAAACCGCATGTTAACCACAGGACGGATGACCCATGAGACGCTTTATCTTCGCCCGCCTCATCCAGCTATCCATCACGATTTTTGTTGTATCGCTGATTGTGTTCTTTATGGTCCGTCTTCGTGGCGACCCGATTTCCGTGATGGCCCCGCCGACGTTCAACGAGGAACAGATTGCGGCGATGCGTGCCACCTGGGGCTTTGATCGGCCCGTTTGGGAGCAATATTTGATCTTTATCCGCAAGGCCGTGACCGGGGACTTTGGCGAGTCCATCCAGGCGCGGCGTCCGGCGATGGAACTGGTGATGGAGCGGCTGGGGAACACCTATCTGCTCGCGTCGGTGGCGGCGCTCATCGGCCTGACGATTGCGATACCGCTAGGCATTATCTCCGCGTTGACGCGCAACAGCCCGGTAGACTTTTTTGTGACAACGCTCTCCTCGTTGGGCACGGCCATGCCGAGTTTCTGGCTAGGGTTGATGCTCATTCTCTTATTTTCCGTCCATCTCCGATTGTTGCCGGCGTTCGGCGCGCTGGAACCACAGGCGATCATCATGCCCGCTGTAACGTTGGGGGTGGGAATGGCCGCCCGTCTATCGCGCTTGACCCGTTCTGCCATGCTAGAGGTGCTGAATCAGGACTACATCCGCACAGCCCGCAGTAAGGGCCTCCATCCGGGGTCCGTTATCCTCAAGCACGCGCTACGGAACGCGCTCATCCCGATTATCACCGTTTTCGGGTTGCAGTTGGGGTGGTTGCTTGGCGGGTCGGTTGTGGTGGAGTCGGTCTTTTCGTGGCCGGGGTTGGGCCGCCTGATGATTGAGTCGATCAACATCCGTGATATTACGGTGGTGCAGGCGGGGTTATTCTGGTTCGCGCTGTCCTTTGCGATCATCAACCTGATGGTTGACATCGCTTATACCCTGTTGGACCCGCGCATTCAATATACATAGGGGCAAAAACTAACCATGACGGCTCGGATCTCAGACAAACCCAAGCACAAAAACACGGATGTTGCCGCGCTCCAGGAGACTGCCGACCACAGCACGCTGCAATACCAGCTTAGTAACCTGTGGCGCTCGCTACGTCGTAGCCCGGTGGGGCTGACGGGTTTCGTTATCGTGACGTTTGTCGTCGTGTTGGCGGCCTTTGCTCCAATCGTGACCCCGTTCGACCCGACGGAGACCAACCTGCGCGCTCGCTTTGAGGCCCCCGGCTTCACCGATGACAACGGCACCTATATGTTGGGGACCGACCAACTAGGCCGCGACATTCTCAGCCGTATTATCCTCGGCAGCCGGATTTCGGTGCTGGTGGGCGTGGTCGCCGTGCTGATTGCGGGGACGATTGGTGTGCTGTATGGGTTGGTGTCCGGGTTTGTGGGTGGCCTGTTGGACACGCTGCTGATGCGCTTTGCAGATGCGTTGTTGGGGATTCCCTTTATCATCCTCGTGGTTTCGATTTCGGGAATCGTTGGAGCAGGGCTGACGACACTCATTCTCATCCTTGGTTTGACGGGTTGGGTGACTTACGCCCGCGTGATTCGGGGTGAGGTGCTGAAGGTTCGTAATCTGGAGTATGTGGAGGCCGCCGAGTCGATGGGCCAGACGCGCTTCAAGATCATGTTCATTCATGTGCTGCCGAATGTAATTTCTTCGGGGATTATCCTGGCCGCGACCCAGGTGGGTGTGACGATTTTGGCGGAGTCGTCATTGAGCTTTCTCGGTTTGGGGGTTAAGCCGCCAATGGTCACCTGGGGGTTGATGCTCTCCGACGGTCGGCAATACATTGGTAGCGCGTGGTGGATGACAACCTTCCCCGGCCTCGCGATTACGTTTACGGTGCTGGGGGTGGTTTTCCTGGGTGACTGGCTGCGCGACGTGCTGGACCCGAGTGTGCGCGGGAGGGACTAGCGATGGCCGCTCAACCTGCCTTCCGGGTGCCGCGTTCGCGTGCTTTCCAGACGCACGACGAGATGCGAGACGAGATCATGGCGGCGTTGGAGCCACTGTTGTTCGGCTCTATGCAACATGCCTATACCATCCGCCGTGCGTTTGAGGCAGCCTTCGCAGAGGAGATGGGACAGGAAACCGCTGTTGCGGTTCATTCTGGTACGATTGGCCTGTTCCTGGCATTGCGGGCGTGTGGGGTTGGGCCGGGAGACGAGGTGATTACGGTCGGCAACTCCGATATTTCGACAACAGCGGCGGTGCGCCAGTGTGGGGCGGTCCCCGTGCTGTGTGACGTGAAAATGAGTGATTACACGGTAGATCCATCCCTGGTGGAGCCACTCATCACAGCCCGCACCCGGGCGCTATTTCCGGTAGACCTGCACGGCCACCCGTCGAATGTGCGGGCGTTGCGGGCGATTGCCAACGCGCACGGCCTGAAGATTGTGGAGGACGCGGCGCTGGCAGCCGGGGCCAACGACCACGGCCAGCCACTTGGTGCCTACGCCGATGCTACGATCTACAGTTTCGCGCCGTTTAAGCCGCTGGGCAGTGTGAGCAACGGGGCCGCCGTTGTCACCAGTGACCCGGCTATCGCGGAGAAACTGCGCCTGCTGACGGGCTACGGCTACGATCCCGCGCCGTCGAACTTGCCTGTGGGCCATCAGTGTTACGTGGACGAGGGGTACAATGTCCCACTGGATGGGTTACAGGCGGCGCTGCTGCTGATAAAGCTCCCACACCTCAAGACGTGGACAGCGCGACGGCGAGCGGTGGTGGCGGCCTATGCTGAGGGGCTGGCCGACAGTGAGGTGATTCTCCCCACTTTCCGGGAGGAATCCGCCCCGACGTTCCGCTCATACACCGTGCTCGTGCCGAACCGCGCACACGTCTACCAGTACCTACGCGATAACGGGGTAGAGGTCGTGTTGCACTACACACCGCCGATCTACCGACACCCCGTCTACGGGGGGAGCTTGCTCGGCTCCGCCGCGCTCCCCAACACCGACCAACTCGCACAGGGGTTGGTTTGCCTGCCAGTGACGCCAGAGCTGACGACCGACGACATCGACTATGCGGTTTCGACGCTGCGTGCTGCCCTCTACGGCACATGACCCGCAGCCCACTTCCACCGACTTAAGATGAAGAGGCTCAAAATTATGACCAGCAATTTGATTGAACGTTTTGCCCAGCATGTCGTGAACCTGCAAGTTGAGGATATTCCGCCGGATGCGCTCCAAATGGCGAAGTGGTTGGTGTTCGATACCCTGGGCACGGGGTTAGGCGGCTACCAGCGTGAGCTAGGCCAGAAGGCCGTGCGCTTTGGCAAGCTGCGGACGGGCGCGAAACAAGCAACAATTATCGGGGACGGAGCCAGCCTCTCCATTGAGGACGCCGCCTTTGTTAACGGCACCATGGTCAAAATCCTGGGCATGGACGACTCGCATCGCACGGGTAGCCATATCGCCTCGCAGATGGTCCCAGCAGCATTGGCGACGGCGGAGACCTACAACACTGCGGGCCGTGATCTGTTGGCGGGGATGGTCGCTGCCTACGACCTCGCCGTCCGTGTGGGAACGAGTGTACGTAAGTTCCAGCGGGTGCGCGGGCTGGACATTAAGGGCACGGTCGGGACGATTGCCTCTGCTGCGATTGCTGCTCGTTGTATGGGGTTGGATGTGGACAAGACCGCCCAGGCGCTTGGTCTGGCAGCGGACCTCGCCTCTGGCACGGAGCAATACGTCTATGAGGATGGGTCGTGTGACACGAAAGACCTGATTGCTGGGTTCGCAGCGCGTAATGGGGTGTTCGCGGTGTTGCTGGCGGATTCCGGCTTTTACGGTCCAGCGGGCGGCCTTGACGGGGAATACGGCTTCTTCCGTGCCTTTGGGGACGGCTTCGAACCGGCTATGTTCGAGGATATTGGGCAGCACTTCTCGATTGTCGATACAGGCTTTAAGCCGCATGGCGGCTGTCGTCACACCCATCAGGCCGTGGATGCTGTGCAACATCTGTTGGCGGAGGCTCCGATTGACACAACGGCTATTGAGCGCATCCACCTGAAGACGTACAAGTCCGCGATTACGCCGTCGTTCCGGGTGGACCCGAACCCGCCGTCGCGTGAGGTCGCCGGGCTGAGTATCCGTGTGGCGATTGGGGTGGCGCTCACCCAGCACAGCGCCTGGCCGGAAGACTACGCCCACTGGGATTCGCCAGAGGTCCAGCGGCTGCGGGGTGTGATTGATGTGGAGCTAGACGAGGAGATGGAGGCCAACTATCCGGCGCAGAACGGCTGCCACCTGAGCCTAACGTTCAACACGGGCGAGGAGCGCAAGGTGTACCTGCCCAACATGAAGGGGGAGCCGGAGTTCCCCATGACGGAGGATGAGCTTATCACGAAGTTCCATAACCTCACGCGTAAGCTCTTCGACCGGGACCACACGCAGATGATCTACGATTGGGTGGGGCGTATGGAGACACAGACGTCCGTACATGACCTGCTCAAGCACGTCACCGTGACGGCTGAGACGGAGCCACAGGCGTAATCTCATCGTGAACCGGGTGAAGCAACGCATGTACACTGTTCACCCGGGGCCCACTGCCCGCCCTTCAGAGGGCTAAACGTGGGCGCGTTTGTGTGCTGTCTGCCTCTCAAGCCACTCAATCACCACATTCAGCCCCTTACCACTGCGGACATCGGTACGGGTGACGGTGGGGGACTGGCCCATACTATCGTGGATGGTCTTGCCGCCGCCGAACTTGATTTCGTCCCCGTAAGTCGTGAAGTCCCGCTCCACCTCGATCATGAGGTCGGTATCCGCCAGGCGCACTCGGTCGCCAACGGTCGGGGCAGTACAGGTCCGTGTAGGTACGACGGGAGAGGTTGAGTGGCATGGTCTAGCCCCCTGTCTCGTCAAGTGGGCCGTCAATCAAGTTGTTGAGTCCATAGACCTCACGTTCGCCCTTGAGTTCGGTGAGTTCAACGGTTTTCTTATCGCCCGGTTCAAAGCGCACCGTCACACCAGAGGCGATGTTGAGGCGCATCCCACGTGCGGCCTCCCGGTCGAAGTCTAGGGCCGGGTTCACCTCGTAGAAGCCGAAAGTTCAATGACTCGCCAAATGCACGCCGTCCGGGGACTACACTATCTTGAAAAAGCACGAGCGCCCCGTTGCCTATTATCACGTCAATTTGTTGGCGTAGGTCCGCGTCCTGAAACAGAATCGTGGCGTCCGGCACGAACTCCAGCGTGGCACCCTCCATCACATCGATTGTGATGTGCTGGGCGGCGTGGTCATCCGGCATCCGGTAGACCTTGGTTGCTACTAAAGTTGTTACAAGGGCGTGTGCGCCCGGTTGTATCTGAATTTTGATGTCGTAGTGGTCCCCGCCAACCACGTCCCCGGTCGGCGTGAGGATATACACGACCGCACAGCCCACATCACCTGGAGTGGTGGACAGAAGAAATTATCGCGTAGGTGTGTGGTGCCGTTTTGGTGAGCGAACTTGAGGTGCAGTTCACCATAACGGGCGACGGTGTGCTGTAGGCTTGGGGTGATCGGTTCGGCAAGTGACATGTGATAATGAGCAACAAAAAGTTAAATGCAGAATGTGTAAAAAATTAGAATTTAACAAGTCTTGGTGATTGTTGCCATGCTATTCTGCACAACAATTCGGCGCGATTTCTGTCTGAATCTGTTACCTATCGTTACAAATCACGCCACCCACAGCGTTTTGGTCACATTATGGGCGGCGAGGGGACGCTAACACGCTATAACTGATAGAGGTCCGTGAACTTCTCTGTGAGATAATCGATATAGGGTCCGGTCGTGAGATCCTGGCCGGATGTGCGTTGCAGCAGTTCGGTAGCCGTATAGGCCCGCCCGTGCCGGTAGACATTCTCCGTCAGCCAACTGAGCAACGGCGCGTAGTCGCCTGCACGCAGCCTGTCCTCTAAAGCGTCTACATCGCGGTGTGCGGACGCCAGGAAATGCGCGGACATCACGTTGCCGACCGTGTAGCCGGGGAACGAGCCAAAGCCGCCGCCGGACCAATGAACGTCCTGCAAGACGCCCTGGCCGTCGGCCTCTGGCACAACGCCGAGATATTCCTCCATCTTCTCATTCCACACCCCCGGCAATTCTTCGACGTTGAATGTCCCATCTAGCAATCCCATTTCAATCTCCACACGCAGCATGATGTGGAAGTTGTACGTTACTTCGTCTGCTTCCACGCGAATCAGGCTGGGTGACACGCGATTAACGGCACGGTAGAAGTAGGCTGCGTCCACGTCAGCGAGTTGTTCCGGGAAGTAGTCGCGCAGCCGCCCAAAGTGGTTCTCCCAGAATGCCAGACTACGCCCAATCTGGTTTTCCCACAGCCGCGACTGTGACTCATGTGCGCCGTAACTGGTGCCGCCGACGGCGTACTGGCCGAGGAAGTCGGTGGTTAGGGCGCTGCGGGTGAGTTCCGGCGAAACGCCCTGCTCATACAGGCCGTGGCCCGTCTCGTGGAGCGTACCAAACAGCGCCATCGGCAGGTAGTTCTTGCTGTAGCGCGTGGTGATACGCACGTCCTCACGGGTGAAGGACACCTCAAACGGGTGCGGCGCGATGTCCAGGCGGCCCCGGTTCAGGTCATAGCCGAACTTCTCCGCTATTTCCAGCGCGAATGCCTTCTGCTTGGGAATGTCATACTCGTGCGCCCACAGGTCCACCTCCAGCGGGCGGTCGTTGGCGACGATCGCGTCCAACAGCGGCTTGAGGCCGCCCTTAAGGTCCGCGAATAGCGCCTTGAGCTTGGCAGCGGTCATGCTGGGTTCGTACTCAAACACCAGCGCATCAAAGGGATGGTCCTCGTAGCCCACTGCGTCGGCCATCTGCTTGTTGTAGTCCAACATCTGTTGGAGATACGGCGCGAACAGCGCGTAGTCGTTGGTTTTCTTGGCGCGTTCCCATACCTGTTGGCTCTCCGGCGAGAGGGCCGCCATGTCCCCGACGAGTTGGGCGGGTATGCGGCGCATGATCTCGTAGTACTTGCGGGTCTGCGCGACAGCCCGTGCGCGGTAGCTGTCCGCGTCCTCTCCCGCGACTTCGGCCTCGGCAGCGTCTAGCAGGCTTGCGGTCTGGTCGTCGATGAACATTTCCTGGGCGATTTTGCTCAGGGTTGCGAGTTGCTGGCCGCGTGTTTTCGCGCCGCCGGGGGGCATCTGCGTGCGGGCGTCCCACTTGAGAATCGAAATACTGTTGAGCACGTCGTTGAGGGACGCGATATGTTCTGAAAGGTCGTTGTAGCCTGTCATGGCGTTTTTGGTCTCCGTAATTTTCTAGATGGCCTTGATTTGTCCGCCGTCCACGCGCAGCGTCGTCCCGGTGATGAAGCTGGCAGCGGGGGAGAGCAAATAGGCCCCGGCCTGTCCGAACTCCTCGGTTGTGCCGAGCCGCCCCAGCGGGATGTTCTTGAGGGAACGGGAGCGGGCTTCTTCCGGTGTGATGCCGAGCCGCTTGGCGACCCCCTGGTCCAGTTGGGCTACACGATCTGTGTCGATGCGGCCTGGCACTAGGTTATTGACGCGGATGCCATCATCCGCGAGTTCGTTTGCTAGCGTTTTCACCAAGCCGTTCACCGCCGAGCGCATCACCGTAGACAGCGATAGGCGTGGGATCGGCTCAATAATGGACGATGACGTTACTGTGAGGATCGCGCTGCCGGGCGACATGTGCGGGATCACGGCGCGAATCATGCGAACCGTGCTCATCAACGTGAGTTCAAAGGCGTCCTGCCATTGTTCGTCACTGATTTCCTTGAAAATCGCGGCGGGTGGGCCACCTGCGTTGACCAGTAGCGCGTCCACCCGGCCCCACTTCTGCACCGTTGCAGTTACCCAGGCGTCAATCTGTGCCGGGTCTTTCACGTCGCAGGCAGTGGCGAGCGTCTCCGCGCCCGTCTCGTTTGCGAGTGCTTCCCCTGCGGCGGTGATGTCCGCCTCGGTGCGGCTACACATGGACACCTTCGCGCTCTCTTGCGCGGCAGCCCGTGCGACCCCGTAGCCGAGGCCCTTACTAGCTGCTGCCGTCATCACCACTTTGTCTTTCAGTCCTAAGTTCATCGAATGATCTCCTAATTTTCTAGAATGCCATGATCTGTGTCGCGTCATGGATGCCGACGCGCTCTAGTGCCCAGCTAATCTCCTCATGCGTGCCCGCGTCAATCGGGCGGAACGGCTCACGCGGGGTTGCGTTGGCAATCGCCCCGCGACGGTGTAACAGTTCCTTGCGAATCGTCAGGTTGATTTCCGGCTGGTTTTCGTAGCGAATTAGCGGCAAGTACTGGTCAAATATCTCGGTGGCGCGTGCTTTGTCGCCCGTGTTGAAGGCGTCGTAGATCGCCACGAGGATCTCTGTAAAGGCGAACCCGGTCATCGTGCCGGACGTGCCCGCGTTGAGTTCTTCCAACAGGAACATCCCCCCGAGGCCGCCGAAAATTTCGATCTGTTCGGCACCTTCAAGAATAGCGCGTGTTTTCTCCATTAACGGCGGGTCTTCCAATTTGAGGTAGCGCGCCGACGGGATTTCGTTGGCGATCTTGGCGATCACCGCTGGGGACATGTATACGTCGTTGATTTTGGGGAAATCCTGCACGACAATCGCCCCATCAATCTTCCCGGCAAGGTCGCTGTAGTAGCTATAAACCCAGTCATCGTCCGCGTCCGGGTTGGTGGGCGGTGCGATCATCACCCCCGCCGCGCCGCCCGAAATCGCCTCACCCGCTAGCGATACGCACGTCGCCATATCAGGGTGAGACGCACCCACCACAATCGGCACGCGTCCGTCAACGGTTTCGACCACGGTTTCCATGACACGGGTGCGCTCCTCAACGGTGAGCTTGGCCGCCTCGCCCATCACGCCCAAAATCGTGAGGCCGTATGTGCCCATCTTCACCTGAAAGTCCGACAGGCGGCGCAGGCTGTCGTAATCAACCGACCCGTCGGCGTGAAACGGTGTTGCGAGAATGTTAAAAATACCTGTAATCTGACTCATGTTGTCTTTCCTTTCTTTGAGATTTCTGCTTCCTGGTGGGCGAAGATCATGACCACGCTAATACCCGTGATAACTACGCCCACCGCCACAATCAACATCATACCGCTGTAGCCGACCAGCGGCAGCAACCAGCCGAAGCTCGCGGTTGAGCCAAACCAGCCGATGTTCCAAACCACCATGCCGATACTGCTGTTGATGTTGTGATATTCTTCCGGCAGCACGTCCATCACCAACGGTTGGAACAGCGGTTGCATCGTGTTACGCACGGCAATCCCGATGATGTAGAACGGGACGGCAACCAGCAACGACCCGGACACACCCAGCCCCCAGAAACCGAGTGCCGCCGTGCCCATCAGCACGCCCAACGCCCAGGACCGCCCCAGCCACCCCTCCAACATCGGACTGAACAGCGGGACGATTGCCATCCCCAACCAGCCCAACGCAACGATATTGCCAACGGTTGCATCTGCCAGCCCAAACTCCTCCCGGAAGAACAGATTATAGAAGGGGAACGTCAGGCCGCCCGTGATCCCAAAGACGAATAACGGCAACGAGAACAGCAGCAGCAGTCCCCACGGCACACCGTCACTTTCCCCGCTGTTGGCGTCCTGCTTGCGTTTCGGTGGCGGCGGTTCTGGCAGGCTGAACATGGGTAACGTCCCCAGGAGGATCACGCCCGCCGCCACCGATAAGGACACCATATAGGCCGTTACGGTTTGTTCTGGGGGCGTGCCCGCCGTGCCCTCTAGCGCCAGCGCCCACGTTGCCACACTGGGCAGATAACCACCGATCACGCTACCGATGGCGACAGAGGTCATCGCCACGAGGTTATGATAGGCGAACTGCTGGGTGTGCTCCTCACGCGCCGTCAGCGTGACCATGTACGGCGGCGTGACGATCTGCCCGGCCCCGTAGAAAAAGCCTAACAGAAGCCGACTAATTCCCAACATGACGAGGTTGGGGAAAAAGATTAACAGCAGAAAGCTCGCCGCCATGCCCACGTTTGAGATAATCAGGATACGCCGTTTGCCGAGCCGATTGGCGGCCATGCCAATCGGTATCCCGGTGACAAAGCCGCCCAACCGGGGGAGCGCCTGCAACACGCCGATGATCCCCGCGCCATAGCCCAGGCTAATGTAGTAGAAGTTCAGCAACACATCCGCAATACCCATCAGCCCGATGTGCATCAGGATGCTGTGGGCAAAGAAGATTAGCACATTGCGGTTGATTCCCGGCGGCGCACGGCGTTTATTCCTGGGTTCAGCGACCACCGCTGTAGAGCATCTTTCCGGCGACAAAGGTCATCTGCACGGTTTCCAGCGCGTCCAGGTTGTCCAGTGGGTTTTCCGCTAGGACCACGAGGTCAGCGGCCTTGCCTGCTTCCAGCGTGCCTAGTTCGTGGTCCAGCTTGTGGATTTTCGCCGGGACAATCGTGGCACAGCGCAGCGCATCGTAGTTGTCCTGCTTTACGCCCAGCTTGACCATGAACTTCAACTCCGGCGCGACCACCTCATGACCAACCGCCGGGCTACCGGCGTCTGTGCCGAAAGCAATCGTCACCCCTGCTTTAGCCGCCGCCTGTAGCCCCTCGAAGCGGGTTCCGGCGGCAATCGCTTTCTGGCGTTCCTCGATTTTCCATTCGGGAATGTTGTACTTGAGGGCAATTTCCGCGTTGGACTGTTGCACCAATGGCGCGAAGGTCGTCACGATGGGAATGTCCTTATCCAGCAGCAGTTGGATGGTTTCGTCGTCCATGCTGCCCCCGTGTTCGACCACATCCACGCCGAACTCGGCCACGCGTTTAATCACGTCGTTAAAGGTGGCGTGCGCGGTGATGGGTAGGCCGTTGCGGTGCGTCTCGTCAATAACGGCCTCTAATTCTGCGTCCGTGAACTCGATCAGGTCATGGGACGCCATGATCTTGATGAGGTCGGCCCCGCCGCGTACCTGCTCGCGCACGGCCCGACGCATCTCGTCCGCGCCGCTGGCCTCGCGGCAGCACCAGTAGGTGTGGCCGCCCGTCTGGATGATGGCCTCACCGCAGATCAACAGGCGAGGACCAGGGAAAATCCCCTGGGCGACGGCCTGCTTTGCGAAGAAATTGCTCTGATTCATACCCAGGTCGCGCACGAGCGTAATCCCAGCGCGTAAGCTCTTGAGCATGTTGCCCGCCGCCTTGTACGCGCTGATCTCGGGTGCGTCGTCCATGCTCTGCCGGGCGAGGTCATGCACGCCGTCCCAGGCGAGGTGGGCGTGGGAATTCATCATGCCGGGGATGATGGTGGTACCCGCGCAGTTGATGTACGGGGTGCCGCTGCTCAGGTCCGCCATTGGGCCGACGGCAACGATTTTCCCGTTCTCAATCTGCACGAAGCCGTTCTCGATGACCTCATCGCCGACACAGGTCAGGATACGGGCATTGACGAGCGCCACGTTCATAACCGGGTTCTCGAACATCGGCTGGGTGATCTTCTGATAGTGCCATGCTGGTGGCTCAGGCATGGGGAGCGCTCCTTATGATTCAAATGGGATAAGGTGGGGACACTCCACAGGGTGATCCCCAGAACAGTTGGCGTTGTATGTTTTATAGGGGTAGGATTCGCTTCTCCGGTGGATGGTCCGCCAGGAAGCGGCTCGCTACCTCAACGCCGTCGGGCCGGACGATAAATGAGTTGATCGTCCGGTAGCCGTCCACGCCTGGGCGATAGACACCCGGCTCACTGCTGAATACCATCCCGACCTCGACCGTTGTATCGTCACCGGGGGCTAGCCACGGGGCCTCGTGTCCCTGTAGGCCCATCCCGTGGCCGATGCGGTGCCGGATGAAATCGCTTAGGCCCGCGTTGTGAATTTCGGCCAGCGCCGCCGTGTTAACGGATTCGCAGGTCGCGCCGGGACGCAGTGCCTCACGTCCCGCCTCGTCACAACGGACGCACGCCTCTAGCACGCTCAGGCGGTCGTCAACGGCCTCCCCGACCAGCCACGTTGCGCCGCTCTCGGCATGATAGCCGCCAACACTGGCCCCAATCCCGGCGATAAGGGTGTCACCCACTTGCGGAACACGGGTGCTGGTCTCGCCGTGGGGGAGTGCGGCGCGGGGTCCGCTGTGAACAGTCCCGACGACGCGCAATAGCCGCCGCGCATAAGTGCCGCCCATGTCGGCGCGCATCTGCTGGGTGGTCGCGCCAAGTGCGCCCTCTAAAATGTCGATTTCGTTTCCTCCGTCCCGGATGATTCCCGGTGCAAGGTCGTGGACGTGTTGCAGGCACAGGTCGGCATAACGGGCCGCCTTGCGAATGCAGTCCAGTTCCTCCGCTGTCTTGATCCAACGCAGGCGATTCACCATGTTGGTATAGGTCTCCCGGTCGGTGTCCAATTGCCACCACGCCGACCCGTTGGACTCTACTAGTAAGTTGGTTGCGGCACACTCGTCCAACATCCACGTAATGGCGTTTTGCTTGCCGGGGAACTCATCGTAGATACGGATATCCGTTAGCCATGTCTCGGCGGCGTTCTCCTGTTCCAACAACGGGATGAATAACACCGGATCGCCGTCTACGGGGATGTAGTAGCCGATGGGCCGCTCCGATGGGGCATGGACGAACCCAGAGGCGTAGACGACATCCGGCATATTCAGCAACAGAATCCCGTCCGCACCCGCTGCTGCGACACCCTCACGAATCGCGTCTGTGCGGCCCCGGTAGAACGTCTCGCCTAATGGCATCATCGCGGTCATAGGGCTACCTCCGCCGCGTGGGTGCCGCCGCGCTCGGCTTGTGCTGTGACTGTGATTGCGCGTCCGTCTGCCGCCCGTACCAGCCACTCTAGCTTGTGCTTGGTAGCTGACCACTGTCGCAGCCACGGGGACCAAGTTGCCGTCCGTTCGTCGCGCCCGGCGAGATGCCCGATGTCGGTTGCCTGTGCGCCGATGAGTAGCTCGTCCGCCCCGTCAATCGTGACGCTGACGGTCCCGGCGGTGCCGTGGGCCAGCGCCCGCTCCGTCAGGAAGGTGGGGAGGAAACCCTTGTTGGCGACAATCGCGCTGACCTTGTGTAGCCCGTTCCCCAGTGCGTCACTTCTGAGGTCCGTCACCCGCACGAGCGGGGTACAGGCCGCGTGCTGGAGTGTGAACAGGCAGTTGGTATGTATCGTGTCGTGGAGCATCTGGCGGGCGTGGTCGGTTGTGGCGACGGAGGCGGGCGGCGGGTTGCGGAACAGGTACATGTGCGTCCAGCCGCCAATCTCAACCGGGCCGAGCTGTGGATGGTCGAACGGTGTCCAGTCTACAAAGGCCGCGCCGCCCAGATGTTCATCGTTGAACGTCATGAGTTTGAGTTCCTTGTCGATACCCCGCCCGACGATCTGGTACTTGGCGGGGTCTTCAACTCCGGCGGCAAGTTCCGGGTTCCATAGCTCCGTGCTGAACGTGATGATGCCGAACTCATCGTAGCTCCACTGCATCAACGATCCGACACGCGGCTTGTCCGGGTCGTTGGTGAACTCCTCGTAGACGGAAATCACCGGGTAGCCCGTGAGCGCTGTCCCCATTGCGCCAATGCGCTTGTACAGCGCGAGGTCGTGGCGCGGCAGCGTGTCGTCCGGCGCGACGAGGCTTGGACGTAGGTGTAGGCCGCCGTGCGTGTGATAACACTGCATCCCGCTGATGTTGGGGTGGGCGAGGATGAAGTCAGCAACGGCCTTGCTCTCCAGCTCGCCCAGCGGCAGTTCCCCCGCGCCATACTGCCGGAAGTTGGGCCGCCACCCGGCGGGGAAGTTGCGGTTGAGGTTGCCATCACGCGGCTGTTGAATGTCGAAGCTCACGCCGTCCCACTCACCGCGAATCTCGCCCTCACGATACAGACGATAGTATGGTCCCGGCCCGACCTCACCCGGCTCCCGCAACACCATAATTCGGGCGTCTTCCTCGGCAACCTTCCACTCGCCGTCGGGGTCCTCAATTCGCATCTGTACGATTAACCCGTCGCCGTTGATGTCGTGCTGGCAGAGGCCGTGCGTCTGTTCCTCGCCGGGGAGGTAGCGCCCGTTGCCGCACCAGTGATAGGCGGTAGTCAGGCTGATTTCGGCCCCGTCAGGGTTCATGCGCGGGATGATGTAGAATGTTGTGTGATCTAGTAGCCACGTGACCAGATCGTCGGCCCCATAGTTTTCCAGCAGGTACCAGGCGGTGTAGAGCGCCGTGTGGGAGGTGGCGACCTCCTCCGCGTGGATATGCCCGTCAATGTAGAAGGCGGGTTTGCTGTCATGGGTTCCGGTCGCCGGGTTGGTAATCGTCATACACCAGATGTCGCGCCCCTGGTGGCTTTGCCCCAGGCTTTCTAGCGCGGCCATCTCGGACGAGTCCGCCAAGCCTTGCAGGTGCGCTGTCAGGTCGGCATAGTTAAAATACTCGCTGAAATCGAGTGCATAGCTCATGCCTACATCTCCTGCACGTTGGCACGGTTCGGGCGCACAAACTTACCGCCGCCGCGTTCCCCGACGACCTCCCCGTCCATGTAAACGGTCGTCCCGTTACAGATGGTCCGCACGACCCTACCCTGGAAGGTCATCCCCTCGTAAAGCCTGTCGCAGGCCGCCGCCTTGCTGAACAGCATGTCCTCGTGGATGGTGGTCGTCTCGTTCGGGTCGTAGAGTACAATATCCGCGTCGCTGCTAACGGCGATGGCCCCCTTTTGTGGATAGACGCCAAATCGCTTGGCCCCGTTGGTGCTGACGAGGGCAATCGCCTGTTCGACGCTCATCTTGCCCGTGAGCGCCGCGTCCATCATGCCCATCAGCAACTCCTGAACACCCGGTGCGCCTGGGGGAGTCGCCCAAATATCCGTGCGGGCGCGTTCTTTTTCCTCAACCGTAAACGGCGAGTGGTCGGTTGTGACCGCCATCAGGCTTCCGTCCAAAATGCCGTTCCACACCGCCTCCACATCTTCGTCTTTACGGAGTGGGGGGTTAATCTTTGCGTAGGGGCCGACTCGCTCCAGGTCGTCCTCGGTGAAGAACAGATAGTGGGGGCAGGTTTCCCCGGTGACCGCTTCCCCTGCCGCCCGGAACGCTTGAATCACCTCTAGCGGCTCCTTGCCGCTGACGTGCGCGATGTGTAGTTGTGCGCCGATGCTCTTGTTGAGCGTCAACAGCGTCGCAATCGCCAGCGCCTCGACATGGGGTGGGCGGCTTTCGCCGTGGGCTGGAACGTCATTGCGCTTGTCCTCAATCAATTGGGCGGTGTGCCACTCCAAAAGCTGGTTGTTTTCCGCGTGGACCGCACACACTAGCCCTGTTTCTGCCACAAGTTGCAACGCCTGATACAGTTCCGGGACGTGCGGCAGGCACAACCCTTCGAACTCGTCGTCACGCCCCTTGGGCGGTGCGGTCATGAAGATTTTAAAGCCAATCGCGCCCTCGTTGACCATGTCCGCGATCGCGGCGCGGTCCAACAAACCGGGCGCGGCGTATAGCCCAAAGTTAACGTAGGCATCGGCCTCGGCCAATCCCTTCCGCATCCTGAAAATATCGCCTGTGGCACAGCACGGCTTGGAAATCGGCATCTCGAAGATGGTTGTCACCCCACCCGCAGCGGCGGCGCGGGTCTCCGTGGCGAAGTCACCACGTTGTGGGTAGGCGGGTGCGCGACAGTGGAAGTGAATGTCAATCGCACCGGGCAACACGTACATTCCCGCCGCGTCGATGCGCTCCTTTGCCTCCACGCCAGAGCCGGGGGCCAGCAACGCCGCAATCTGCTCTCCCTTGATTGCCACGTCCAGGGGTTCCACCCCGCGCTCGGTCACCACCTGTCCGTTTTCGATAATCTTATCGTACATTACTACTCCCTATTAATTGCCATCTGCTCTACAAATGTCTTTAGAATTGCGGTTGTTGCCTGATAGTCCGCTACGGTGACGTGTTCGTCAAAGGCGTGCGCGACCTCATAGCTACCAGGACCAAATATAATCATTTCACCCCCCTCGCGCACGTTGTCCATAAGATGTTTCGCGTCACTGCCCGGTAAGTACCCGACCGGACCCGGATCTTCGCCCAGCACATCTCGCACGCAGCCGAGGAAGGCCTGGGCGAGTGCGCCGTCAGTCGTGGAGTCGAACCAGCTTGAGAACAAGAAGTCCCCGACTTCCACAGTAGCCGGGGCCACCTCCACTGCTTCAATGATCTGCCGCATCTCTCGTTGGACGTCGTCTGGGTTCTCGCGGGGGATCATGCGCCGATCCAACTTGACGACACAGCTATCCGGCACGGCGTTGGCGGTGCTGCCGCCCTCGATCACCCCCACGTTGCAGGTCGGTACGCCGACCACCGGGTGTACCCGCTCTGAAAGTTGGCGGTGATAGGTGTCCAGCGCGAGGACGACCCGCGACATGGCGGTAATCGCGTTGATACCGCGATCCGGGTTGGTCGCATGAACCGAGCGCCCCGTCGTCCGCACCGTTGCCCGCATCACACCCTTATGCGCGACGGCCACCTTGTTCCCCGTTTGTTCGCCCACGACGATGAAGTCGCAGTCTGGCATATGGCCGTTGTCCGCCATCCAGCGCGTGCCGAGTTGCCCGCCGACCTCCTCCTCTGCCGCCGCCACCAACACTAATGTTCCTTGTAGTTCGTCAGCGCGGGCAGCAGCATCCAGAACAGTGAGTATCATGGAGGCCAGCGGCGCTTTGTCGTCAATCGCCCCCTTGCCGTAGATTTTACCGTCCTGCACGACTGCTGCGTACGGGTCCACACTCCAGCGTTCGGCCTCACTCGCCGCGACGGGAACCGTGTCAATGTGGGCGTGCAGCATAATCACCGGGGCACCGCTGCCAATCGTCGCCACCACATTGACCGCCTCGGGTTTCTCGTCTGGGGCGGGGGTGGTTACCGTGCAGCCCGCGTCGCGCATGGTCTGTTCGATGAAGCCGGCAATGTCGCGGGTGTCCCCCGGTGGGTTGGGCGAGGGTATTTGGATGAGCTTCTGTAGCAGGCCAATATCATCCATCGTTTACCCTCCCACCCGGTACTGGTTCACAACGATTTGCATACGCTGAACTGCCTCTCGAATTTTGTCTGTGTTCTGCAAAATGCTGATGCGTAAGTAGCCGCCCCAGTTGGGGCCGAAACCTGTGCCGGGGAAGATGAGGACGTTCCCCTCCTTGAGCAGCAGATAGCTGAGTTCTGTGGCGTGAATCCCGGTCGGGCCACTGTGGGTCCAGAAGAAGAACGCGCCGCGTGGGTCGCTGTAGGACAGGCCCATCTCGTCTAAACCCGCCTTGAGCGCCGCCCGCCGTTCCTCGTAGATGCGGATGAACTCGGCAAGTGGCTCGGCGGGGCCAGTGGCGGCGGCCAGTGACGCATGTTGGCTGACTGTTGCTGCCGGACCCGTGGTGTAGGCTTTGACACGGGCTAGCGCGTCAATGAAATCTGCCGGACCTGCCACATAGCCCACGCGTAGGCCCGTCATAGCGTAGGTCTTGGAGAAGCCGTTGAGGGTGATGGTGCGTTCGGCCATACCTGGTAAGCTGGCGATGCTGAAGTGGGTGTGGCCGTCGAACACGAACTTCTCGTAGATTTCGTCGGAGATCACGATGAGGTTGTGCTTGACGGCAATCTCCGCAAGCGCCTTGAGCCGTTCCTCGGTGACAATGCCGCCTGTGGGGTTGGAGGGCGTGACGATCAAAATCGCCTTCGACTGGGGTGTGACCGCTGCCTTTACCGCCGCTGGGTCTAAGTTGAAGGCGTCCTCATGGTCAGTTGGCACGAGGACGATTTTGCCTCCTGCGCTGGCAACGGCTTGGTCATAGGACGTGTAGCGCGGGTCTGGCACGATGACCTCATCGCCGGGGTTCAGGAGCGCCTGCATGATGAGGTATAGCCCCTCCTGGCCGCCCGTGGTGACGATGACATTTTCCGCTGTCGTGGGAATGCCGTTCTCGGACACGAGCTTGGTGGCAATTGCCTCGCGTAGCGCGGGCATACCCGGAACAGGGGTTGACGCGGTGAGACCGTCGCGAGCTGCCTTTTGCGCTGCTTCGATGATGTGGTGTGGTGTGGGGAGATCCGGGTCGCCGCGTCCGAGTGCGATCACATCCGGCCCGGTCGCCATCTCCATCAGCGCGTAGCGCAACGCCGTCCCGTCTGAAGCCACCTCACGGATTTCGTCAGGGATATTCGGGTTCGTCAGCGTCATGCGTTCCCCTCCAACAGATTCAGCACCGCCCACTGGGAGGTGCTCGGTGTACAGATGGTCATGCTCTGCTTGTAGCTGCGAATCTTGGCGTGCTCGGCGTGGCCCGCCATCCAACCGACACGCCAACCGTCCCCAACACCTGGAAATACACCGATAAACAGCGTATGGTGGGTCAGGTTGCGGGTGGTAATGGGCGCAATATCCGCTGCGCCCTGGCTCATGTCCCAGATGATGTGTTGACCATCTGCGTCGTTGAGCAGGGTAGACGCCTGTTCATACTGTTGGTGCAGGTAGATGACGTTTCCTGTGCGGAGCGTACCAAACTTTGCTGCAAAGTTCGTTTGTCCGCCGTATTCCAGATAAGTTACAGCGACAAATCGCGCTTCCACCACACCACACGTAATCGTCACCTGATTGGGTTCTATGTTGACTTCACCAAGTCCGTTAAGATGGTCGGCGACCCACTGGCGTAGGCCGATGATGCCGGGACGGTCAGTGTATTTTGTCTTGCCGTCCGCGAGTGCCGCCACCGCACCTTCAATCAGTGATAGGTCGGGCGCGTTTTCTTCGGCTGGACTGTGGAGCGGCGTTAGGTCCGTCACCCGTGCTGCTAGCGGGCGTGCCATTTTTTGCGGAGCATTGCTCATGCCACCACCTCCCGCGCAAAGGGGAAGTCGATGCCGAGCGTCTCGGCAAGTGCTGCCAGTTCGTCAAAAACATTGGCATCCAGGCGCGCACCGTTGGCACGGTAGTCCGTCTCACGCCGATAGTCGATCTCGCCAGGGACGAGGACTTCGTCAAAGCCGGGCCGGGTCGCGGACGATTTCACCTCGTTCGCGAAGTCGGTCATGCGTGCCTTGAACTCGTCTACGGGCATAAACCACGCAATGTCCAGTGCGATAAAGGTGTGCGAGACATCCTGCTTGGCAGGGTTGGCGTAGGGGGCCAACCCATAGCCACCACCTGCGATAACACCCGTTAGCACATCCGTCAGCATGGCGAGGCCGTAGCCCTTGTGCCCGCCGATGCCGAGTAACGCGCCCTTCATCGCAGCGGCGGGGTTGTCCGTCTCGTGGCCTTCGGGCGTGAGTGCCCAATCCAGTGGCATCTGCTTTCCCTCGCGGTCATACCAGATCATCATGCCCTTACCCGCCGTCGTAATGGCGATGTCCAGCACAACGGGGAAGTCGCCTCCCGTTGGTGCAGCGATACCCCAGGGATTGGTGCCAACGCGCCCCTCGCGCCCACCCCACGGGGCCATCTCCGGCCCCGCATTGGTGAACGCAATCCCGATGCAGTCGTGAGCTAACGCTCGGCGTGCTGGGACCGCCGATGAGCCGTAGTGGGTGCTGTTGCGGACAACCGCTGTCCCTATCCCGCTGATCTTGGCCTTCTCAATCGCAACGTCCATCGCCCGCTGTGCGACAACTGACCCCAGGCCGTTGTGCGCGTCAATCAATGCCAGCGCGGGCGATTCCTTCACGATCTCAAACGCAGCGCCGGGGATGATGTAGCCGTTGCGGATGCGCTCGTGGTATTTCGGTAGTCGCCGGACCCCTTGCCCTTGCCCCGGCAAGCAGCGCAATTCCGACTGCATCAGGCCGTTGGCACACAGGCGCGCCTCCTCCGGCGAGAGGCCCATCGCCTCGAACGCACGCACCACAAACGTATCCAGGTCATCCACGGGCACCTGTACCAGGTCAATACCCATCCCCTAGATGCCCTTCACGGACTTGTACTCTTCGAGTTCTTCTGGGGTGTAGACCTGCATCAACTCCAACTCAATGCCGCCTGCCTCCTGCTCGAAGAAGGCGACCCAGCCCTCCGGGTGGACGTGGCTGCCCTTGACCTTACATGCACTACACTCCTTGAGGGTTGCGCCGTTCGCCAGTGCCTCCTCTATCGCGGCGTCGATATCGTCCACCGCGTAGCAGATGTGGTGCAGGCCCTCATAGCCGCGCTCCTTGATCCAGGCGTCGAAGCGCCCACCCTCGGCCAGCGACTGACAAAGCTGGTATTCCACGTCGCCAACATTGAAAATCGCGACACGGTTGCGCGATTTCTCGAAGTCCTTTACCTCAGCGTCCAGGGCCGTGCCGAGAATCTCCTGATACTGCTTGACGGCTGCGTAGGCATCTTTCACCGCGAAAGCCATGTGTTTGATGTAACGTGCGCCCATGATTTTTTCCTCCATGTGTTCAACTGCTTTTAGTCTGCGAGCTTCAAAAGGTCTTTCAAGTTCGTACCCGGCGTGATGACAGGTAAAATCGCGTCTACCGCTGCGGTCATCAACATACTCACGCCGGGGCCGTAACCGTTGCGGGGGCTGTCCCCTTGCCCGATAACACCAACGCCGATTGCATCACGTAGGTAGCCGTGGTTCCAACGGCTGTCGTAGTCCTGTAGTGCCACCACATCACCCAACCGGAGCGTGTCCAGTCCGGCCTCGGCCAGCGCGTCTTTGTCCGTTGTTTGGATGTGGATGGAGCCGCCCTCGCTGGTGAGTCCCGCGCCCGCGCCCAGCAGATGTGGGGGAACGACTGCCGTCACGGGTATATTCAGCTTGCCGTCGTCTCCCGCAGATGCGCCGAGCTTCTCGAACAGGGCGGGCGAGCAACTCTTAAAGCGAACATCCGGGTGACCCGGTAGCGCCATGCCGACGCCCTGCGCCTTGACGATGATTTTGTCACCGATTGCCATCTTCTCGCGGACAGCGACGGGAAAGTGAACAATCACATGCTCCGAGAAGCGCCCGGACTTGCCTGTGACCACGCCGCGCTCGCCCTTTGCGTCCCCTGTCATGACGATAGCCGTGTTGCCGATACAGGCGTAGATGTTCAGGCCCCGGTTGCCCCGGTCGTCGTTGACCTTGATGCTCACGCTGGGGTGAATCGTGTCTGCCAGCCAGCCATAGGCGCTATCCCCAACGGACACGTTATAGACGATGCCGCCGAAGGTCGGCAGCAGGAACGGCTTGCCTTCCGAGGTAAGCAGATAGGGCGAGGCGGGCAGGCCGGGAAAGCTGGGTTCCGCGACGTAGCCCATCACGGACACCGTGACCAGCTTGTCAACATTGGTTTCGATGCTCATGCGTAGGCTCCGATCTTGAGGTAGCGGGCGATATTGGCGTCCGGGTCAATCGTCCATTCGATGTTGGGCGTGGCACAGGTCATCAGTGTGAGGATACCGGGGCCGTGGCCGTTCATCACCGAGTCACCGTGAATGCACAGCGCAATCGTGACCGCACCGCGTCGATACCCGCGCCCGGCGTGGTGATCGTTATCCGGGATGACAACTAGGTCGCCCAGGTTCATCTGGTCGATAACGAGTTCGGCCATCAGCTCGCGATCACCAGACATCAGATCCTGGTCCACGTACTCGGAGTTGAGTTCGGCCCCGCTGCCCATAATGCGTGGGGGCAGTTCCATTGTGACAGGGACGCGAATGATTTTGTCGTCTACCGCCTCGATCGGGATAGCCTCGATCAGTTCCGGGCTGCACTTCTTGAGTTCGATGTGTTCGTAGCCCGCAAATGTCAGCCCACGCCCTTTGGCGATGATCTGGATTGTGTCGCCCACACACAGCAACTCGTTGACTTCATCAGGGAAGTCAACCAGCATTCTGGCGTGTTCCCCGGTGACGACCCCTTCACCGCCCTTCGCAAGTCCACTCGTGACGACGGCCTTGTTGCCGATGCACGAGAGGTAGTGTAACGCGAACTCCGCCTCATGGTTTGTGTTCATGATAGAAACGCCCGGCTCGACATGGTCTGCCGCCCAGCCAAACGCGGGGTGCCCGACTTTGACGTTGTAGACTACGCCAGACATGCCCGGTAATACCATCGCCTCGCCGTTGGCGTGGGGGATGTAACCGGGGTAACGCAGGCCCGGCTGGGTGACGTTGCCGCGCACGGCCATCTCCACCAGTTGCGACTTGTTGGTAACAAGTGGCATAAGATTTCCCTTCGGGTTGGTCGCTTTTACCAAATTTCGCTCAATTGCTTGACATTACAATTTTGGGTTCTTATAATCCGCACGTTGTCGTTTGTAGATTGTCGACAATCGACTGACTGGAAATTATAAACTCACCTTTTGGTTTGTCAAGGAAATGCGCGATTTGCCCTCACTCAACCAGATCAGCACCAAGTCGCTACGTGAACGTATTCTCGACTCGTTGCGAATGGCTATTCTCAGTGGTGAACTAAAACCGGGCCAGCAACTTGTCGAGATGGAACTCGCGAAGCAGCTTGGGGTCAGCCGTGCGCCGTTGCGTGAGGCGATCCAAACGCTGAATACGAAAGGATTGGTTTCGACAGTGCCCTATCACGGGACGACTGTCACACCACTGACAAAGGCTGATGTGGAAGAGTTGTACAGCCTACGGGGTGCCCTGGAGCGGTTCGCCATGGGGCGTATCTTCAGGCAGGACGCGCAAGCCGCTGGGGACGCACTTTATCCCATCTACAAGCGTATGGTTGAAGCCGCGAAACAGGAAAACTGGCCGGACGTGAACACCATTGACCACGAGTTCCACCACAAAATCATCGACCTGAGCGAGCACCGCCTGTTGGCGTCCACATGGTCTACCGTGCATATGCGTGTGCAGCAGGTCATGTCGCTCCACAACATGCGAAACCGCGACATCCAGCAGGTGGCAGAGAACCATCTGCCGATTGTCCGAGCGATGCAGGATGCAGACGAGGCCGAGACGCTGCGTGTGCTGGCGCAGCACATCGCCTCAACGGGGGACTTGATTGCGGAGGGTTGGGTGGATGACGCGCCCAGTGCCAACGATATGAACGACGAGGAGATGGTCTGATGCGCGTGTTGGTAACCGGGGCAGGTGGGTTTGTCTGCCGAAGCATCGTGGCGGAACTGCAACGTGACGGCCATACGATCGTCGCGCTGGATCGTCACTTTGACCCGGAGCTACGTTCGCGTTGGGCGGGCCGTGTTACGCTGGTTGAGGGTGACCTTGATGCCGAGACGCTGGCGGCCCTCGACTACGACGCTTACGTTCACGGTGCCGCGCTGACTGCCTCCCCACAGGAGAGCGGCATGTCGCCTGTTGCTAACTTGCGCGCCAACACGGACCCGCTGTTCGCGATGGTTGATGCAGCGGGGCCGGATCGTCGCGGTATCCTCATCAGTTCGGACGCGGCCTTTCGTCACACATCTGGTCCAGTCGATGACGCCGCGCAACCGCTCCCGCTCGGTACCTACGCGATTGCCAAGCGCACGACCGAGTTCTTGGCGGAGACGTTGCGCGAAAACCACAGCTACGACCTGACGGTGATTCGACTGGGCAGTGTTTACGGTGTGGAGGAGCGCGGACGCTCGTCGCGCCCCCGTGTGAGCCGGGTCGGGCAGTGGGTCAACGTCGCGTTAACTGACGGTGCCCTGACCGTCTCTGACCCAGATGCCCGCCACGACTGGACCTTCGCGTCCGACATTGGGCGGGCGGTGTGTGCGCTGCTGCACGTTAAGCCGTGGCCGTCCGCGCTATATAACATGGCGTCTGGCGAGGTGTTGAGTAACCGTGAGGTGGCCGCCGCGATTCAGACGGCGTTGCCCCAAATTGAAGTGGTATACGATGACACGCCCGAACCGCCGCATCCTCGGTTGGGGTATCTGGTGAGTGAGCGCCTGCGCGACGAGATCGGCTTTGCTGATTGGACACCGTTTGTGGACGGTGTACGCCAGATTGTCCAGGCTGTGCAGGTGGAGGGCTAACACAATGGCCGACTCACTCTCCATCGTACTTGCGGGTTTGGGTGTCCGTGGCACCTACTGGGCGGAAGTTATCTCACGCTCAGAGCGTTGTCATGTGGCCGCCTATGCCGACCCGAACCCGGAGGCGCTAGCGCGTGCAGCCGAACGGTTTGGTAAGCGCCTGTCATTTGCCAGCGCGGAAGAAGCTATCGCTGCTGTGCCGGACGCCGGGGCGTTGTTGCTGGCGAACCCGCCGATTGGCCGTGAGGGGCAAATCCGGGCGGCGGCGGCGCGTGGGCTGCCACTATTGATAGAGAAGCCGTTAGCGTTGAGCTTGGGCGAGGCCAAGTCTCTCGTAGACATTGCGGATGAGGGTGGTGTGCCGTTGATGGTCGGGCTGAACTTCCGTTATCTTGGTGTCACGATTGCGACGATGGACCTACTCGCAACGGGCACTGTTGGAAAGGCCGCGTTTGCACGCTTCACCTACGAACGCTGGCGCAACGGCCACCGCCCCGACCTCAACAAGTACCCACTAGAGATGGATCATCCCATGTTGTGGGAACAGTCCATCCATCACTTTGACCTGCTGCGCTATGTGTACGGCGTGGAACCGACCTTGGTTCACTGCCACACCTGGAACCCGTCGTGGAGCATGTACCGAGATGACACCAATGTCTCCGCGATATTCGTGTTTGACGGTGGCCTCACGGTCAACTATCAGGGGACGTGGCAGAGTGGTTGGTCACAACTGGGCTTCGAGTGGCGCACTGACTGTACCGACGGCGTCATCGTCCAGCGGGAGCAGTTTGGCGGCCTCGCCTATGCACAGCAGGCCGAAGAAACCCTCACCTCGGTTGATCTGCCCCCTCATGAGCGGTGGATCACTGAAACTACCGGACTCCTAAATGCCTTTTTGGACAATGTTCTGGGCGGTGCGCCGCTTCAGTGTAGCGGCGCGGACCACCTACACTCACTTGCCATGTTGGAAGCGTGCGTCTTATCTAGCCGAGACGGACGCGCCGTGCCGATGGCCGATGTCCTACAAACAATCTCCGAAAGGGGGTGATGCTGGCGCAAACGCGACCAAAAATGAGGTGCCCATTTTCTAAATCCTGTTCCATCTTATTCAAGTAGAGGAAAAGAAACCCCATGAGCAACAAGTACCGCCTAAGCGTTATCTCGCTTATCGTCGCTGTACTGGCAGTGTTGCCGCTGCTGGTCGGCGCACAACCTGCCGCTGACGAGAACACCCTCGTTATCGCCCAGTCCGTTGACGTGGATAGCTGGGAGCCGTCGGAGGTGAACTCGCGTGCGGAGTCCAACGTGTTCGCGCACATTTTTGCGACACTCTACCAAATCTCTGAGACGGGTGAGATCACCCCCTACCTGGCGAACGACGTTCGCCCAGAGAACGACGGCACGACGCTGGTCTTCACCCTCAACGAAGGGCTGACCTGCCACGATGGTGAGCCACTGACCGCCGAGGACGTGGCCTTCACGTTCAACCGTGCGGCAGACGATGAGAATGCCTTCACGGGTAACACCGCTGGTTTCGTGTTCGACTCCATCGGCTTCATTGACGCCGAGGCTGTCAGCGAGTTGGAAGTGGCTATCAACATGGAGCGCTACCAGTCCATCAACCTTGGCCTCATCTCTGAGGTGTTCATCCACTGCATGGATAGCTACAGCGCGATGAGCTTGGAAGAGGCCGCTGCTATGCCGATTGGCTCTGGCCCGTATGAGTTTGTGGAGTGGGTCCCGGACAGCCATACCACCCTAACGGCAGTCGAGGACTTCGGCCTGCGCGAGATCGGCTTTGACACGCTCGTATGGCGCGTTATCCCGGAGGACTCCACCCGTACCGCTGAGTTGATCGCGGGGAACGTGGACATCATCGCAAACGTCGTGCCAGACCAGCAGCTCGCCGTGAACAACAGCGGCACCGCGACGGTCAAGGGGGTCCAGGGTACGCGCCGTATGTATGTCGGCTACAACATGACAGGCCTGTTCGTAGGCGATGAAGGCGGCGACGCCATCATGAACACGGATGTGCGTGTGGCGATGCAGTATGCGGTGGACGTGCCGACCATCTGTGTCACGCTACTCGGGATCGAGTGTGAGCGTGCGTCCAGCATGGTGAACTCGCCGAACGACAACCCGAACTTGGAGCCGTATCCGTTTGAGCCGGAGACCGCCGAGCGCCTGTTGGACGAGGCCGGTTATCCGCGTGGTGAGGACGGCGTGCGCTTCGAGATTACCCTGCAAGCTGGCCGGGGTCGCTACCTCAACGACGTGAACGTCGTGCAGGCGATAGGCCAGTACCTGACGGATGTGGGTGTCGAGACCAACGTCGAAATCCTGGACTGGAGTTCTGAGTTCGTCCCGGCGCTGCGCGCCCACGAGGTCGGCCCGCTGTACTTCGTCGGCACGGGTGGTGGTACCTGGAACGCCCAGTATGACATGGCAGACATCTCCTCCCCGACCGGGGCCACCAACTACACCGAGTGGAGCAACCCGGAGTGGTTCGAGTTGCGTGAGAACTTCGCCAACCCGGACCTGAGCGACGAAGAAGTTCAGGACGTTGTGAACCAGATGCTTGAGGTCATGTACAACGACCCCCCATGGCTGTTCCTGTACTTCCAACCGGACTTCTACGGTGTGAGCAACCGCATCGACTGGGAGCCGCGTCGTGACGAGAAGATCGTCGTCTACAACGCGACCCTCGCCGAGTAGGTTTCACAAGTCCACTAAGCCAGGGGGTAGCCGCAAGGTTGCCCCCAGCCCTGACGAGGTAAATCACCATGATGGACTATATCATCAGGCGCTTGTTACAATCTCTCATCGTCATTTGGGGGGTCACGTTGCTGGCGTTCCTCACCCTGCACCTCGCTGGGGACCCAACGTATCTCTACGTGAGTGAGCGGGCCAGTGAGGAAGAAGTGGCGGAGATGCGCGCCCGGCTCGGTTTTGATAAGCCGCTCTACGAACAGTATTTCATCTTCGTAGGCCGTATGGTTCAACTGGATTTCGGTAACTCGCTGAAGGCGCGGCGTCCGGCAATGGATGTCGTGATGGAACGGTTGCCCGCAACGCTAGAACTGACGCTGTTTGCGATGGCGTTTTCCATTGTTGTTGGCCTGCCGATTGGTATTCTGGCCGCGACCCAACGCGGGACGTTCTGGGACGGTGGGCTGATGATGTTCGCGCTTTTGGGCCAGTCGATCCCGAATTTTTGGTTGGGGATTATGCTGATTATGTATCTTGGACTCAATGTGCCCTGGATACCTATATCGGGGCATGTCCCCTTGCTACAACCCCTATTTGCGGGTGACATCGGTACTTTTTTTACAGATTTTCCAGAAGCAATGCGTTTCTTGCTGCTGCCGGGTATCACCGTTTCACTATTTTCGTTGTCGCGTAATGCACGGCTAACCCGTTCTGCTATGTTAGAGGTGCTGTCGCTAGACTATGTGCGGACGGCCCGCGCAAAGGGCCTAAGTGAGCGCGGTGTTATCATCGGCCATGCTTTCCGTAACGCGCTCATCCCCGTTGTGACCGTGATTGGGCTTCAGTTCGGCTTCCTGCTGAGTGGCGTGGTTGTGGTTGAAACGGTATTTAGTTGGCCTGGCGTGGGGCGGTTGGTCTTTAATTCCATCAACCAGCGCGACATTCCTGTGGTGCAAGCCTCTGTTATTCTGTTTTCGCTGATGTTTGTGATCTTGAATCTTTTCGTGGACCTGCTCTACGCCCGCCTAGACCCAAGAATTCGCTACGATTAGACAAGGTGCCTACATGACTGACCAGTCCAATACGCCC
>CAYWZS010000028.1:0-41808 GCA_964462905.1 uncultured Anaerolineaceae bacterium
GTTTGCCCTATACTTTCAACGGAAGACATGTGCATTTCTCACTGATGGCTGGTTGGACTTCCATTTTGGCGAGTGCACCTCTGTCTTTCCACTCCCCTCTCAAATGCAAAGTAGCCACACCCAAATAGTTCTTGGGGGGAATAGACTTACATTACCCGTAGACGCTCAATCAGGCGGGTGACGAGTCCTTTTTCTGGCTGAGACTTGCGGCGAGCCAACTGGCGCAGGCGCTCGATTTCTTCCATGAGGGTTTTGTGGTGGACGATCTCGCCGTTGACTTGGTACCACTGGCCGCCCATGTGACGAATACGCGGGCCGCGCCCGTGAACGGCCTTGTAGAAGCGGTTGTACCCCGTCATAAGGTTTTCCGGTAGGAAACGTGCCGTCGCGACTGGTGACAACATATCACACCTCCAAGCATTCGTTTACGTTCTTTACACAATTATACCTGAAACAAACTACTTTTCTTTACGTTTATCACAAAACAGGACCAAAGTACGGGAAGATGCAGAGAAGTGATAAACGTATACCATTTTCCGGAACGGTTACGGTGGTGCCTACGACATGGGGGGTAGAAGCAGACCACCACAGATGAATATCTGGGTACTGGACCGCCAAAGTGGTGCTTTGCCCCGTGTAAATGCCCCCACAGACAGTAACGGTGCTTAGTCCGTTGGTGCGTGCGTCGTATACGCCAGCATTGGGTGAGGGTGTTAGCTATAACAGTACTGGGACGGTCGCCGCGCAAACCCTGGATGGAGTCCAGACCATCTTCTATGATCCGACCTTTGGGCTTGGCGATGGGCCGTTGTTTGGTGGGGTGGTTCGGAGATCATCGGCGGCCCGACCTGTGTGGGTGGCCGCCCCTTTTTGGTTCATACGTTACAGTTCTCCACAGTCATTTTGCCTGGTAAGTAACCTAGTATGGCTTGGGGGTTCCCTGCTGGAAGGTTAGGATACGATCCCGTGAATATTCGGTTTATTTTGGTTAGGATGTTGTACTAAATGTGGGGTGGCTGGTTTTCCCTCACCAGCACAATTGACGGACTACGTTATAATAAGTGGGGTAGCTTAGGCGCGTAAGACAGGCGGAGAATTGAGCCGATGCCAGACCAAGAGACGGATATTCTGCAAGAACTCAAAGAGCTAAAGGTGATGACCCGCACCGTGATCGAGAACCTGCGCCAACAGGATGAGGCCTTACGGACGCGGGGCATGAAGCTCCCCCCCGGTGTCATTCAATCGCTGAGTGGGATTATCAAGGATCTGGCGATGTTAGAGAGTGGCTCGGGTGGGGATACCATTGAGCTAAACCAGTTGCGAGCGCTGGCCGCAACCGGGGCCATGATTAACTCGACACTGGACCTAGACGCGGTGCTGACGCGTTCAATGGACAACATTATTGCTTTAGCCGGGGCCGAACGCGGTTTTATGATCCTCCAGAGCGAGCAGTCCGGTGATTTGGAGTTTCGCATTACCCGCGACGACACGGGCAAGGGTGAGGGCGCGAACAGCGCCCAATCTCCCCAGATCAGCATGACGATTGTGCATGAGGTTATTGAGACTGGGCAGCCAATGCTTACGGATAATGCCTACAAAGACCCGCGTATTCAGAATAACCTCAGCGTGGCGCAGTTCGTGTTGCGCTCGGTGATCTGTGTGCCACTCGTGCAGCGTAGCCAGACGATTGGCGCAGTGTACGTGGACAATCGGTTGCGGGCGGGGGTTTTCACCGAACGTGAGCGTAACTTGCTGGTGGCGTTTGCAAACCAGGCTGCTGTCGCAATTGAGAATGCGCGTTTGTTCGCCCGTATTCAATCGTCACTGCGGGAGATCACCGAGATTAAGGACTTGATGGACAGTGTGTTTGAGTCTATCGGTAGTGGGGTGTTGACGACCAACGCCAGCGATATGGTGATTACCGTTAACCGCGCCGCTGAGGAAATCCTCGATATTCATACCGATGAGGTCATCGGCAAAATGCTCGTCCAGGTGTTGCCTGTGATGACGGAGATTGACCTGGAAACGCAGGTTCGGCGGGTGTTAGAGGGCAACGAGGGTGTGTCATTCCAGGCGAATGTGAACCTGCCGCAACGGGCGGGGGAAACCGTGCTGAGTTTAAGGTTCAGCCCGTTGAAAGATGATAACGATACGACGCAGGGTGTCACAGTCGTGGTGGATGACCTGACGGAGCAGACTGAGCGTGAGGCGATGCTCGGCGTGTTACAGAACTACCTCCCGCCGGGCATGATGAACCGTATTCATGAGATTGCCGGGCTGGACCTGGGCGGTGAGCGGCGTGAGATGACGTGTATCTTCGCGGACACACGCCCGTTTCACTCGTTCCCAGGGGGAACCGCCCCGGCGGACCTGATGACGGCGATCAACCAGTATTTGTCTGTAGCGACGGGGGCGATACACAGCACTGACGGTGTGATCGACAAATACATGGGGAGCGAGGTGATGGTGCTGTTCAACACGCAGTTGAACCCTCAGCAGGACCACGCCCTGCGTGCGATCCACACGGCGCTGGCAATTCGTGATGCCTTTGTTGACTTCTACGCCCAACAGGGCATTGAACCCAACCCGCATTTTTATCGCGTTGGCATCCATACCGGGGTGGCGACACTCGGCAATGTGGGTAGCCACTACCGCCGTAACTTCACGGCCATCGGCGACACGATTAATCTGTCCAAACGCTTGGAAGAAAACGCCACCGCCGGCCAGATCATTATCAGCGAGGCCGCGTTGATGAAGGCGCGTGCCGAAGCTGGGACGGAAATTCTGGGGGGCATACGTTTTGAGGAGCGCGAGCCGATTCAGGTGAAGGGCCGCCAGCAGTTCACCCGCATATACGAAATTTTTCGGGAGTAGCCGTCATGTCAGATACCCCTCAGAACCCGACGGTGCAGATGCGCCAGTTAAGCGCCAGTGTTAAAGAACTGATTGACCTGGTGCGTAACCAACAGGACATTTTGCGCCAGCGTGGGTTACGGATGCCCAGCGAGACGATGACGGGCCTTAAGCGCCTGAAAACCCGGATCGACAGTATTCAGCAGGTGTTCGCCGGGCAGGAGATTGAGCTAACCCAGTTGCGGGCACTGGCCGAAACAACCGCGCTTATTACGTCTACGTTGGACGTGGACGAGGTGCTGAACCAGGTGATGGACACCGTTATCCGGCTGACCGGGGCCGAGCGCGGTTATATTGTGTTGAAGAACAAGGAAACGGGTGAAATGGAGTTCCGCATCGCCCGTGGGATGGCCCAGGAGCAACTGGACAACAACGAGTTCATTGTGAGCCGCACGATTGTGAACCAGGTCGCAGACAGTGGTGAGCCGTTATTGACGGATAATGCCAGCAATGACGAGCGCTTCCAGGGGCAGGAGAGCATCGTGGGGTTTGCCCTGCGGAGCATCCTGGCGGTGCCGCTCAAAACGCGTGATGATGTTGTGGGGGTCGTGTACTGTGATAACCGCATTCTCGCGGGATTGTTTCGGCAGCACGAGTTGAACCTGTTGACGGCCTTTGCGGACCAAGCAGCGGTGGCGATTGATAATGCGCGTTTGTTCGCGGATGCGCGTGCCCAGTTGAACGAGGTGACAAGCATCCGCGATTTAATGGAGAATATCTTTTCCTCGGTTGCCAGCGGGATTATGACGTTGGCGAGGGATGGGACTGTTACCACTGTGAACTCGGCGGCGGAGGGTGTGTTAGGGGTACCCAAGGGCGAAATTCTAGGGCGCAAGCTCGTGACGCTGGTCCCCACCGGGACGGACGAACTGCAACAGGCGCTTATGGAAGTCGTCGATACGAGCCAGCAGAAGCGCGTCGAGCTGACGCCAGAGCTGAACGGCCAGGGGAAACGCAACTGGAATATTATTGTGGGGCCGTTGACGGATATTCGCGATCATTCGGTACAGGGGTTGGCGGTCGTGCTAGATGACCTGACGGAACTCAAGGCTCGCGAGGCGCAGCTTGCCCAGGCCCGCCGTTACGTGTCTGTGGGAGGGTTTGACGAGCTAAAGGCGGCAGACCTGTTGAACATTCAGGTTGAGGTGCGCCAGATTACGGCGTTGTTTTGTGATGTGCGGGGCTTCACCAGTTTTAGCGAAAAACTGGAGCCAGAGGACCTGATGCGGGTTATCAACAAGTATTTGTCGTTGGCATCCGACGCGATTAACCTATATGAGGGTGTGGTGGACAAGTACATGGGGGATGCCGTGACGGGGCTGTTCAACACGCAGTTGAACGAACAGGAGGACCACGCGCACCGGGCGGTACGGGCGGCTATGAACATGGTGATGGACTTGTACGCGTTGCATGAGGTTTTACCTGAGGCGCAACGCCTGTTCTACGGTACGGGGATTCACACTGGGTCTGCGGTTTTGGGGAATGTCGGTGGCAGCGGCCGTGAGGAGTTCTCCGCAATGGGGGATGCGATGGAGATCAGCAAGGCGCTACAGGAGAACGCCGGGCCGGGCGAGATCATCATCTCTCAGGAGACTTACGACATTGTGCAGGATGCGTTTGAGTGCGAGGAGATCGAACCACGCAAGACCAAGGGCTACGATATTGCTGTGATGTATAAGGTGGTGCGGCGTAAGAAGGGGCAAAAGACGGGGCCGCTGATGTTGGACCCGGCGCTATTGGCGCTGTTGGGGGATGACTTTGAGATCGACGAGGACAATTAGCGCGTCCTAGGGAGGGGTGACTGTCTGACAGCGACTACCCCGCGTTTCTTTACACTTTTTTTTAATTCGAGTCACATGGCGCAAATATCATGAATAACGTAAACTATGAGTACCTGTTCATAGTTTAATGGTTATTACGTTGACGATTACAAAGCCTTTTCCTGATGACGATTCCCCTATCTTTGAAATCAAAACCCCGGAAGTGTACCGCTGCAATATTCTAAGATATGACACACGCTTGTCCAAGATTTATGTGCGGGCCTTCAACGGGATGAGTGACGACCCCAGCTTTTACCTGTTGTTTACGGATGTCGGCTACTTTGAGGGGCCGCTCAACTGGCAGGGAGCCGCAATCTACAAGGCGTCGTCCGAGTTGTGTTTAAAGTTAATGGTTGATGTCGGGATGGTGGCAGATTTTATGATGGATGACCCAGATACACTCGCAGCCCTCAAGGAGACGGCCAACCTGTATCTCTTTAAGACGAAGTTTCGGCCTATTCAACTGGTTGCGGGGAACGTTGTCATGCGAAACAACGTACCGCCGGAATAAAACTAGGCGTTGTCTGTTGCGGACAATGGTTGAACGTGGATAATCTCCGCAAGATTAAACCCGATAATCCGATATTCCCGGCCCAATTGAAGCTGCAACGGCCCATTAAAGGGGGCCGCGTGCAACAAGCGGAATGTCTCCCCCGGTTTGAGGCCGAGAGCGGCGATATACTCCAGGCGGTCCGCCTCGTGGGTGGTGATGCGCGTCACGCGGTAGTCTTGCTCTGGGGTTGCTACGGCCAGTGGTCGATCTTCCACGGGGGGCAACTCACCATCTGGCCCAGGGATGGGGTCACCGTGTGGCCCGTGGGTGGGGTTCCCAGCCATTTCACTCATCCGTGTGAGTAGTTTTTCGCCAAGTTCGCTGCCCATGCGCTCGGCTTCGTGGGCGACTTCGTGCCAACCAAACCCCATCACCTCGACAAGAAATGTCTCGACGATACGGTGACGTCGCAACTGTTTGAGCGCGGCCCGTTTGCCGTCGTCCGTCAGGGCGATGCCCTGGTAACGCTCATGGTGGAGCAAGCCTAGGGCACGCAATTTCGTGACCATGCGGTTGACAGCGGGGGCACTGACGGCGAGTTGGTCGGCCAGTTCGGAGGTACCCACATAGTCCTCATTTGGCTTGCTTTCTGCAAGGCGATAGATGTTGACAAGATAGTCGCACATGGTTGTGCTGAGTCGGTCGTCCGTCATCGTGATCAGGTGTCTCTTGGCTGTTGTGCGGGTTAGGTTAACCCATATTGTACACGATTCATCTACAACGTACATGCGTTTTGTTGTGTGGGAGGGGTGGTACAAGACGAAACCTATACGTGATTGTGGGGACTGCTACAATGCCCCGCGAACGATTTAACAAGTGAGGGTTGGGTGTTATGTGGAAGCGGGTTGCGGCGGTGGTGGCGAGTTTGGTGGTGAGTGGGGTCTTTCTGTGGTTGGCGTTGCGTGATATCCCGATGGCTGAAGTTTGGGGGAGCATCCAACAGGCGCAGTTAACGTGGGTGGTAGCGGCTGTTTTGTCCGGTGTGGTGGCGATCTGGACGCGGGCGGTGCGCTGGAGTGGCCTGTTGAGCGGGCAGATTACGGTGCGGCGCTCGTTTTACATCTACGGGATTACGCAATTTATGAACCTGCTCCCGTTTCGTATGGGGGAGGTGGCACGCACCATCCTAGCGGCCCGTGAGCGTGTTCCCATTGTGACGACGGCCAGTAGCATCGTGGTCGAGCGTTTGTTGGACCTGGTGTTCGTGCTGGGGATGTTGGTGATTATCGTACCGCAGGTAGACGATTTACCTGCATCGGTTGTGCAATCGGTGACGACCTTTAGCGTGTTGGCGATTGCTGCGTTTGTGGTGTTGTTGGTATTAGCACGCTACCCGGACTTTGCGCAGCGGATTCTCAATATGTTGCAGTCGCGGATTCCTATGCTCGAACGGTTGCCGCTGGACACCCTGCTGGATAACGCACTGGATGGCCTGCGCCCACTGGTGGACCTGAATCGCTTTCTGCACGCGGTCCTGTGGACGTTCATCTCGTGGTTTTTCTCGTGGTTGATCTTCTATGTGTCTGGGCTGGGGTTGGGGATTGCCGCCGATGCGATTTTGTTTCATATGATGGGGTTGTCGTTGGCGGCGTTTGCGGTAGCAGTACCGCTGACGGTGGGCGCGGTGGGTCCGTTCCAGGCGGGTGTGATCGTGGCGGGAGCGGCCTTTGGTGTATCCGAGGTGCTGGCGACTGCTGAGGGCTTCATGGTCCACGGGTTGACGATTCTCAGCTATGTTATCTGCGGGACGTGGGGATTCCTGGCATTGGGGGTACGCTTTGTAGATGTCACGCAGGCCGACAAGGAAAGACGAAGCGATGATGCGGACCAAGCCGAGGGTGTGCCCTCTGCATAAGGTTCCGACTCATTTTCAGCTTATATGTCTTTTACGCGCTATTCACATATCTTGTGTCTCTTTCTTAGGTGTGGCGTTTAAAATTTATATGGTTGAATGAGATAGCAGATAACACTGAATAATCACTAAGGAGACATAACACATGATTAAGCAAATTCGCGGTTTGGGTCTCACATCCGACACTATGTATTTGGCGACTTTTGCCTCCATCCTGGGTAGCATTTTGATTTGGTTCCTGACCAGCCGTGAAAGCGACGACCGTTCCCACGCAGAGCGTTTTGGCATCTTTGTGGGCCTGTGGGCACCGACCTTCTGGTCAATGGGTAACGCCATGAAGGAGTCCGAAATGGCTGATGAGGAAACAAAGGCTGTCGTTTCCTAGCCATACTTGCGGCCCCTCCGATAAAACCGAAACTGCCTCAGCATGTGCTGAGGCGGTTTTTTTGCGTGTTGCTATACGATTGTGGTTGTATCAACCGCCCTTAACGGAGCCAGCCAGCAGGCCGCGCACAAAGTAACGTTGTAGCGAAAAGAACACCAGCAGCGGCAACGACATGGAGACAAATGCCCCTGCCGTCAGAACGTGCCAGTCCTGCCCACGCGAGCCGACCATTTCTGACAGACGGCTTGTCACCACGGAGCGGTTTCCCAGGAACACGAGTGCGACAATCAGGTCGTTCCAGACCCACAGGAACTGGAAGATGGCGAAGGCGGCCAGCGCCGGGACGGACAGCGGCAGAATCAACCGAGTGAAGATGGTGAAGTGCGATGCACCGTCGATAGACGCCGACTCGATCAATTCTCGCGGTAGGTTGCCGATGTAGTTGCGGAGCAAGAACACCGCCAGCGGCATACCAAAGCCCGTATGCGCTAACCACAGCGCCAGGAACGTCCCGTTAATGCCCAGTGAGGTGTAGATACGTAACATCGGAATGAGCGCGAGATGCAACGGCACCACCTGTAATCCCACTACCGTCACGAATAGAATACGCCGCCCGGGGAACTGCATCCACGAAAAGGCATAGGCTGCAAAGGCCGCGATGGAGATCGGAACAATGGTCGCCGGGATGGTGATCGTCAGGCTGTTGAGGAACGCCTCCCCCATGCCATCGCTGAACAGTACGAAGTCGTAGTTATTAAGCGTGAACAGCGGCTCTACGATCTCGTAGGAAAGGTCTACTTCGCCGCTAAAGTCGTCGGCGGCGGTGAACTCGTAGCTACCGTCGGCGTTCATGGTGAGCGTCCCCACGCCCGCAATCGCGGTGGCGTCCCCCGCACTGCCTGCGACCAGCGTTCCGCCGGAGCGTGTGGCCTCGTAGTCAATCGTGAAGGACTCACCCACAGGGATTTCTTCGGAGATGATAGGCGTAAACTCACCCGCGAAGTTGCCACGAGGCGCGAAGGCGTGTGTGCCGTCCTCGAACACCACAACTTGCCCGATCTGCGGAACAGTTTGCAGGATATTGACACGATCAATGGTCATCTCTTGGGCGATATTACGGATGCCGGATAGCTCGTACTCAAAGGTGAATGGGACATCTTCAGTTTCGTCCAAGTCTGGCACAAAGAAGCCCTCATAGCCCTCGGCAGACTCGAAAGCCACATCGGCGGAGGGAACAAGGGTGATGGTCCCGAACTCATCAATGGCGACTTCCTGGTTCAACGCCTCAATCGTGACTTCGCCGGAGACTCTCTCGGCGGACCCGGTGACAACCTCATAGTCCAGTTCGAGCGGCAGCGTCACTTCCTTGCCTTGTGTCAGGTCCGCCTCGAACACACCGTCGAAACCCTCTGCCGGGGTGAAGTTGTAGGTACCATTCTGGTTGACCCTGACACTGCCGACGCCCTCAATCGTCACGTCCTGGCCGAAGGCCTCAACGTTAACGGAGCCGTCCGTCTCGGTTTCGAGGACAGCGCGTAGATCGTAAGCCAGTGTGTAGGGAAGGTCATCGGCGCTTATCGCCTCAAGTTCGCTCATTGAGAACAACTCGTAGTCGCCCTCACCGTCGAACTCCGCCGCAATTGCCTCGTTGACGGTTACAGTGCCGATATTGGGAATGTCGATAGGCTCACCGAGGGCGGTAACGGTCGCTTGACCATTGATGGTTTCAATCTCGAACCCACCAACGGACGGCTGCGGGTATCCCTGGACGACATTTGCAAGCAGGGGGCTTTCTTCTAGCGGGACGGTTAGAGTAGAACCCGGTGCCAGCACGTCCCCTTCGCCACCTTCGGCAACCGTGAAGGAGAGGCTGGCGTCGATCGTCTCAGCACCTGTGAGGACCGTCCACCAACCCGTCTCGCGGATCGCGTTGGGGGTGCGGAAGGAACTGACCAGCAAGCCGCCTGTGGGGATTGTCCACATCAAGGCGAGTAGGACGAGTACCGCCTGTACCAGGATATTGCCGAAGGTCTTGCCAGCGATGATGCTGACGGCACTAGACGCGGTACCGTCTGGTTTAACCTCTTTACGAATGGTAGCCATTAGCGCATTGCCTCCTCTTGCTGGAAGCGCCGGATGTTGATAATCATCACGGGCAGGACCGCGACCATCAGAATGATGGCAGCCGCACTACCACGCCCGACTTGCCCGGCGGGGAATAGCTGGAAATACATTTGGTTGGCGATCACCTCAGTCCCAAAGTCACCGCTTGTCATCACAAATACGATGTCGAAGATCTTCAGCACGAGAATGATGATCGTCGTCATCACAACGCCGATGGTGTTTGCCATCTGCGGGATGATGATGCGGAAGAAGATTGTCACTTCGTTGGCTCCGTCGATACGGGCAGCCTCAAGGGTTTCGTCGGGGACGGCCTTAAGCGCCGCGCTCAACAGCACCATTGCGAACCCGGTCTGAATCCAGATGAGAATAATCATCAGGAATAGGTTATTCCACGGGTAGTTGGTGAGCCAGGCCTGTGGCTGCCCACCGAAGGCGGTGTTGATGGCGTTTAACAGGCCGATCTGCGCGGTACCCTCTGGGCTGAAGTAGTAGATGAAGCGCCAGATAACGCTCGCACCTACGAAGGAAATCGCCATGGGTAGGAAGATGATGGCCTTGGCGATGTTCTCCCACGGCACGCGGTCCGCCAAGATCGCCACGAGCAGGCCGAACACTGTACAGGCGGTGGGCACAACAATGATCCAGAGTACGTTGTTCACGAAGGACTCAAGCATAGCCTGCGAGGTGAAGGCCCAGCTGTAGTTAGCGAATCCAATGAAGGCGCTTGAGTCGCCGTTGAGGAAGCTGAGGTAGAAGGTGTAGATGGTCGGGTATACGAGGTAGATAAACAGGACCAGCAGGGCTGGACCGACAAACACCCACGGGAGAACACGCTTGCGCCCCAGGTCTCCCATGGCATTTTGGGCGATATAGTTACCGCCGTAAAAGTAGGCCATCATACCGCCAACACCCAGGATGATGGCGAGAATAGCCTGGATAATTTGTCCCATAAAAAGACTCCGAAATGTACAGGATTTTATATAGAAAGAGGCGGGACACCCTATTGGGGTTAAGCCCGCCTCTGTTGAAGCTATTTTATGAGCGGTACTCTGCGCGGGGCGTGAGTACTACTCGCTAATGCTGTCCCACTCTTGTTGAACAGCACCCAGGGCTTCTTCTGCGGAAGCACCCTGTACCCAAGCAACAGCTTGGTTCCACCATGCACCAGCACCGATGGCTGCCGGCATGTTGTCGGAGCCGTCGAAGCGGGCAACGGATGCGGACTGCAACAGCTCACCATAGAAGCGGTCGATGTCCGTCGGATACACTTCTAGGCTTGCGCTGGTGTTCGGCGCGACAAAGCCACCCTGAGAAGCCCAGATTTCCTGGGAAAGCGGTGTAGCGAGGTACGCCATCACAGCGTTAGTGGCCGGGTCATCGTTGAAGGCACCGTAGAGGTCACCAGCCGTTAGCACCGGGCGCTCGGCAATCTCGGTGTCGATGGGCGGCAGGTAGAAGGCCCATGCGCCACCGTCCGCAGCGATTTCGGTCCCATCCGGGAAGAAGCCGGGGATGAAGCTGGCCTGGCGGTGCAGGTAGCACTCTGGGTCGTCACCGAAGAGGCCAGACGGGGAGTCACCAAACGGGGTTGTCAGGATAGCGTCGGTGCCACCGCTCACGTAGTCCTCGTTCAGCACGATCTCGCCAACCAGTTCCAGGGCATTCACGACTGCCGGGTCATCGAAGCCGATCTCGTTTGTCACCCAGGCGTCGTAGGTCTCCACGGGGGCTGTACGCAGTAGCACATCCTCAACCCAGTCGGTAATCACCCAGCCGGTTGCACCGGAGGACTCGATGCCGACACACCAGGGAGTCGCGCCGTCCTCAACGATGAGGTCGCTCAACTCCAGCATTTCGTCCCAGGTCTCCGGGATTTCGTAGCCGGCGTCGAAGAAATTCTCTGGGGAATACCATACGAGGCTCTTGACGTTTGCGCGGTAAACAACGTTCTTCACTGCGCCGTCGTTACCACGGGAAAGCTCAATCCAGCCCTGGTCGTAGTTCTCCTCCATATAGGCCAGCAGTTCGTCGGAAACCGGAACCAGGCTCTCGGAGAGGTCACGCATCAGACCGGGCTGCGGGAAAGCAGCGATGTCTGGGGCGTCGTTACCGCCGACGCGCACACGGATGAGGGACTCAAAGTCACCAGACCCTTCGTAGACAATGTCGATGCCAGTGGCCTCCTCGAACGGCACCATTGCTAGATCGAAGCGCTCGGCGTCAACGTCCACGAAAGCACCGAAGACCGTCACTTCCTCACCCTCAAGGCCAAGGTCCGCGAATTGGTCCAGGGAACCCCAGCTAAATTCTGGGTTGTCTTCCGGGGTGGGGACATCCTGGGCGCTCACAGTCAAGGCTAGGGTAAAGACCATAGCCACAGCTAACAGTACGCTAAAGTACTTTTTTACCATGTAAGATATACTCCTAAGTGTGAGAATAGTTTGTCAGATTCTGGTAGAAATTGCTAAATTTCCACACACATTTAAACTATAACGCATCGAGAAAAGCCGTGCAAGATGTTTGAGGGGGAAAATGGAACCGTTTTCATCTTCTCCTGATTGTTAGTTTGCCTGAGTGATACATGATTTCCATTGTGTGCCCTGCACAAAGGGTATTAGGCTTCGTCTGGCCCCAGGTAGGCCTCGATCACAACCGGGTCACGCTTGACGACGCTTGTTTCGCCGCTGGCGATGATTTGCCCGAAGTTCAGCACATATATGGTGTCGCATACCTGGCTGATGAGGTTCATGTCGTGCTCGATCACGAGGACGGTCAGCCCTTCCTCGCGTAGCCGGATGATCTGCTCACCGAGTTCATGGGTTTCACGGGGGTTCATCCCGGCGGTTGGCTCGTCTAGCAACACGAGTTTGGGATCGGTGGCAAGCGCACGGGCCATTTCTAGCCGCCGTTGGTCGCCATAGGGGAGGTTTTTGGCGGGATAATCGGCAGTCGGGGTGAGATTAAACCGTTCAAGCAGCATGGCCGCCCGTTCGTGGAACAGCCGCTCCTCGGTACGGAAGCCCGGCGAGAACACGAGCGACCCGGCAAAGGTCGATTTGCCGCGCCCGTGCTGGCCGATGAGCAAGTTCTCACGGGTGGTCATTTCCCCAAAGAGGCGGATGTTCTGGTAGGTACGAGCAATCCCCAGGTGGGTGATGATGTGGGGTGGAGCCTGGTCGATACGATGGCCGTCGAAGGTGATGGTGCCGCTGGTGGGGTGGTCTAGCCCGCTCATATTATTAATGAGCGTCGTTTTTCCGGCACCGTTGGGGCCGATTAGCCCGGTGACCTCCCCGGCGGGCACGAACATGTTAACCTCACTTAACGCCTGTAGGCCGCCAAAATTGCGCGAAACATCTTTAAGCTGTAGCATGTGCGTCACGCACCTTTCAATCATCAACCTTGCTCGCCACGAAGCGTAGCGCGTTTTGGGCGAGAACGCCACCAACCTACACCCAACGCCCAACAAAAAACCGCACAGGGCCGGCTGTGCGGTTGGTATAACGTTGCTGGGGAGGTTTACTTAAAGGTCGTCTAGTTCACCGTCTCGCAGTGAAATTTCCATTGCCCGCCCGATCACCAGAATATGTTCGATCCACATGGCAACGGCCTCATCGTCTAGCTGCTCCATCAACGGCGAGAGGGTTTCGTCGTTCTCTGCGTCAATCATAATCTCGGTTGCCAGGCACGCCATCGCCTGCCACACTGCCGGGCGTGACTCCGGCGGCTCTTTTTCCAACTCGTTGTCGTACCACCGCGCAATCACGGGATGCACTTGGTCGCAACCTGCCCCGCTGTCCAACTCGCTCAGGATGCGGTCGGCGTGGTCCTGGATGTCGTCCATCCAGTCCGGCTGGTTATCCTCCGGGGACTTCGGCGTGTTATTCATGTCGCAACCTCCTTACGGGTAAGGGAATTTCATACGATCTTTAACCTGAGTTTATCCGTTTCTGTGAGGGAACTCAAGCAAGTAACCCTTCGTGGTCTAGTCCACAGTAACGGCCCCCATACGGTAGCGCGTTTCACCGTCGATAGGCAGCGGTTTATCGGGCGTTTCGAAGTAATAGACGACGGCCTCCAGGGTGTAGTTCCCGGTTGGGGTACGATTGGGGACAGCCAACGTATAACCACTGTAAACCGTTGTGCCTGGGGACCAGCCGGATGTGGGACGTTCAACATGGTCCGGCACGCGGAAGGTGAGGCCGTCGGCTAATGTGAAGCGATAGCGCGGATTGGCGGTCACAAGTGAGAGGTTGGTTTCTGCGCCGACTGCTCCCTCATCATCTAACAGAAACAGCCCGATAGAATAGTCCAGGTCTGGGGATGCTGGCACGGTCCACCACAGGTCCACCGAGAGATGGCCCCCGGCACTGGCTTCCGTGTCATAGGCTGCACCCTGTAACGTGAACACGCCGCCGAAATCGGCCTTTGGGGTCGTTGCCGGACGCGCCAAGCGCATCACGCGGACCTCGTTTTCTGCACCGAAGGCGGTAAACGCGCCGCGATACTGCTCGCCAACGTCCGTGAAAATCTCGGCGGTGATGGTGTAGCCAGTCTCCATCAGGTGTGGGATAACCTGCGAGGGTTGGAGCCACTGCACCACCCAGATACGATCATAGGCGGCGAGTGTGTCCTCAATTTGCGGGACAACGGGGACATTGCCATTTCGGTTATCCACCCAAGGCAGGGTGCGGATAATTTGGGCATCTGGGCCGAGTTGTTGCCGGATTTCGTAGCGAAAGGCGTTATCGTCCCAGCCTGTTTCCAAGGCGACGAGATCAGCCGGCTGGTGCTGGGCGGCAAGTGCGGCGGCGGCAACGTGATAGTCCAGGCGGGGCTGGATGATGGGCGGCAACACCAGGGACACGCCGACAAATCCCGCAAGTAGGCTCCAACGCACCCCCACGCGCAGCCGGGCGATCCCCGCACCGACGACAATGAGCAGCGCGGGGGAGAGAAATATCGTCGTCCGGGCGGAGAGTACCCCGGTCCACACATTGACAATCGCCAACAGCACGAACAACCCCAGCCCCCACATTACGATAAACAACTCGCCTAGCCAGGCGGGGTTTGCCAGCCGCAGGCCGAGCGTTACGTCGGTGCGGTCGCTGACGAGGCTGCCCCAGAAGCCGACGACATAGAGGCCTGCGGTCAGCGCTAGGCCGCCACCAAGCAGGAGATTGAGCAGTGTTAGGAGGTCCGCGAGAGACGAGGTGAACGTCCCTGGGGCGGCGGTGATCCCTGCTGTGAGGATGCCCCACTGTTCCGTAAAGATAACAACCAGCCACGGCATGTAGAGGACGAACGCCCCGCCCCAGGCCGCGACCAACTTGCCCCGGTCCTGCCTGGTAACGATCCACTCGCGAGAGGCGTCCCCACGCCACAGCACCAACCCCGTGAACACATGCAGCAGGACCACCCACACCGCAAAGTAGAGTGTGTAGAACATCAACGCGACACTGAGCGCGTACAAGATCAAGAGGTGGACGCGCGGCGTCCGTAGGATGCGAATAAATAGCAGGCAACTCCAGATGACGAAGGCGACAAACCAACCGTAATGCCGGATTTCCTGGGCGTAGTACACGGCGGCGGGGAGTAACGCGAACATCAGCATCCCATACCAGGATACGTCCTCGCGCCCCGGACGGGCCGTGCGCCCAAAGGTATCCGCACCTACCCGATAGAGCATGGACACGGTAAGGACGCCCATCAGCATAGACGGAACACGTAGCGCGAGGTGGCTGTCACCTGCGACCCGGCTCCAGTAGCCGAGCGCCAGGAAATAGAGCGGGGGATGACGGTCTACGGCGAGTTTGTCCACAATTGCGCTAAAGGTCGGCTGGCTAACTGCCCAGGTGGTCCAGCCCTCGTCGGTACTGACAGGGAAGCCGTCGCCACCGAGAACCCGGAGCCAGGCGGCGAGCAATAACACCGCCACCACCGGGAGAAATTGCAGCAGTGTGCGGGGGTTGCGGTCATCGACAATGGGTTGTTCAAATTCGTTCATCAGGTTCCCCTGTGGTGGGTGTGTGGATGGGCTGTCGGGGGGTTATTTTAGGGGGAAATGGGGACGTGAGTAGGGTGGCTCTCGTCCCCATAGAGCTTACGCGACGACGAACGTCTCGCCTGTCAGTTCCTCGGACATCTCCCACAGCCGTTTGGCGGTGGCAGTATCCTCGGCATTTTTGGGAGCGCCGACTTGCTTCGGATACCCACGCAAGTTGAAGATTGACGGGCCGTAGAACACGCCGCCGACGGCGTCTGGTGCGGTGGCAGCGTAGAGTTGTGGCAGCACGCCCATCTCAATAGGATGTGTCATGAGCGGCCCCACTAGCCTGTAGAGAAAGCCCTCATGTGGTGCGTCGGACTTTTCGAGGCTGTTGGCCTGTAGGTTGGTCATGACGACGCCGGGATGTGCGCCGTTGCTGATCGCGTCAATATTGGCGGCCTTGAGGCGACGGTCCAACTCAAACGCGAACAGCAGGTTGGCGAGCTTAGCCTGCTGGTAGGCATCCCAGCGTGAGTAGGCTTTTTCACCTTGGAGATCGTCAAAGTTCACCTCGCCCATGTAGGCGGCACTACTGCTCAGGTTCACGATGCGTGCGCCGGGGGTCGCCTTAATCAAGTCAAGCAGGCGGGCGGTGAGGGCGAAGTGGCCCAGGTGGTTAACGCCGAGCTGTGACTCGAAGCCGTCTGACGTTTCGCTGCGCGGGATTGCCATGATCCCGGCGTTGTTCATCAGGATATCCAGACGGTTATGGTGTTGTTTGAACGCATCGGTAAAGGCCCGAATGGAGTCCAAGCTACCAAGGTCTAGTTGCATGAGTTCGACCTTGGCGTCCGGCACAGCTTGGAGCAGGTCGGCCTTGGCCGCCTCGCCCTTGGTTGTGTTACGCGCTGCCATGACAAGGTGTGCGCCATGACGAGCCAGCGCCACAGCGGACTCGTAGCCAAGGCCACTGTTGGCCCCTGTGATGAGAACGGTCTTGCCGGATTGGTCTGGGATGTCGCTTGCTTTCCAACTGCTCATATGTGGTGTGGCTCCTCAATGGTTTGTCGTCAGTGGGGAGTATAGCACGCTACACGATACGATAGCGTACTATGTTTGCGTGTTTAGCCGAGTAGCTTCTTCGCTGCTAAGACCATCGCGTCGGCTGTCAGCCCATACTCGGCGTAGATCTTATCGTAGGGGGCGCTGGCACCGAACTTGTCTACACCTATTACGATACCATCCATGCCGACGTATTTATACCAGCCCAGGGTGGACCCAGCCTCGATACTTACACGGGCACGGACGCTACTCGGCAGCACGCTTTCTTTGTACTCGTCGGCCTGCTCCTCGAACAGTTCCCAGGACGGCAACGAAACCAACCGTACCGCGACACCCTCATCTGCAAGCCGCTTGTAGGCTTCGTGCGCGATTGCGACCTCACTGCCACTTGCCATCAGGATCACATCGGGGGTGCCGCCCTCGGCGTCTGCGACGATATAGCCACCACGGGCCACACCTGCTGCGATATGGTGCCCAGTGAGCGGCGTAATTTTCTGGCGGGTGAAGATGAGTGCCACTGGACCGTCTAAGGTCATCACGGTGCGCCACGCGGCGACGGACTCGTTAGGGTCTGCTGGGCGAAACACGTACAGGTTTGGGGTGGCACGTAGCATCATGGTGTGTTCGACGGGCTGGTGCGTCGGGCCGTCTTCACCCAGGCCGATGCTGTCGTGCGTGAACACGTAAGCGACGGGCAGGTTCATGACCGCACCCAGGCGTACCGCACCGCGCATGTAGTCGCTGAAGGTGAGGAAGGTCGCGCTATAGGGGCGGATGACCCCACCGTGGAGCGCCAACCCGTTCACAATTGCGCCCATCGCGTGCTCACGGATGCCGAAGCGGATGTTCTTGGCGTCCACTTTGCGGTAGCCCGTGTGCGCCTCGTCTTTCTGGAGCGTCTTGGTGCTCCCCGCGAGGTCGGCATCCCCCCCGATCATTGTCGGAATGTGCTTTGCAATCGCGTTGAGGGCAGCACCGCCAGAGCTACGGGTGGCGTCGGCCTTGTCGAAGCTCGGCAGGTCGCTATCCCAGCCGTCAGGAAGTTTACCGGCCAAGGCTTCCTCGAACTGTCCAGCTAGGTCTGGGTTGGCGGCCTTCCACGCATCGTAAAGTGTGTTCCATGTGGACTGCGCGGCCTGCCCGTTGTCGATGGCAGTGTGGAAGTGCTCCAACGCTGCGCCGGGGATGTGAAACGGCTCGTGGGACGGCCAGCCCAGGTTGTCCTTGGTCGCTTTGATCTCGTCGTCACCTAATGGGGAACCGTGGGCGCTGCTAGTCCCGGCCTTGTTGGGGCTGCCGTAGCCGATGGTGGTCTTAATCACGATAATGGTGGGGCGTTGGGTTTCCGTCTTGGCCTCGGTGATCGCGGCGCTGACAGCAACGTGATTATCCCCATCCTCAACCGTGAGGACATTCCAACCGAGCGCAACGTAGCGCCCGCCGACATCCTCGCTCATGGCAATGTCTGCGTCGCCATCCAGCGTGATGTCGTTGGCGTCATACAGCACGACCAGTTTATTCAGCCCCCAGTGGGCCGCCAGCGCGGACGCCTCATTGCTGATCCCCTCTTGAATGTCGCCGTCGGAGGCGAGAACGTAGGTGTAGTGGTCTACGATCTGATGATCCACCGTGTTGAACTTGGCCGCGAGGAAGGCCTCGGCCAATGCCAGCCCGACTGCCGTCGAGATGCCCTGCCCGAGTGGACCGGTGGTGGCCTCAACACCGGGGGTCTCATGAACCTCCGGGTGGCCGGGGGTCTTGCTGCCCCACTGCCGGAAGTTTTTGATCTCGTCCAGCGGCAGATCGTAGCCTGTTAGGTGAAGCAGGCTGTAGATCAACATGCTGCCGTGGCCCGCGCTCAGAACAAAACGGTCCCGGTTGAACCAGGCGGGGTCCTGTGGATTGTAGCGCATATGCTCCATCCAGAGCGCGTAGGCCATCGGCGCGGCACCCATCGGCAGGCCGGGGTGTCCGCTATTGGCTTTCTGAATCGCGTCAATGGATAGCGTGCGAATGGTGTTGATGGCAAGGTTGGCGATGTCTGTGGTGGGTGCAGCCAAGTTGGTTTCTCCTTAGGTGTGTGTTGTGCGTGTGCTGATGACTATAGCGCCTGTGTATCGGCATCTCAAATGCAAGTGTATAACGCGACATGCGTGAGGGTCTGTGGGGTGGGTTACGAAACGGCAACAAACATAAAACGGCGCACATGACGCCGTCTCACCAACATGGGCAGTTGTACGCCGTGTGTGCTTGGTTTAGGTGTCAAAGTACTCACGTAGCAGGTGTTCCCGCACCTCAGCATAGGTTGTTTCCAGGTCGTCCAGCGTCACATAACCATCCTCAATTGGAATCGCCATTTCACCGTCCACCTGAAGCCAGTAGGTACCCTCGCTCGGCTCGGTCACGCCGAGGTGCGTGGCAAGCATGAGTGTGTGCAGGCAACCGAGAATGCTGCTGGCCTGGCTGCCCGTCATCACGTATTTCTCGGCACGGCGTACCCGGTTGAGCATCGCGAGTGAGGTTGTGAAGCCAGTGCGCGGCGGCTTGATGTTCAGCACGTCGAAGGTGTTGAAGGCGAGTTCGCGCTCGACATCACGTAGGGTGAAGCAGCTATCATCGCCGATAATCATGATGGGGCTGGCCCCGCGTAGTTCGGCCCGTTCCTCGATCTGGTGAATCGGGAGCGGTTCCTCACAGTACCACGCACCCAGGCTCTTATACCCCTGTAGGAGTGCCAGGGCGGATTCCGCAGCGAAGGTTTCGTTGGCGTCCAGGTAGATATTGACCCCGGCATAAGTCTCCGTTAGGCGGTGAAGCAGGTCGGCCTCGTTATCGAAGTCCCCCGTTACTTTGACCTTTATCACGCGCACCCCAGCAGTGTAGACACGCTGGAACGAGGCCAGTACCTCGTCCGTCGGGCCGGTCCCCAGGATGTAGCTCACACGCACACGGCGCTGTTTGGCCCCACCGAGCAAGTTCAGCAGGGAGGTATCCTGCGAGACGGATAACGCATCCCACAGGGCCATATCCACCCCGGCGCGGGCACTGTTGTTGTTCTTAAGCAGGCCGTGGCGTTTTTGTAAAGCGGCAATGTCGCGAACTGTGTCCACTGCTCCACCAACAAGGCGCGGGGCAATGTAGTCCCGAATGATGGCGGCGGCGGAGGCCGGGGTCTCACCGTAGATGGTGGGGCGCGGGTTGATCTCGGCGAGGCCCACTGCGCCGTTGTCCAAGGTGACGCGCACCAATAGGTGTTCGAGGGCAGGCATCTCGTGGCCGCCCCCCCAACGAAGTGGTGAGTGTAGCGGCAGGTTATACGCAACCGTGTCAATCTGTTGTATGGTTGGCATTGTCGCAATTTCCCCTTCGGTTAGCCTGTTGGCACCTGCTTCTGTCGATACCAATATTTGTAAACTGTGCTGAAGCCTAGGCCGTCGTAGAGTTGCAGGGCGGCCTCATTGTCTTCCATGACTTGTAGGTAGGCGCTGTGTGCGCCCTGTTGTTTTGCGATGCCGAGCACAGCCACCATCAGACGTTTACCATAGCCCTGGCCGCGTTGGTCTGCGGAAACCGCAACATCAAATAGGCCAGCGTAGCCGCGTTCAACAGCAAGCATGGCGACACCTGCCGGGATTGCATCGTTCCAGATGGTGACGAAGGTTGCGGGGATCATACGGTTCTCGGACATCATGTGACGGGCGATGCCGTAGTGGGCCACCTCAACATCGTTGGCCTGAAAGTAGAGATCTAACCAGCTTAGTTCGGGTTCCCTGGAAACGGTGATGTCACTCAAGTCCACATCTTCAGCGTTGATACCCTCTAGCGAACGCGCCTGCACTACGGTTTGGGCTATGAGGTTGTACCCCCGTTCGCCCAATTGTGCGTCGAGGTCAGCGGGTTGGGCAGCCTCCGTGAGTTTGAAGGTCACGGGCAAACCCCGGTTCCAATACGTGTTCTCGCAGAAGGCGATTTTCTCTTCTAGGGGCAGGTTGGGTGGGTATAACACTTGTACGGAGTTGGCGCGGCGGGTGAACCCGCCGGAAAAGCGCAACAGCCACCCATCGTAGACCTGCGTTTGGAGCGCAGCCCAGGTATTGATTCCCAGTTCTTCTAATAGGTGAATTTGATCGGTCATGATGCGCGGTTCCGTCCGTTAACATTGTCCCTCTAGTGTACCAGACGGCTCCGCCTGATGCCGGGCCAATCAGCGATAATCGGTGTCCTCGCGCAGCAGGTCTTCCAGCGGCACCTCAATATCGTCTAGCTCGCCGTCATCACGCAGGCGGGTTGCGCCCTGCAACAGGCGTGCTTGAAGCGCCTGCTTAAACGCCTCACGCTCATCATCATCCATCAACGCCAGCAACATGTCGGCTTTAGTGTCGCCTGTGCTACGTTTGCGTTTTTCAGCGCCTAACTCGCGGCTTTTCTTCAGCCGGTCCTGCTGGGGCTGCTCCACCCGCCACAGGCTGCGGGTGGTAGCGTAGGCAAAGATCAACCCTAGCAGCGTAATATACACCGCGCCACTCGTCATCTCACCGGGGATAATAATGCTGATGCTCCCCAATGCTGTGACCATGACCCACACGATAGCCGTTACCACTAACCGTAAAATATTGTTCATCGAACACCTCCAACTTGCTCTACGTTTCTCGTCTCCAGTTGTTGCACCCTGCCATGAATAGCTGTTGGCGAAATATGCGGTCATGCTCTATAGTGTAGGCGATTTTCCGTCGATAGCACCATTTGCGAGGTCATATGAAGCTGGTACGGTTCCGCACAGAAGACCGCAAGGACGCACGCACAGGCATTCTGGAAGGGGATGGTGTACACCCATTTCCTGATTATGTTCAGGCGGTAGATGTGATCCGCCGTCGGGAGGATTATGTTGCCAGTAAACAGCCGATCGCGGTTGATGATGTGCGGTTGCGTGCGCCCTTGCACCCGCACCAGATTATCGCCATCGGCAAGAACTACGCCTCCCACGCGGCGGAGATGGACGCCGAGCCGCCCAGCCACCCGTTGATCTTCTCGAAGTTCCCCAGCGCGGTGATTTCCACCGAGGAGGAAATCGTGTGGCGTAAATCCATCACGCAGGAGGTGGACTGGGAGGGGGAGCTAGGGGTGGTGATCGGCGATTTTGCCAAGGATGTGAGCGAGGCGAATGCGCTGAACTATGTATTTGGCTACACTATCGCCAATGATGTGACCGCCCGTGATCTTCAGAAACGGATCGACAAACAGTGGGCACGCGGCAAGTCGTTGGACACGTTCTGCCCGTTGGGGCCTGTAATTGTAAACCGTTATGACATCCCAGACCCGCAAAGCCTAGACATCACGACCCGTGTCAATGGGGAGGTGATGCAGCAGGGCAACACCAGCGACATGATCTTCTCGGTGGCCTATCTGGTGAGCTACTGTTCGCAGATGTTCACGCTTACACCGGGTGACCTCATCCTGACGGGGACACCAGAGGGGGTGGGCGCGGGCCGCAAGCCGCCGCTCTTCCTGGAGGATGGGGATGAGGTGTCGGTCACAATTGGGGGGATTGGGACGATCCGCAACACCTGCCGCATTTTAGACTAAACCCCAACAAGCCGCTACCGAGCGTGCTGGGTGGCGGCTTCCCTATCCTCAAATGGAACTCTCCGTTACCGCCCCCGATGAGGTTTGCTATAATTAACTATCAGTTGCGATGTGTAAGATAGCTTTTGATACTTTTGCGCGTGTACGATTCACGCCGACTTTGAAACGAGGACACCCTGATGATTGATGACGTACTGGCAGAAGCCAAAGATAAGATGGATGCGAGCATCAATGCGCTGGACGAGGACCTGCGCGGGATGCGGAGTGGCCGTGCAAGCACAGCCTTGGTAGACCGCCTGATTGTGGAGTACTACGGCCAGGCGACGGAGTTGCGGCAGATGGCGAATATCTCTACACCGGAGGCGCTTCAGATTTTGATCCGCCCGTATGATGCGGGGTCTGTGAGAGACATTGAACGGGCGATCAGCGAGGCTAACATTGGCGTGAACCCCAATAGTGATGGGGCTGTGATCCGCCTTAACATGCCACCGCTAACCCGTGAAACCCGCCAGAAACTTGTAAAGTTCCTGAATGAGCGTGTGGAGCAGGCCAAGATTTCGATTCGCAACATCCGCCGCGATGCCAACAAGGACCTCAAAGAGTTCAGGGGTGAGGGCATGATTAGCGAGGACGACGAGCACCGGGGCGAGGAGCAGGTCCAAAAGCTGACGGACCAGTACTCGGCCAAGATTGACGAGATGGGCGCGGCCAAGGAAAAAGAAATCATGGATATATAACTGTTATGGACAGCACACAACCACAGCAACCCGCGTCATCGGCGTGGCGCATTCCGCACCATGTCGCGATCATCATGGATGGCAATGGGCGCTGGGCACAATCGCGTGGTTTACCGCGCACGGAGGGCCATCGCCAGGGGACAGAGAACCTGCGGCGTATTCTGCGTGAGGCGAAAGACGTTGGCATCAAGATCCTGACGATCTACGCCTTCTCCACGGAAAATTGGAATCGTCCGCCGCGTGAGGTGATGACGCTCATGCGCTTGTTGGAGATTTTCGTGGACCGGGAGATTGACGAGCTAGACAACGAAGGGGTGCAGATCCGGCATGTGGGGGCGCAGGAGGGAATCGCCCCGCATCTATTGAGGAAGATTCAGCACGCTGTCGAACGTACTGCCCACAACAACACGCTGATGCTCAACGTGGCCTTCAACTATGGGGGCCGCGACGAGATCATCCACGCGGTGCGTAGCATTATCGAGTCTGGCGTTGCGGCGGAGGATGTGGACGAGAAGCTCATCAACGAGCATCTGTTTACACACGGTCTACCAGACCCCGACCTCATCATCCGCACGAGTGGGGAATTGCGAATCAGCAATTTCCTAATCTGGCAGGGGGCCTATGCCGAGTATTACGCCACGGACGTGTTCTGGCCGGATTTTGACGAGAGCGAACTCCACCGTGCTATCGAAGAGTACAGCCGCCGTAAACGGCGTTTCGGCAAGACCGACGCACAGATTGCGGCAGACGAAGCCGCCGACTAACTCCCCCCCCCACTTCGGGTGGAGCGGGTTTTGTTGGGCGTTCCACGCTCGCCAACACCGGCCCCACCCGCTCCCCTTGCTGGCCCCGTTAACCCGCAGCTACAAACTGATAGATTGTGCCGTTGTAGTCCACAAGATACATCTCTCCGGCTTCGTCTATACCGAACGAACTGATGGTATAGTTGGTGTCGATCAAGGGTGTGTCCACCCAGTTCCCGCTGCCATCACGGTAGACGGTCCACAGTTGGCCGGAGCAAAAATCCCCATAGACGAAGGCCCGCTGCAAGGTCGGGACGGCCTCGCCCCGGTAGAGGTGCCCGGCTGTCACGGAACAGTGGCCGCTGACATGCTGGTACTCTACGACGGGGAGCGTGGCATTGGCCGGGGCTACCGCGCCGGAGTATGGGGTGGACGCCTCAAACACGTTCCAGCCGTAGTTTACGCCACCGACACCCGCTGGTTGGAAGTTCACCTCCTCCCAGCGGTTCTGGCCCACATCGCCCATGTACATATCACCCGTGAGCGGGTCAAAGCTGAAGCGCCACACGTTACGTAAACCATAGGCCCACACCTCCGGCGCACCGTTCACGCCGTCGGCGAAGGGGTTGTCGGCAGGGATCGCGTAGGGTTCGCCGCTGTCCACGTCAATACGCAGGATAGACCCTAACAGCGTCACCGTCTGCTGACCGTTGTTCATCGGGTCGCCCTGGCTGCCACCGTCGCCCAGCGAGATGTACAGGAAGCCGTCTGGCCCGAATGCAATGTGGCCGCCGTTGTGATTGCCGAATGGCTGCGACACGCGCAACACCTCAACGGCGCTGGTTGCGTCTGCGATATTGGGGGCATCTACCGACACCTGATACCGCGCTACAATGCTATCGTGGCTGTTGGCCTCCGTGTAGTTGATGAAGAACGTGCCGTTTTCGGCGTAGTTCGGGTGGAAGGCCAGCCCCAGCAGACCGCGCTCCGTGTAGCCGTTGCCCAGCGCGTCCGCTGAGATAATCCCAGACACATCGAGAAAGGGCTGTTCTAACACGGCGCGTTCGGCATCCATCACGCGAATGACCCCGTTTTGCTGCACCAGGAATAGACGGTCGGCACCGTCCCCGGCGTTGGTCACATGCAACGCACGCGGGAGACCCGTTGCTATCTGTTCCAGCCGAAACTGCGTGATGTCCGGCGCGGTAGTGCGCGTTAGCACACCGTCTTGGGCGCTGAGTGGTGCGGCCAATAGCGCCAGTAACGCGACCGTCGCCGTGAGAATCGTCAGTTTACGCATAAATCAAAAGTCCCTCGTTTGCATCCAAAGGTGGGGCGGCCCTGCGACCGCCGGGCTGAGTGTACGAATTTTCGCTGCGAGAAAACAGGGAGGGGCGCTACTCGCCCGCTGGGCCTGCGACGGAAACCGTCACATTGTTCGGGTTGATGTACTTGGTGGCTGCTGCCTGGAGGTCCTCCGCTGTCAGGTTCATAATCGTGTCGCGGTAAGTCAGCAGGTAGTCCAGGCCGAGGTTGTAGCTCTCTAGGCGGAGGATGGTATTGGCAACGCCCTCGCTGCTCTCCAAACGGAGCGGGAGGTTCCCAGTGTAGTAGGATTGTACGTTGTCCAAATCTTCATCGCTGACGGGTTCGTCCACAATGCGGCGGAACTCGTTCACGATGTCTGTGATCGTCTCTTCGACGTTGTGCGGCGCGACCCCAGCGGCCCCGCTCCATGCACCGCGACCGTGACCGCCCTCAATGCTGCTGTAGCTGTAGTAGGCGTAGCCCTTCTCCTCGCGGACGACATCGCCGATGCGCCCCATCATCCCGAACTGGCCGAGCACGCTGTTGACGAGCGTCGCCGCCTGGAAGTCGTCGTCATAACGGGACGGCCCGACGAAGCCGAGCATGAGGTCGCTCTGGGTTTTGCCAGGGACGGGGGTGAACACCTGTTGCGGCGCGTTGATGGTGGGGGCGGTCGGCGTCTCTGGCATTCCCGGTTGGTCGGCGTTGGTCCAGTCGCCAAGCTGGTCCCCGACGATTTGCACAACCTCATCTGTTTTGATGTTGCCGACGACCACCAGTGTGAGGCCCTTTGGCCCATAGTATTTGCTGTGGAAGGCCCGCAGGTCATCAATGGTGAAGCCCTGAACGGTTTCTAGTGAGCCGCTAGTGCCGTAGTGATAGGGATGTGGCGCGGCGTAAAGTGTTTCGTAGAAGGCACGCCGCGCACGGTAGCGGGTGTCCAGCATGGCGTAGTTAATGCTGGTGGTGATCTCACCGCGCAGACGCTCCACCTGGGTTTCGTCAAAGGTGGGTTGACGTAACACGTCCGCTAACAGCGTGACCAGTGTCGGCAAGTCCTCGGCGAGGGCTTTTCCACCAACGCCCGCCTTAAAGCGACCGCTGTCCACATCTAAGTCCGCGCCGATGAGTTCTAATTCGGTGTGGAGTTGGTCGAAGCTGCGGTTGGTCGTGCCGCGCATGAGTGCCTCAGCCGTCATAGAAGCAAGGCCACTTTTTTCCGGCGTGTCGTAGAGGCCACCCGCCGGGAGCGACCCCGTCAGCACGACGGAATCCACATTGGGCTTCTCGTAGACTAACACGGTGATCCCGTTGGGGAGTTCGGTGCGGGTGATGTTCTGGCTAGAGGGCAAGGCACTCTCGAAAGTTTTGTCTGTCATAGGGGTTCGTTTTCTCCTGTGTGGTTCGGGCAACAAAACGGGACACAGAAAAGCGTCTGTGTCCCCATGGGTTGATGTCGGGTAGAATGGTTAGTCGGTTTCTTCCTGTGGGATCAGGTAGCCGACAGTGCGGTTGGAACGGCGCAGGTACCGCCGCGCAACGTCGTGGATGTCGCCCAAAGTGACGGCCTCAACGCGGCCCATGTAGTTGTCCGCCCACTTGTAGCTGTCGAAGTACTCCGCACGGGCGTAGGTGAACGCCTGCCGTGTGACGCGCTCCATGCCATAGGCGTGGGCGGCCCGGAGCTGCTTCTTGGCGCGGGCCAGTTCCTCGGCGGTGACACCCGCCGCGAACACCTGGTCAATTACGGCGTCGAAGGCCTCTTCGTTGGCCTCTGGCGTTTTGCCATCCCGCACGACGACCATTGCATTATACAGGTAGGGGTCGATGCTCGGTTGCAGGCTCCCGCTAATGCCGACAGCAAGTTCGCTTTCCATGAGCGCCTTGTACAGCCGTGTGGTCTTGTTGCCGATGCCGCCGCCTGGACCTGCCAGGATCGCGTCTAGCACCTTGAGCGCGAACCACTCCCCGGTTTTGGAGGCGGGCGGCGCATGGTAGGCGAACTGGACGAAGGCGGTGTTGCTAGGGCGGATGATGCTCACGCGGCGCTCGCCCTGTTGTGGCGGCTCCTCACGGGCGAACAGCACCGGGTCGTTCGCACGCGGTAGCGGCTCATAGTGCTCGCGGATTTTCGCCAGCATCTCGTCCGTGTCGAACGCACCTACCGCCACGCCAATCGCGTTGTTTGGCATGTAGTACGTTTGATAGTGGTTGTAGAGGTCGTTGCGGGTCATCGTCTTGAGGTCCGCGAGGTCGCCGATGATTTCGTGGTGGTAGCCGTGGACGCGGAAGGCGGCAGCACTCACCTCCTCGTTGAGCCAGAAGGTCGGCTGATTCTCGTACATGCTACGCTCGGAGATGATGACGTGGCGTTCGCTCTCCACCTCGTCCTCGTCAAAGGTGGCGTGAATCATGCGGTCGGCCTCAAGCTCTAGCGCGAGGTCGATCTTGTCCGCCGGGAGCGTTTCGTAGTAGCTGGTGTAGTCGCTAGAGGTCATGGCATTCCACGCACCACCTAGCTTGTCGATGCTCTTGTCCAGTTCGCCCGCCGGGAAGCGTTTGGTCCCCTTAAACATCATATGCTCGACCCAATGAGAAATGCCCGTCAGCCCGGTACGCTCGTTACGGCTACCGATGCGGTAGGTCACGACCCAGGTGATGATGGGGGCGCTGTGGACTTCCTTCAGCAGCACCGTCATCCCGTTTGCCAGGGTGTGTTTGGTTACGTCGCCCAAAAGTGTTTCTCCAATTAATGATCTCTATATGGCGTAAGTGTGGAGTATACACGAAGCATGTAAGCGCGTCGTAAAAACAAGTGATATATTCATGTGAGAATTTGGTGGTGCGTGGATACACCCAGGGGGACGTTAGCTGTCTACGTTGTCGTCTGCTGCCTGAAGCACCCGGCGGGCCTCGGGACGGTCCAGGTTTTGCAGGCTAATCATCACGCAGTCGTAGTAGTCCGGGTGTTCTGTCTGCACGATTTCGACCAGCGGTTGAATCCCAGCATCACCGAGATCTAACAGGGCATTGGTGATGCGTTCCCAGACGGTCGCGTCGTCGGCTGCGTAGCCGTCCGCCAGCGCATGAACCGCCTTTCGCATGGCGAGGGCGCGTACTGCTTGTGGTGCAATCTCTGGCTCGTGCAGCGCGTGGACCAGCGCAAACTCAACGGGTTGGCCGCCAATGTAGCCGAGGGCCAGGGCCGCTGTCTGCCGATAGGGCGTCTCACCGGACTGCAACCAGTCCAATAACGTGTCTAGCACGTCCTCACGGAAGTTCCGGGCCATGCCCAGCGCCGCCCAGCGCTCCCAGGACGGTTCGCGTGGGTTGCGGTAGACATGCTCTAATAGTTGGAGCGCCTCTGGCCCGCCAATTTCCGCAACGACATCCAGCAGCACGACGCCTTGCGCCTCGCTCACGCCGGCGTAAAACGCATCCACGAGAGCGGTCACGGCGTCCTCGTCCAACGCGAGCAGCAACACCTGCGCCCGCTGACGGCGTTCGTTGTCCCCGCTGAGGATCTCGTCTAGCAGGAATTTGAGGTTCGGCTTGTCGGCCATTGGCTTACGTCATCCCCTTTATGCGGACCGTCACCAGCGTGCCTTCGTCCACGGCGCTCTCATAGGTGTATTTGGCACCTAAGAGGTCGAACACACCGAACGCAATCGTAAGCCCCATTCCACTGCCTTTGTGTTCGCGCACTTCTTCGCGGTCACTGCGCCAGAACAGCGTGCCGATCATCTCCAACTCCTCGGCATTCATGCCGATGCCGTTGTCCTGAATCTCCACCACTAGCCAGCTATCATCGCTGCTGGCACGGACGACGACCTCGCCGTTTTCCCCGCTGTAGCGTAGGCCGTTCTCGATCAGTTTCGTGAGGGCTTTCGCGAAGTACTCGCCATCGGTGTTTAACAAAGGGAGGCCCTGCGGCACTTCAAACGTGAGCGTCTTGCCCAACTCTTGCGCCATCGGCTCAGTTTCCTTCTCCACGATGCCGAGGATGTTCTTGCACATGTCCATCTTCTCGGTGATCTTGAGGGTATGACCGCGCAACTTACCCATGTCGCTCACATCATGAAGTAGCCCCTCCATGCGCTTGGTGTTGGTGCGGATATAGTCCAAGAACTGCTGTTGCATCTCGCTGAGTTCGCTCATTGTGAGCATATCACTGTAGCCGCGAATGCTCGTCATCGGGTTACGAAGTTCATGCACAGCCACCAAGATAAAGTTAGCGTTATCCTGAATTATGGCCTCTACATCTGCCGATGGGGGGGGTGGCTTGGCGGCCTCGGCTTCTTGCTCGGCAGCCTCCAGCAACGCGGCAATCTCCTCTAACTGTGCGGGTAGCCGGACCGGGATGATCGCGCCTTTGTGTGCATTGTCAATTAGCACCGCCAGTTTCTCGCGTGCCTGTTGCTGTGCATTTGCCATCTGCCTAGTTGCCCCTTTGAACTTGATAGTAATGTTCTGACGGTTGCTTGGACTGTGCCGTCAACGCGGTGCGTATCCGCTTTTCTAACACGAACTCATCTTCCCAGAATGTGCTGATCTGAGACTGGTAGGCCTTCACCGCCTCCACTTTCTTTGCGATGTCGGTGTAAGTCAACACAGTTGGGTGATGTGCGAGTTTGATCTCGGTGGAGATAGACGCCAGCGCCTTCTGGGTTGCATCTGCATCTTCGCTGTAGGGATATTCTGCGTAGAAGCGCACGTCGGCGGGGTTCCCAGCAGTCTGCAACAAGCGATATAACGCAATACCGATCTCGCGCACGACCATGTGGTCTACATGGTTGCCAACCCCCAGCGGAATGTAGACGTGGCTTACATCGGCTGGTAGCCGAAAGCCCCCTAACCGCCTGATAGCGGGGTCCAGTGGGTGAACTCGCTGCCACAGGCTGTTTTCGTCCGGGTAGAGCGCCTTGCCGGATTCGCTGGTGCGGTAGACACAGTCTGGAATCTCCATGTGTTCGGCCTGTGCCCCCACGAGTGCCGCTGCGTCGTGGTCCTCCTGGCGGCGCACGACCATCGGTGTTGGGCCGACATTCCAACGGCTGTGGAGTTCCCGAACAATGGGGGTATCTGGCAGTGGGTTCGGCGGGTCGCCGCTCATGACAGTACGAATATGGACAGTTTCCCCGGCGGCGGTGAGCTGGTGGATGGTGCCACCGCAGCTTAGTACCGCGTCATCTAGGTGGGGAGATAAGAAGAAATGCACCTGTAAACTTCCCCGTTGGTAACGTAATCAGTTGGTGTTGTCGTCCGCAGTGGCGACGGTAAACGAAAATGAACTCCCCTGCCCGACCGCGCTCTTAATATCGATCCTGCTCCCCATCAATCGCACAAGACTGATTGTGATGGCGAACCCTAACCCTGCGCCGGGTTGGTTGCGCGTGTATTCGTCCTCTGCCCGCCAGAATTTGCGACCGAGGTTGGCAACTTGGTCGGGAGACAGGCCAATACCTGTATCCTGCACGGTAAAACGCACGCGATCACCGTCACGCATAACGATCAAATCAATATTACCGCCATCTGGCGTGTATTTGTAGGCGTTGCTCACCAGATTCGTGAGCACCTGGAGCAAGCGATAGTAGTCCACGTATAGCTTGGGCAGGTTCGGTTCCACCTTCAGGGTGAAGGTGTGATTGCGCTCGTTGATCTGTAAGATGGTGGTGTCTTGAACCGCTTCGGTGATCTTCTGCACGTCAACACGGACTTGGTCTAGAGAGAAGTGCCCACCTTCGATGCGGCTGATGTCCGCCAGGTCGCTAACCATACGTTCCATATAGCGCACGGTATCCTGGATTTTGGTCAAGAACTCATTTTGCCGTCCAACAAGGTTATTGTGGTCCTTGCCGATCATCTGCGTGAGATTACTGTACCCCATAATGCTGTTCATGGGGACTTTGAGGTCATGGGCGACGACCCCCACAAATTCGCTTTTCGCACGGTCGGCGGCCTTTACAGCGGTGTACAGCCGTGCGTTTTCGATGGTCACAGCGGCGCGGTTGATGACACGCCCGGCGAGGTCCGTTTCTTCCGTGGTGAAGGGGTTCTGCGCCTCGCGGATTAAAACGACGACGCCGAAAACCTTGTTCTCGCGCATAATTGGCAAGATCATAACGGCTTCTTCCTTGTCCGCCACCGGGGTCACATCTGCGAGAGGGCGTTTTTCCCGCACCGTGGCGTGTACCGAGGGGTGAAGCATATCCACGGCTTGCAACGAGGTTTCGCCCTCCACCTTAACGTTGATAAAGGGTGCGTCGGGGGCATCCGCGTCCAACAGGCCCAGGTAACCGCACTGTGCCTTCGTCAACCGAACGGCCCACTCCAGCGTAATTTGCATGGCGTGGTCTGGGTCTAGTGATTCGTTAAGCTGACGATCAATTCGCCGTAGTTGGGTGAGTTGCTTCACGGTTTCTGCGAGTTGCTTGTCCGTCTGTTCGAACAGCCGTGCGTTTTCGATGGCGATGGCAGCCTGCCCGGCCAGAGCCTGCATTGCGTCTAAGTCGGCCTGTTCGAACAAGTCAGTTGTCACACGGCTGTCTACGTAGACCACACCGATGACATCCCCCCGTGCGTGAAGCGGTATTGCCATGATGCTCCGCAAAGACTGTGCCATGATCGAATCCAAGCCAGAAAAGCGCGGGTCCTCGGGTGCGTTGGTGGTGACGACGGGTTCTCTAGCATCCAGCACGTAATTAGTGACAGTGCGGCTGTAGTGAAACTGCGAGTTGTCGAGCGTTTGCTGGTCCAGGTTGCGGGCTGCCACCACCTCTACGCCCCCGTCATGGTCGCGCAGCATGATGAAGCCACGTTCTGCCCTGGTGAGTTGCAAGACGGCATCCATGACCTGATCTAGTACCGTTTGCAGCGCCAAGGATGACCCCAGGATGCGGCTGATATTGTAAAGCGCCTCGAACCGTTGCCCCTGGCGTGCCTGTTGCCGTTCCACCTCCAACCGTTCGAAGAAATCCTCTAGCTTGTGGACCTGCTGCGTTAGGAAGTCGCCGTCTACGCGCCCATTGCGAACCTGCATGGCAAGTAACTGGAGGTTCTGGCGGGTGTTGTTGAACTCTTTGGTGCTGATGGGGTCATGTGGCTTATGTTCTTCAGTCATACCATGGGGTCCCCTTTGCGGCTCTGGTAGTCATCGCAGTGGGCAGCCAGTGGGCACATCTCACAGCGTGGGGTGCGTGCTTTGCACACGGCTTTTCCGTGTTGGATGAGCTGGATATGGAAGGCGAAATAGTCCGCTGGTGGGACAATCTCCTCCATGATGTAGTGGGCTTTGTCTGGGGTTGTACCCGGCGGGGTCAAGCCGAGCCGCTGGCTAACGCGGTTCACATGAGTATCAACCGGAAAGGCCTTCCCCTGAAAGCCAAAACAGATCACAATCGAAGCGGTTTTGAGGCCAACGCCCTTAATGCTGGTGAGCCAATCACGGGCGTCGTCGGCGTCCATTTCCCCCAAAAATTCAAGGTCAAATTCGCCACGTTCCGCCAGGATTTTCCGTAGGCTGCGTTGGATGCGCGGTCCCTTCTGGTTTGCCAACCCTGCAACCCGGATGACCTCAATTAGTTCCGCCTCGGGCGCGTTCATGACGGCTTCATAGTTGTCGTAGGTGGCCTTGAGTTGTTCAAAGGCCCGCCCGCTGTTGCGGTCTGTCGTGTTCTGGCTGAGGATTGTCCCGACGAGCGAATCTAGGGCGGTGCCGCGCTGTCGCCACTTCTTGCGTCCGTACTCCTCCTCTAAAATCTTCGCGATAGGGGGATATTTTTCCTGGCGGGCCGCCATATTCTCAACTGATGCCAACACGTTCTCACGCTTCATTGTGATTTTTCGTCTCGTCTATGAACCAGCGTTTCTATTTTAACGTAACTTGTAAAAAAGCAACGTCTTATTTCGGTGGCGACAGTGTCCCGATATAGGCTGCCCGTGCGATTTCCTCTAGGCGGTCATTGCCGAGGTTGTACTTCCAGGTGGTCCCGTTATTTGCGCTCACAAACAGAATGGCGCTGTTGCCCTCCGTCCAGGCGACCGGGCGCAGGTAGTTAAACAAGGGATTGGTGAGCGTTTGCTGTTCCATTGCCTCTAAATCTGCCAGGACGAACACCGTTCGCACAGACTGTTCTGGCGAGCCGAAGTCCTGAACCTGCGCTAAAGCGTAAACGGCCTGAGTGCCGTCTGGTGATACCAGCACGTCGCCGCCCTGGGTGTAATTGCTAAGGCCCACCGCCCCAATTGTCCCTGTAACTTGGGCGGCGAGGTCTGCCACGAGCAAGTCAAAGCCGGAGAGGTCGGCACTGAGGGCCATCCGCACGAAACGCCCCCCCCCGAACCCCGCCCCACAGAAACAACCGGGTTCTGCGGGGAGGTAAGCCACACTGCCATCTTTCAAGTTTACCTCAAACAACCCCGCGTAGGCTGTATAGGGGGTGAAGTCGCCCAGGCCGTCCGGCTGATAGTCCATATACAGCATGGTATCGTCGGCGCTGAAGGCCAACGGAAGCGCCCGAATCCCGCTGCGTGGGCCATCGGTCAGCACCACCCGCTGCTCGCTCCCGTCTACGTTTGCCACATAGGTTGTTGTGAACAGTGCGCCGCTGCTGCCCCCGGTGGTAAACGTCCAAGCGATCATGCGCTCATCTGGCGAAATGGTCCAGTCCAGGCGGCGGGTATCGGCCCCTGGCTGGATGAATGGGTGTGGGCGCAACACACCCGCTGCATCCAACAGCATGACACGGTTCGTCTCGCGGTCCAAAAACATGACCACATCCCCTAGAACGGCGTAGTTGCTCCCATTGACGTTAACACGGGTGGTGGCCCCCGTCAGCAGGTTGAGAAAGACCAGGGTGTCGCCGTCCGTTTCGGCGGCCTGCCGAAAGACCTGAACCGGGGCACCTGGCACCGGGGGAATTTCCTGGGCATTGCCCCACCACCACCACAGGCTAATGACGATAAACAACCAGCTACGCACCCGTAAGTGCCTCCACCAGTGTAGGCAGTATCTGGCCGGAGGGGCCTTCGAGCTTGATGTGCACATGGGGTGTTACCATTGAGAAGTCCGGGTTGACCTCGATAAGGGTGGCTCCGGCGTGCTTGGCATAGGTCGGGAGCGAGGCCGCTGGTTGCACGAGGCCGGATGTTCCAACAATCAACATCACATCAACACTGTCTGAAATTTCTTTAGCGCGGATCAAATTGTCCTTCGAGAGCATCTCCCCGAACCACACCACATCAGGCCGCACAGACTTTCGCCCGCAGTGTGGACAAGTTGGGGGGCCGTTGTTGGGGTCAAAAGCAATGGTGCTTAGATCAACGGTAGTCGGATTTCCCTGACAGTTGTAGAAACACTTATTGGCGGCAATGTTGCCGTGGAGGTGGATGACGTCGTGGCTACCGGCCTGTTCGTGCAGGTCGTCCACATTCTGTGTGATGATGGGCAAGGCCGTAAAATACTGTTCCAGGTCGGCAAGGGCTTTGTGGCCGGGGTTCGGTTTGGCATTGCGGACCATCTGACGGCGGAAAGTGTACCAGTCCCACACAAGTTTGGGGTTCGCTTGATAGGCTTGTGGTGTGGCGAGTTGCTGGGGGTCATATTTTGCCCACAGGCCCGTCTGTGCATCACGGAAGGTTGGCACGCCAGATTCCTTGCTGACGCCCGCGCCCGTCAGCACACATACGCTGTCGGCCTTTTTCAGCTTCTCGACCGCCTGCTCTAGGGAACGACTCGGCATGGTAGATCTCCTGGATCAATCGTTAGTGTAACCGATTGTCCATCACGCTCCGGGGGGATGCAAGCCTAGTCCCCTATTGCCAGGGCGATTCGTCCTGCTAACCAGATGAGGGCGGTTTCGTAGCGGCCTTTGTGGAACAGCTCAACACCGTCTGGGAGTTGGGTCAACTTAGAGAGCGACACCGCCAGGCTCGCCAGCAGGCCGTAACGATAGACCACGGCGATGTCCACCAACGGCGGGTGGTTATATTCCTCGGCCCACATACGGATTGCTTGGGTCGCGTAGCCAACGGGCATCATGCCCGGCTCTCGAAGATCCAGCAGAACAGGGGCATAGGCATCTGGGCCGGCGTCGTGGAGTGCGTACATGAGGTCGGTCATGTGATCCAGCCACATATCGACAGCGGCCCGTGAGGACTCGTGCATGACCATCAAGTGAATACCCTGGGGTGTAATACTGTAAGTGGTGGGCTTAGAGTGAATGGCGGTCATAACGCTGATCCCTTGTCCTTGATAAAGACACACTGCTCACATACACAATGTATCATAGGTGCGGGTTCGTTGAAATTTAGGAGCGCATTACAATTTCACAATACTAACCTTTGGGGGGGAGTACGGTAAACTCATTGCCTGCTGTTGTCGGGACGACCACACTATCCTGCTAGGTGTAGACCTTCACCCCCAGGCTAACGCCGCGCACGTCTATCGTCAGGTCGCACGGGTTATAGACGGCCTCGCGCCAATCCTCATCCCTCGATATCGCCGTCATCGGACGCGCCCTCAGCATCATTGGGAGGGCCGATGAAGATCACGTCGTTGTTGTCCTCAACACCATGCGGCTTTTCGCCTTCTTCCAAGTAGGCGAACCCCATATCGATCATCATCGGCGGGAGTGCCAGCGCGTCCATGAGTTCCATGTGCCGCTCGGATGCCGCGCTGATGTACTCCCGCCGAAGCGCCGCCGTCACCCGTGCTTCTTCGCCCTCAGCGTCGAAGGTCCGCACGAGAATATCGGTGCTACCGTTGGCAGGGGGTTTGTCTGTGTAGGACATGTATGAGTCTTTCATGCCGCCGTCCAGGTACAGCACATACATGAACATGTGATCCTTCATCACGACGGACACCAACGCCGGGGACATCAGCGCGGCGGACATGGTGGCGGCACGCGCCAGTAGCGCCTCCAACGGTTGCGGCAGGTGTGCGTTCTCCGCCAGCGTGTTTTCGTAGAGGACGGTCACATCGTCAACCGTGGGCGAGATGTAGCCGACAACGCCGTTTTCCGCGCACCAGTCGGCGGCTTCTTCCTGTGTGACCCCGTAGAGGGTGATATTGGTGTAGTTGCTCATACGTCTGCCTCGTTTTCATCGTCGCTGTCTTTGTCATCATCTGCGCTCACCCACAGCAGGTCCTCCGCTGTGAAGTGTGACGGCGTTTCCCCAGCCTGCAACCGAGCATAGTCATAGCCCACCGCTATGGTCGGCAGGTCGAGTACGGTGAGTAGCTTTTCCAGGCGGGCAGAGGCGGTTTCACTCGTCCCGTCCAACTGGCGGTTGAGTATGCGCCGAATCTCCTTGATGGCCTTCTTGGGTCGCTCGAACCGGGCCGCCAGAAAGTCGGGGTCGCCGCCGTCGGGTTTATCCCCGACGCGCACGCCGTAGCTATCAACAGCCTCGCCGTCCGAGTACAGCGTGTAGATGAGCACGGCATCCTCGTCTACGATAACCAGCCACGCCATGCAGCCGAGTTCGTAGCTGATCTCCGATGCAACCGTCAGCAGCGCCTCCAATGGTTCATCATCTTCGGCGTGGTCCGCCAGCGTGTTCTCGTAGACGACAGTTAGGTCATCGACTGATGGAGAGATGGCGGCAGTGTGGCCGTTCTCCGCCAGCCATGCGGCGGCCTCATCGGGTTCCACGTCAACCAGGGTGATGTTGGTGTAGGTGGTGGTCATGTGAGAATAACTGTCCATTGAAACGTTTCATGTATTGCTCGTAGGGTAATCCAACATGCTGGAAAGCGTCTAGAGTGGCTACGCCAAGCGGGGCGATACCCCGCCGTATCGTTTCGTAGCTGGCTTCAACACTCCACAGCGGCAATTAAACGTATGTGAGCAGCGCTCCGAGTAGGTTTTTACTTGCACCATTCCCCCTCACAAGATTTTACAACTTTTATAAACTTCTTAGCACCGCAAACACAAACCGTAAACAAACTTTATGAATATGCTGTATCCCGCGTCAATATTGGGTTCTCGTAAAAACAAGCACCTTTCAACGTGCTTTATTGCCCAAGCGTGGGGTTAGCCTTGGGTGTGGTGCTGTTTCTCACAGCTTTCAGAAATGATACACTACACACGGTAACAAATGATGAGGTAATCATCCGTGATGGAACCGACACAGTTGATGGACACCTATATTTCATTGCGGGGGCGTGGTATGTCGCGTGTGGACGCACTCAACCACCTCTACGGTCAATTGTGCAAACTCCCCAGTGTGGAGGCACAGCATTTTGTGGACCGCGTGCGGGCGCTTGAGACGGAACGCGGTGGCATATCCACCGCCATTGCCAAGACGCGTAAGCTCTCACAGGACGACGCACCACAGCCGCTGGCGGGTATCACCTGTCGCGTGTGTAGCTGGGTGAACACGGCAGAGGAGCGCGTGTGCGCCCACTGCAAAACACATTTGCCAGCGTCCCAACTGCCGATCATAGGTACTTCCACCCTTTACCAGACGCCCCACGAGCGCACCCCACATTTCACAGCAGACATGTGGTTGATGTTGCGTATCCCGAACCAGCATGTGAAGTTCGAGTTGGACCCCTACATGGCCCGCGAAGAACTGATCGTGGGTCGTTCGGACGCGAACAATCGTGTTGCCGTGGATTTGTCCGACCATGCGGGGATATTGTTGGGCGTTTCGCGGGCGCACCTGGGCCTACACGCCGACCCCGACAACGCCCAGTTGATCGGGCGTGACATGGGAAGCCGCAATGGGTTGTTTGTCAACGGGCGGCGGGTTGCGGCACATGAGCTGTTCTGCATTCAACACGGCGACCAGCTCGAACTTGGACGCCTCATTCTGCTGGCCTTCTTCATCTATCGTCGGCGCACACTTGATTCCCCACCCACCCACACAGTACCCTAGCCCGTCGCGCAGACAGGATAGGGTTCGTCGTGAAGCACAAGCACCTTACAGTTGCAACACTCACATTGCTGGTCGCCGCTGCTCTGCGAATCATCGGCCTCAGCGGTTATCCCCCTGGCCCTCACTACGACGAGGCGGTTAACCTCATCATCACGCGGACGGTGGCCTTCGGCGGCGCGACGCCCTTCCCGATGGTCGAGAATTTCCAGGGCCGCGAGGTGCTGTACTACTACCTGAGTGCGCCTGTCATCACGCTAATCCATGATAGCCGTTTTGCGCTGCAACTCGTCGGCGTTTACAGCAATTTGATCCTCGTCGCGGCGACGATGGCCCTTGGCCGCGTGATGTTCCCCGGTCAACGCGGTCGTTGGGTTGCACTTGCTGCTGGGATTGTCGCGGCGGTGTCGTTGCCACAGGTGTTGCTGGCGCGGCAGGCGTTCCGGGCGATCACGCTCCCCATGTTGCAGGCATTGGCGTTGCTGTTTTTGTGGCGTGGCCTCCAACGGGGGCACTATCGTCCCTTGCTGGTGGCGGGCCTGTTTGCCGGATTAGCTGTCTACACCTATAACTCGTCACGGCTGTTCCCGGTATGGTTGGCCGTGGGCGGATTGGTGCTCGTTGGGTTGAGTAGTGGGGAACGGTGGTTACGGCTGCGCCAGGGAAGCGCCTTCTTCGCCGTGTTCATTGCGCTGGCCGCTCCGTTCGCGGTCTACGCGGTGCAGCGCCCGGATGTGTTCTTCGGGCGGCTGTACGAAGTCACGGGCGGGACGGAGGACATCACATTGGCGGAAAGTGTAACGCTCCACGCCCGGATGTTCTTCATCCAGGGGGAAACGTTGCTGCGTTACAACCCGCCTGGACGCCCCTACTTCACACCGCCGGAGGCTCTGTTTCTGAGCGTTGGGCTGGGTGTAGCCGGGTGGACCCTGTTTCGGCGGCGCACACCCCCATTAGACCGTGTGGCCGGGCTGATGCTGTTGCTATCGCCGTTGATGATTTTTCCGAGCGTGTTGGCAACCAGTGGCTTTCCACCAAACCACATGCGGTCCATTGCAATGGTACCGTTGATCTTCGTTATGGTGGGACTGGGATTTACGTGGATGACTGCACGTTTGTCAGCGCGTTGGCGTGGGGTGTTGTTGCTGTTGGCGCTGGGCGTTGGGGGGATCGTCACCGCACGCGATTACGCCGCCTGGGTGACACGCGCCGACCTGTTCTACGATACGGACGCCGATCTCGCCGCCCTCGCGGGTTGGGCACAAGAAAAAAACACGGGGACTCCTGTGTATATCGCTGCCCAGGATCACTTTCACCCAACCGTACAGGTCTACAAGCTCGCGGCGGTGCGTTGGTTGGGGACGGATACTCTGTTTCTGCCGCCGGATGAACCGCGTGTGGCGTTGTTCCCACGCAGCGCGCCGCCCACTGCGGCACTCGCGGCCTGGCTGGATGAGGCGGCCCTTTCCTTAACGGACTTGCCAACAGGCCCAGACGGACGCACCGCCTTTACCGCTTACGAACTATCGCCGGGTACCATGCTCCCGTTAACATCACCTGACGCGGCGATCCACAACGCCCACCTGTCCTTCGTCGGTGCGTTTGACGGGGCGGCGTTTCATAATACTGACACAGACATCTTAACAGCGTGGGAGGTGAACACACCACCAAGCGCAATTGACCTCACACCGATTGTTCATCTGGAAGATTCACTCGGCAATGTAATCGCCCGTGCCGAGTCGTTTTCTATCGGTACGGACCGCTGGGAACCGGGCGAAACGCTGCTCCAGCGGGTGCCAGGGTTACGGGTGCCTATTGGCACGCCACCCGGACGTTATCCGCTGCGAATGGCCTGGGTAGAACGCAACGCAGATCGGTACTTGACCTATCAAGGTGACGCAGGCGGTATTTGGGCGACGGTCGGGACGTTGGAGGTATTGCGCCCACCGAGCTATCCGGCGACAGCGGATTTACCGATTGCGGTACATGCCGAGCAGGAGGTGGTTGCTGGCGTCAACTTGGTGGGGTGGGCTACCCTGCCCAACGCAGCGCGTCCCGGTGAAACCCTTCCGCTGACGCTGCACTGGGCCGCCACCGATGCCGAGTCACGTGCAGACCTACAATACACCGTGCGGCTTGGTGACACTGAGCTTAGGCTGGACGCGCCCATGTTAGCCAAACACCCCACCTCGTCATGGTCCCCAGGGCAGTTGATGACCGAACGTTTACAGGTAACGCTGGACCGTGAACAGGCGCTCAGCACCTATCCGCTACGACTGGTCATTGCAGACGGCCCACAAGTCACATTGGGGACGATCAGCGTCCAGGGAGAACCGCGTTTGCTAGAGCCGCCCGATGTTGCCACCGTGCTAGATGCACAGCTCGGCGAAGCACTCTCCCTTTACGGGTACACCGCAATCACGGATGACCAGACCTTAACCCTGGAGCTGGTGTGGCAGGCGCTTGCACCTGTGACGACAGACTATACAGTGTTTGTTCATGTCACCGACCCCGTGACTGGAAGCAATACCACCCAACAGGACCAGATGCCACGCGCCAACACCTATCCTACATCGTTCTGGCTGCCTGGGGAGTTTGTGATCGACCGTTACACGTTCCCGCTTCCCACATCCAATTATGAACTGCGCGTGGGCATGTACGACGCAAGCAACGGGGTACGCTTGGCAACCTCTAGCCCGGACAATGCCCTTGATTTACAAACACCCTGAGCCGTCTTTACGCTATATATAAAAAAGTAAATATTCGACACAAATAGCAATTTTTCAGGAAAAGTTAAACGCCTGATGTGACTATGGTCCTAAAATACGTAAAAATGACCCTATGGTAATGTGATTTGTATGGAATACCCGATGAATTGTGGTAGTCTGCTTGGACTATGCAGATGTCATATTAGATGGTGAGGTACTTTCTTACACTAGTATAACATCACAAATCTTTACAATTTACGTAATGTGTGATAGACATTAACATCGTAAAGGTACAAAATCTCACAAAGTTAAAGGACAGTAGTTCGTGGCATCATCAAATTCCAACTTGAAAGAGCGTATATCTAGCCTGCGTTTTGGTGGTTCTGTATGGTGTAACCTAGACATCGCACTGCGCAACGTCGATCAGTTGTTCACGCGGGCGGCCCAAGACAACAATCTCTCGGTGATTGAGTGGTATGTCCTGCGTGCGTTGTATGACCAAGACGGACAACATGCCTCAGAGTTGGCTCGCTCCGTTGGGCGTGCGGCGACTAGCTTCACCCCAAACCTAGATAAGCTCCAAGACAAAGCACTCATCGAGCGCCAACCAGACCCGTCCGACCGTCGCGCGGTGCGTATTTTCCTCACGAAAGAGGCTAAGGACCGCCGTGAGGAAATCCTGGGCGCGGCAGAGGAATTGGATGGTCAGATTCGTGAATTGTTCGGGGAAGAGGATTTCACCAGCTTCCTGCGCGTGCTTGCAACGCTCCAGAGCATCAACCTCGACTAGGCACTTCCGGCGTGGCTGCCACCCATACATCGCCACATCAGCCTTTTAGTCTGATGTGTGGCTGTCTTGCCGCCAACCCACGTAACGCTTGTACAAACACACCATAAGCGTCCGTAGTAAACAACACAAAGCGGACCAGCTGCAAGGTTGTAGCTGTCCCCGTTTCGTGCAAGTAGGTATTGGCAGTGTCTAATGCTAATGTAGCCGCCTTGTCCATCGGGTAACGGTAAATCCCCGTGCTGATGGCGGGGAAGGCAACAGAGGCCAACCCGTGTGCCTCCGCCAATGCCAAGCTCCGGCGGTAGGCTCCGGCCAGTTGTTCGGCCACAGTGGGGTCATTGGGGCGGTAGACCGGGCCAACG